>NZ_CP095732.1:1923571-2243928 GCF_020447305.1 Abyssibius alkaniclasticus | reverse complement strand
CGGCCTGGGTGACAATGTTCCCTTGGGTGTTTTTATAGGCGATATAGCGTTCCGCGCAATTGCCGGGCACAAGCTCCATCAACGAGAACACGATGAAGGACACCACTGTCAGCGTGAACAGCGCAAGGGCTGCTCGGACCGCGACGAAACGTAGGAATAAGGGCATGGATGCGTTGCTTTCAAAACGGGCGCGCCCCCCGCAAGGGACGCGCCTTTTCTTTCAGTCCCGGCGGCCTATTCCGTAAGCGACCACTGGGTCGGACGGTAGGGCAGATGCCAGTAATACTCATACGACCAGGTATTGGGCGCACGGAAGTTCTGCAGGTTGTTGGAGTGGTAAACCGGCCCCGGCGCCTGCACGAGCGAGATGAGCGGCTGCGCATCCAGCATCATCTGCACCAGCGCGGTGCCCATCGTGTTATAGGCATCCGATCCGGGTGCCTGTGCCTGCCATTCCAGAACGGCGGCTGCCATTTCCTTGGTCCATTCCGGCGGCTCGATGCCTTGCGCGCCACCTGTCTGGTTCCACTGGTCATACAACATGCCGGTGCGCACATCGAAATAGCCGCCAAACGGCACCGTAAAGACCTGCGGATCGGAGCCAACCGAGGCAAGCGGGCGGCCAAAGCGCCAGGTGACAACGTCAAGCTCGTTGGCCGATTGCGCGGCACGATACTCGTCGGATGTCACCTCTTTCACCGTGGCGTTTACGCCAATATCGCGCCAGTTTTGCGCAACAAGCTCAACTTCCGTTGCCGAAATACCCTGGGTAGAGAACTGGATGTTGAAAATCAGCTCGCCACCGCCGGGCAGATCGCGCCAGCCATCGCCATTGGCATCGACAACACCAAGCGCATCCAGCCCGGCAGCCGCGGCGGCGGGGTCATAGGCAATATTGGTATTGCGCTGCTCTTCGGTCACAAAATCAGGTGCCGGGTCGATCCCGATTGCGGGAATGGCGGCACCGAGGTCGAAGAAGGCAACCGAGTTGATCTCGTCACGGTTGATCGCAAGCGACATGGCCTGACGGAATTCGACATTGTTGAACAGCTCGAACTTCACCGGATCATTGGGGGTGAGGTTGAAGCCGATGACCGGCAGCGAAATCTGCGGGCGCAGATCGATCGTGTAATTGCCCGCTTCCTGACCGTCGAGCAGGGTTGGCGCATCGGGCAGGTTCACGTTCTGGGTTTTATAGTCGATCTCGCCATTGAGCATTTTGAGAATGCGCACTTCGTTGTCGCGCACATAAAGCTCGTTCATGCCGTTGATATAGGGAAGCTGGTTGCCCGCCGTATCGACCATGAAGAAATAGGGGTTGGGCACATAGTAGCGATGCTCGGTATCGTCTTCGACGGTGATAAAGCTTTCAAGCGTCGGCACAACCGCGGCCGGAAGGCTTGGCACGCGGGCGGCATCGCGCAGAATGGGCGAGGGCACGTCTTTCCAGTCCGAAGCGCCGTAATAGTAGTTGATCGCCTCATACCCGTCGGCAAACCCCAGGGCCTGCGCATTCGCATTGCCATCGGGGTTGATGTCGGGGTGGAACTGGCCAAGGAAATGCACCGGCTGGAAGGGCTGGGTATAGTCTGCCGCCATACCGGCAAGAAAGCCGGGCTTTGGCGCTGCCATCGTGAAGCGCACGGTCAGATCGTCAAGCGCCTCGACAACCATCGGCTCGCCACCGGCCAGCCACAAATCGCGCGGGCTTTCGATGATATTCGGGTCCATCACCAGGTTGTTATACCAGAACACCACGTCGGCTGCGGTAAACGGCGCCCCGTCCGACCATTTATGGCCAGCGCGCAAGGTAAAGGTCAGCTGGGTGAAATCGTCGTTCCACTCGTAACCCTTGGCAACCATCGGCACCAGGGTCGTCAGATCATCGGCAAAGCGGATGAGGTTGACATGGCGCACCGACATGAAGTCGGACGTGCCGGATTCCGTGGCGTTGGACATACCGTCCAGCACGCCGCCATAAGATCCGATCATCTCATAGGGGGCAACAACCAGCGGCTCGGCGGGCAAACGCTCGGTCAGGGGGGGCAATTCGCCATTGCCATAGATGCGCGCGTTGAATTCCGCAATATCGGGGTTTTCCTGAAAGGTCAGCGTGCAGTTGGCATTGGCCTGAAATTCGGCCAGATCGAACTGCTGGGGGTAGGCACCGGGTGCCACACCCATCGCGTCGGCCACGGTGACTTCCGGACAACCGGCGGCATAGGCCCCGGTGCCGGTCATCAGAACCGCGGCAGTTGCAAGAAGATATCGTTTCATAGCTCTCTCCAATTGGGTGACGAGGGGCGCCAGACTGGCGCCGCGCCGGCATTCACATAGATGTGGGATGCGACGTCTGTGTGACATCGCTAAACTTACTCACACCCCGCAAATTACCGCGGAGTGCCGGATATCGAGATTCGTGTGACGGGCGCCACGCCGAGAATTGGGCGCTAGTGGTCATCAATGAACCCTCCTGAGGTTGGCATACCTTTATCGGCGGCCATCTACCGGGTCTGCCCCGGTGTGCTATGTTGCACCTGCACAGGCTAGTGCGTAAATGGATTGCGCAAAAGGTCCATTAATAAAAAAAACGACAGGCCAATGCTTTTGGCTGTTTTTTGTGCGCAGACTGCTGCATCACTAGGCAAAACGCACATATCAACGGGTATGGACAATGGCAAAAACCACGCAGGGGGCATTGCTAAGCACGATCCTGGTGGATCGCGGCACCGATATTCCGATTCCCGTGCAGATCGCCACGGAAATTCGCGAGATGATTCTCAGCCGCGTTCTGGCTGCCGGACAGCGCCTGCCTTCGAGCCGGGCGCTGGCGCATGATATGGGCGTTGCGCGCTCATCGGTTGTGCAGGCAATGGAAACGCTGGTGTTTGAAGGTTTCGTGACATCGCGCACCGGCGATGGCAGTTATGTGTCATCCGACATCAAACTGCTGCAAGACCGCGGCCCGCAGCGGCGCAAGCCCGAGGCCGGCAAGGGCCAAAACACGCCCCTGCCCCGGCTTTCGGCCCGCGGGCGCGATATCATGGCGCTGGCCTACGAGATGCGGCCAAATCTTGTGCGCGCCTTCACCACCGCCGTGCCCGCGCTCGATGCGTTTCCCACGCGGCTATGGTCGCGGCTTACATCGCGGTTTTTGCGCAACTCCGATACGGCGCATATGGTTTATGGCCCCGCCGAAGGCCATGCGCCGCTGCGCGCCGCCATTGCCCAGCATTTGCGGCTTGGGCGCGGGCTGAATGCCGATCCAGGCCGCATTTTCATTGTGAACGGCGCGCAAATGGCCGTGCAGCTCTGCGCAATGGTGCTGGCCGATCCCGGCGATATGGCTGTGTTTGAAGACCCCGGCGGCATTGGCCCGCGCAATGCGCTTAAAAGCCAGGGGCTTTGCACCATTCCCGTGCCGATTGATGCCGAGGGGCTGGATGTGGCCCGCGCGCGCGCAGCGGCCCCCGATGCACGGCTGGTGCTTGTCACCCCCAGCCACCAGCACCCGACCAGCGTGATCATGTCGTTGCGGCGGCGGTTGGAGCTTTTGGCCTATGCCAAGGCGGCGGGCGCCTGGATTCTGGAGGATGATTACGATGGCGAGCTGCGCTATTCCGGCGTGCTGCAACCCAGCCTTGCCAGCATCGATGCCGATGGTTCGGTCATCTATATCGGCTCTTTCGCCAAAACCCTGTTCCCCAGCCTGCGGCTTGGCTTTGTCGTGGTGCCCGATGCGCTGGTCGATGTGTTTCGGCTGACCATGTCGGCCTGCATTCAGGGCCTGCCCGTGCTGCCACAGGCGGTTGTGGCGGCGTTTATTTCCGAAGGGCATTATGCCGCCCATATCCGCAATATGCGCCAGCTTTATGCGCATCGGGCCGCGCTTTTGCTTGACCACGGCGCAAGGCAACTGGCCGGCAAGATCGACCTGCGCCCGGTGACAACCGGCTTTCACACCGTCGGGCGGCTCGACAGTTTGCTCGACCCGAATGCACTGGAGCGGCGTCTGGCCGAACGGCAGGTCAGGCTTGTATCGGTCAACCGCTACCGCGCGATGCCCGCCAGTGACAACCGGATGATTTTGGGGTTTAGCTGTTGCAACGAAACCATGATCGCCAATGGAATGCAAAGCATCGCCAGCACGATAGAGGCGATGGAAGCCGAACGGAAAGGACGCAGCCACCGTGCCTGAACCCCAGAAGAACGTGCTTTTCATTGTGTTCGACCAATTGCGCGCCGATTGCATTTTCGGCGCTCTGGCCAATGCGGTGCCGCTGCCGAACCTGCGCGCGCTGGCACAGGACTCGGCGGTATTTTCCAACCATTTCAGCGTGGTCAACCCCTGCGGGCCGGCCCGTGCCAGCCTGCTGACGGGGCAATATGCCTTCAACCACCGCTCGGTGCGCAACGGCACGCCTTTGGCGGCTTGGCATCCGACCCTGCCGCGCGAACTTCGCAAGCTGGGGATAGAGCCGCGGCTCTATGGCTATACCGATACCAGCCACGACCCCGAAACAATGCACCTGAATGACCCCGACCTGAAAACCTACGAAGGGCTGATGCCCGGCTTTCGCGAAATGGTCGAAATGCGGCTGGAGCAAAGCTATGAATGGAAGGCCGATCTGAAGGCCAAGGGCTACGCTCTGCCCCAGGGCTTTGCGCCGTTCTTTCAGGGCGTGCCGGACGCGGGCGGCAAGATCGAGGTCAACAGCCCCGCCTTTTATGCCGCCGAAGACAGCGACACCGCCTTCCTGACCAATGCGCTGCTCAAATCGCTGGCCGTGCGCGAGGATGAAAGCTGGTTTGCCCATGCAACCTTCATCCGCCCGCACCCGCCGCTTTGCGCGCCCGCGCCCTATAACACGCTCTGCGCCCCAGCCGATATGCCGCCGCCAAACCGTGCGGCAAAGCGCCAGCTTGAAGCAGCGGCGCACCCCTATCTTGAGGCGACGGTCGGTGCATCGCATCTGAACAACGTCATCTTCGGGCTGGGCGGCCGCATTTCGGTGGATAGCGCGGAAGATGCCCGGGCGCTGCGCGCCATCTATATGGGGCTGGCGGCCGAGGTTGACCATCATTTCGGGCGGATCATGAGCTATTTGCGTGACTCTGGCCAGCTCGACAATACCTTGCTGGTGGTTACGGCCGATCATGGTGAAATGCTGGGCGACCATTACCTTTGGGGCAAACAAACGCTGTTCGAGCCCGCTTTTCATGTGCCGCTGTTCATCCGCGACCCCGACCGGCCTGCCAGTTTTGGCCGCAAGCTCGCCGCGTTTACCGAGGCGGTTGACATTACCCCGACCATTCTAAGCTGGCTTGGCGCCACCCCGCCCGCCGCCATGAACGGGCGCAGCCTGCTTGGGCATCTGGGCGATGTCCCGCCCGAAGACTGGCGCGACCATGTCTTTTACGAGCTTGATTTCGGTGAGCCTGGTGAACCGACCATCGCGCAAGCGGCGCTTGGCCTGCCTTTGGCCGAATGCAACCTTGCCGTGATCCGCGAGCGCCGCTTCAAGTATGTGCATTTCAACGCGGGCCTGCCGCCCTTGCTGTATGATTTGCAGGCCGATCCGGAGGAATTGCACAACCTTGCCCCCGACCCGGCTTTCGCACCCGAGCTGCTGCGCCTGGCGCGCAAAATGCTCGACCACCGGATGCGCCATGCCTATGCCAGCCATTCGGGGCGCAAGATAACCGGCAAAGGCGTGGTCGGACCAGGCTAGGCATGGTGCAATTTTCGGTTTGACCATTTGGTCAAAATCCTGTTTTCATAGGGAAACGATCAAGAAGTGAGCCCGATGGAGCAAAACCCGCGCCCCGCCCGCACGCGCATTCAACGTGCCAATGCCAAGAAAATTTTTCAGGCCGCGCTGGATGTGTTTTCCACCGACGGGTTTCGTGGCGCAACGATCGAGCAAATCGCCCAGGCGGCGGGCATGTCCAAGCCCAACCTGCTTTATTACTACAGTTCCAAGGAAGAAATTTACCGCACGGTGCTGGATGCCACGCTTGCGCTGTGGATGACGCCCTTGCACAGTTTCAACCCCGATGGCGACCCGCTTGACGAGATTCGCCGTTACATTCGCCTGAAACTGGAAATGGCGCGCGAATACCCGCGCGAATCGCGGCTGTTCGCCAATGAAATGCTGCGCGGCGCGCCGGTCATCGGCGATGTGCTGGAAAAATCGGCCAAGGCGGTGAACGAGAAATGCAAGGTGATCGAGGGTTGGATCGCCCAAGGCCGATTGCAGCCCGTCGACCCGCGCCATTTGTTCTTTGCAATCTGGGCCACAACGCAGCATTACGCCGATTTTGATGCGCAGATTTCGGTGATACTGGGGGCCGATGACAAGGACCGCTTCAAAACCGCCGCGCAAAGCATAGAATCGTTGTTCTTTGGCGGCTTAAAGCCCGGCTAGGCGCCTGGCCGAGGCATTGCCCGCCACAAACAGGGCCACCATGCCGCTGGCGGCGATGAGCGCGCCAAGCCATACCGCGCCCGGTGCTGCCTCCAGCCCCAGCGCAAGGTTCCAGAGCAGCACAAAACCGGGGATGAGATAGGTATAGGCCATGACCTGCCCCGCCCCGATGCGCATGGCTGCGAATTGCACCAGAAAGAAGGTCAGCGCCGAGGCCATGATCGAGGTATAAAGGATCGTGACCCAGACAATTGCCGGCAGAGCCGCCCAATCGGTGCGCAGCAGGGCCGGCAGGCCCAGCACAAGCAGCACCAGCGCACAGCCCGCCAGAACACCCAGCGTAAAGGTGACCAGCGGCTCGCCACGGTTGAGCTTCTTGACGAGCGCCGCATAAAGCGCATGGCCCGCACAGCCGATGAAGAACACCTTTTCGCCAATGCCAACCTCGAAGGCCAGAAACGCGGCCCAATCGGCGCGAAATATCACCCATAAAGCGCCGATCGCCGAAAGCCCCATTGCGGCGAGCATGGCCAGACTGGCGCGCTGGCGCAGCAGGAACCAGCCAAATATCGCGCTTAAAATCGGGGTCAGGGTGAACACCGCGCTTGTGGCCACGCCGGTTGTGCGCTGCAAGGCCCAGAACATCGACACAAAATAGCCCGCCATCAGCCCGCCCATCAGCAGATATCGCCAGGCTGCGGCGAAATAGGCGGAGCGCAACACACCGCGCGCCCGCGCCAGAGCCGCCAGCACCGCCACCGCCAACAGCATACGCGGCGCGTTCAGCGCCAGCGGATCGATATGCGGGGCGGCCAGTGCGCCAAGCGAGAACGAGCCTGCGACAATGGCCGCAAAGACCAGCATCGCAAGGTGCCCCGCATTCGCACCCTCAAACATTTGCGCTATTCTGCGGCAACGGCGGGGTTGTTCGGATGGGTCGTCCAATCGCCATGCGCGGCCTCGACCACCTTGCCGGTGCGCGCATCGACCATGCCGGGGGCAAGCTGCTCCATCGTGATGCAATCTTCGACCGGACAGACATTTACACACAGGTTGCACGCAACGCATTCATCATCCTGCACCTCGAACACCCGGTCAGCCGACATGGTAATCGCCTGATGGCTGGTATCCTCGCACACGGCAAAACAGCGCCCGCATTTGATGCAGGCATCCTGATCGATCCGCGCCTTGGTGATGTAGTTGAGGTTCAGGTTGTTCCAGTCAGAGCAGTTCGGCACGGCGCGGCCAATAATGGCATCCAGATTGGCATGGCCCTTTTCATCCATCCACTGGCCAAGGCCCGAGATCATCTCGGTGACAATGCGAAAACCATAGGTCATGACGGCGGTGCAGACCTGCACATTGCCCGCCCCCAGCGCCATGAACTCGGCCGCATCGCGCCATGTGGTTATGCCGCCAATGGCCGAAATCGGCAGGTTGGCGGTTTCGGCATTGCGGGCAATTTCGGCCACCATGTTCAGCGCAATCGGCTTCACGGCAGGCCCGCAATAGCCGCCATGCGCGCCCTTGCCGTCAATCGTCGGCTCGGGGGCGAAACTGTCGAGATTCACCGAGGTGATGGAATTGATCGTGTTGATCAGGCTCACCGCATCGGCCCCGCCACGATGCGCGGCTTCGGCGGGTTTGCGGATGTCGGTAATATTGGGCGTAAGCTTCACGATGACCGGCATTCGCGTATATTGCTTGCACCAGCGCGTGACCATTTCGATATATTCCGGCACCTGCCCCACCGCAGAGCCCATGCCACGTTCGGCCATGCCATGCGGGCAGCCGAAATTCAGCTCGATCCCGTCGGCATTGGCGTCTTCAACATGTGGCAGAATTGCTTTCCATGCCTCTTCCTCGCAAGGCACCATAAGGGAGACGACCATCGCACGGTCGGGGTAGTCGCGCTTCACGGCCTTGATTTCGCGCAGGTTCACTTCAAGCGGGCGGTCGGTGATCAGCTCGATATTGTTCAGCCCCAGCAGGCGGCGGTCGGCCCCCCAGATCGCGCCATAGCGCGGGCCGTTGACATTGACCACGGGCGGCCCTTCGGCCCCAAGGGTTTTCCAGACCACTCCGCCCCAGCCGGCCTCGAAGGCGCGGCGCACGTTATATTCCTTGTCGGTCGGCGGCGCCGAAGCCAGCCAGAACGGGTTGGGTGATTTGATCCCAACGAAATTTCCACGAATATCTGCCATGTCTTAACCTCCGCTATTGCCGGGCCGCTGTTCAGCTGGCCGCAACAGGTTCCCAAAGTTCTACTTTTCGCCCGTCCGGGTCTATTATATGGGCAAATAGCCCAATTCCGTCCATGTCTTCCCGATGGACAGGCAGCACGCCCTGTTCAGCACAGCGTGCCAGAATACCCACCAGATCATCCACCATCAGATTGAACATAAAGCCCTTATCCGCAGCAGCCGCATTGTCACTTTCGCCGCCAAACAGGCTGAAAACTGATGCCGCGCCTGGCTGTTCGGCCGCGCGTGTGGCGGGCAATGCCACGCCGCCCCAGTTTTCAAATTCCAACCCCAAAACCCGATGATACCATGCGCGCAGCGCGTCGGGGTCGGGTGAATGCAGAAACAGGCCGCCAAGTCCGATCACATGCGCCATATCAGCCCGCCTTCATGCTTTCCAAAAGGATGAGATCGCCTTCGCTGTCGCGCAGCATGGCCCAGCGCACACCCGGCTTCCACGGCGCATCGGTATGCCGCTTGAAGCCCAGCTTGCCGGCATAAAAGACCAGCGCACGATGCTGATCGCGCACTGGAATCTGCTGAAAGCTGATGTTTTTGATCATGACAAGGCCCGGTGGATGTCTTCTGCCGCATCGCGCCCCTCGGCGACGGCGGTCACAGTCAGGTCTTCGCCGCCAAGCGCGCAGTCGCCACCTGCCCAGACTCCGGCAAGGCTGGTGCGCCCGCGCGTGTCGGTGACGATTTTGCGGCGTTCAATCTCCAGCCCTTCGGGCGCGCCCAGCAGGGTCTGGCCGATGGCGCAGAACACCTGATCGGCGGCCAGCGTGGTCACTTCGCCGGTCGGCTTCAGCTTGGCATCGGTGCGGTCAAGCTCGATCGCCTCTACCTTGTTGCTGCCGGTAATGGCGCGCGGGGCGGCGTTGAACAGCAGGTTCACACCGTGGCTGGCGGCCAGATCCTGCTCATACCGGCTGGCGCCCATATCCTCGCGCGTGCGGCGATAGGCGAGCGTTACATCCTCGGCCCCCAGCAGCTTGGCCTGCACGGCGGCGTCAATCGCCGTCATCCCGCCGCCAATAACCACCACACGGCGGCCAATGGGCAGGGTGGACAGGTCTTTTGTCTGGCGCAAGGTGGCGATGAATTCCACCGCATCCTGCACGCCGTCCAGATCATGGCCCGGCACGGCAAGCGCATTCACCCCCGCCAGCCCGATGCTCAGGAACACCGCGTCATACTCGGCCTGCAGGCTTTCCAGCGTCAGCCCTGCGCCCAGCTTCTTGCCGTAATGCGGGGTGATACCGCCGATCTTCAGCAACCAGTCCAGCTCGGCCTGCGCAAAGTCATTGGTGGATTTATACGAGGCGATGCCGAATTCATTCAGCCCCCCGCCCTTTTGGCGCGCATCAAACAGCGCCACATCATGGCCCTTCATGGCCAGACGGTGGGCGGCGGCCAGCCCGGCGGGGCCAGCGCCAACCACGGCCACGGTTTTGCCTGTGGCGGCGGCGCGCGTATAGGGGTGCGTGGCTTTGGCCATCAGCACATCGGTCGCATAACGCTGCAACTGGCCGATGATGACCGGCTTGCCCTCGGCCACCTCGCGCACGCAAACCTCTTCGCAGAGCGTTTCGGTCGGGCAGACACGGGCGCACATGCCGCCCAGAATATTCTGGTCAAAAATCGTGCGCGCGGCGGCTTCGGGCGTGCCCGTCGCGATCTGGCGGATGAACATCGGAATGTCGATGCTGGTCGGACAGGCCACCATGCAGGGCGCGTCATGGCAGAAGTAACACCGATCTGCCGCCACCCGCGCCTCATGCGCATCCAGTGGCGGATGCAGGTCGGAAAAATTTTCTGACAGCGCCTCGGCGCCCAGTCGTCCTGCGGCAATACCCGGTTGCATTCTGGCCATTCCTGTTGGTCCTCTCTGGCTTTGATCGGGTCCGGCTTCTTGAGCTTGGCCAATTCCTGATCATTTGGTCAGGAAATGCTAGGCGCGATTCGAAATTTTATCAACTGGTAAAATCGGCCAATTTCAACCGAATAGACGAGTGAAACAGTAAGGAAATAAGGCGTGCAACGCCAATACCGGGCCAAATGCAGCGGGGCGCCCGAAGGCGCCCCGCATGTTCAGTTATTGAAAGGCCAGATCGGTCACGGCATGGGTCCAGGCACCTTCCGGCGCACGGGTAATGACCGGGTCGGACTCGGTGCCAAGCAATGTGGCAACGGTGCGGTCGTAATCGGCAACATCAAGCGTGCCGTTGCTGCCCGCGGTCAGCTTGGCAACCTCGGTCATCATGCGAATCTGGTGCGCCTCGGTCTGGGCACCGGTTTCGTCATATTCCAGAACGATCATGGCGGCATCTTCCGGGTTTTCCTCAGCCCATTTCCAGCCGCGCATCGAGGCGCGCACAAAGCGTGCCATCCGGTCAACGAATGCCGGATCATTCAGGTTGTCTTCCATCACATAAAGACCGTCTTCAAGCGTGGCCACGCCCTGGTCTTCATATTTGAAGGTCACAAGCTGCTCGGGCGTAATGCCGGCATCAATCACCTGCCAGTATTCGTTATAGGTCATGGTCGAAATGCAATCGGCCTGGCCCTGCAGCAGCGGGTCAACGTTGAAGCCCTGCTTCAGCACCTCGACACCATCCGCCCCGCCATTGGTGGGAATGCCAAGCGCGGCCATCCAGCCAAGGAACGGATATTCGTTGCCAAAGAACCACACCCCAAGCGTGCGGCCGGGAAAGTCTTCAGGGCCGGTCACGCCGCTATCGGCCATGCAGGTCAGCATCATGCCGGATGATTTGAACGGCTGGGCGATGTTCACCAGCGGCACGCCACGTTCACGCGCGGCCAGAGCCGATGGCATCCAGTCGACGATCACATCGGCACCGCCAGCCGCGATCACCTGCGCGGGGGCGATATCCGGGCCACCGGCATTGATTGTTACATTCAGGCCCTCTTCTTCGTAGTAGCCGTTTTCCAGCGCAACGTAATAGCCTGCAAACTGCGCCTGCGTGACCCATTTAAGCTGAATGGTCACATCTTCCTGCGCAGTTGCGGCAAGGGGCAGCAGCGCCATTGCGCCCATTGCGGTTCCGATCAGTAGCTTCTTCATCATCGTCTCCCTGTGTTGCGGCGTCTCAGCGCCGTTGGCTTGGATGCCAGAATGTGACGCGCTTTTCAAATAGCGCAACCACGCCGTAAAATGCAGACCCGGCAAGCGCCGCGACTACAATCGTTGCCCAGACCATATCAAGTTCCAGGCGGCCCGCCCCCGTGGAAATGCGAAAACCCATTCCCACGATAGGCGAACCAAAGAATTCTGCAACAATAGCGCCGATCAGCGCCAAAGTGGTGCAGATTTTAAGCCCGTTGAAGATAAAGGGCGCCGCCGAGGGCAGCCGCAGTTTCAGCAGCGTTTGCGGATAGCTGGCGGCATAGGTGCGCATCAGGTCGCGCTGCATCGCATCGGCCGATTGCAGCCCCGCCACCGTGTTGATGAGCATGGGGAAGAACACCATCGCCACCACAACGGCAGCCTTGGATTCCCAGCCAAAGCCAAACCACATCACGAAAATCGGCGCGATGCCGATAATCGGCAATGCGGCAATGAAATTGCCCACCGGCAGCAGCCCGGCGCGCAAAAACGGCGAGCGATCCACCAGCACGGCCACCACAAAGCCGGCCCCGCAGCCCATGATATAGCCGCTCAGCGCGCCGCCGACGAAGGTTTGCACGAAATCGGCCCAAAGCGTGGGGGTTTCGGCCCAGAAACGCGCCCAAATGCTGCTTGGGGCGGGCAGCACAATGGGGGATACGTCAAAGCCCAGCACAATACCTTCCCACAGCACGATCAGCGCCACGCCAAGCGTGATTGGCATGGCAAGGCGCGACAGAAAATCGTTGCGCTGCACCAGCCAGAGATTCACCATGAAGGCGACAACCCAAACCGCGAGCGCAAGAATAAACCACTGGATCATTGCGCCATCCCCATGCGTTTGAGCGTCAGGCCCTGGATGATGCTGATGATCACCAAGAGCAGCCCCGCCAAAACCGCCGCCCCGATCAGCGCCGACCATATCGTCAGCGGCTGGCCAAACTGGCTGCCGACCAGCAGGCGTGCGCCAAAGCCCGCCTTGGCCCCTGTCGGCATTTCCCCCACAATCGCGCCCACCAGACTGGCGGCCATTGCAATTTTGAGACTGGCAAACAGATAGGGCATGGACGCCGGCAATCTTAGCTTCCACAAAACCGAAAGCCCGCTGGCATTGTAGGTTTTCATCAGGTCCAGCAAATGCCCCTCGGGCGCGCGCAACCCTTTGACCATGCCAACAGTCACCGGAAAGAACGACAGATAGGCCGAGATGACCGCCTTGGGCAGCAGCCCCGTCACCCCCATCGAGTTGAACATCACAACCACCATTGGCGCGATGGCCAGAATGGGAATGGTCTGGCTGGCAATCACCCAGGGCATGACCGAGCCATCCATCACCCGGCTATAGACAATGCCAATGGCAATGCTGATCCCAAGCGCGGTGCCAATGGCAAAGCCCAGCAGCGTGGCGGTCAGCGTTACCCAGCCGTGGTAAACAAGGCTGCGCCGCGAGGTGACATTCTGCTCGGCCGTGGTTTTCCAAATCTCCGCCGCCACCTGGTGCGGGGCGGGCAGCACGGGCCGCTCCTGGCCCATCGTATCGGCCACCATTTCAGAGAATGATACCTCGACCCCGGCACGCGCGGCCTGGTCATAGGTCCATTTGGCATTCAGCACCACAGTCATCGCATACCAGATTGCGATGATTGCAAGGATGATGGTGAGGACGGGAAGCAGCTTGCCCTTAATCATAACTATGCCCCGCGCGCAGCCCGTCACGCACCCGCGCCGCAATGGCCAGAAACTCGGCACTATCGCGGATTTCGAGCGGGCGCTCGGCGGGCAAGGTGGACTCGATGATATCCGTCACCCGGCCCGGACGCGGCGACATGACGACGATTTTGGAGGACAGATACACCGCCTCGGGGATGGAATGGGTCACGAAACAAATGGTCTTTTCGGTGCGCCGCCACAGCGCCAGAAGCTGCTCGTTCAGATGGTCGCGCACAATTTCATCGAGCGCCCCGAAAGGCTCG
This sequence comes from Abyssibius alkaniclasticus, assembly GCF_020447305.1. Taxonomy (NCBI): domain Bacteria; kingdom Pseudomonadati; phylum Pseudomonadota; class Alphaproteobacteria; order Rhodobacterales; family Paracoccaceae; genus Abyssibius; species Abyssibius alkaniclasticus. The sequence goes on along the minus strand of NZ_CP095732.1, from coordinate 2,230,154 downwards.
TCCATCAGCAACAGATCGGCATCAAAGGCCAGCGCGCGGGCAATACTGGCGCGCTGCTGCATCCCGCCGGAAAGCTGCCAGGGGAATTTCTTCTCGAAATTCCCAAGGTCCACCAGCTCCAGCACGCGCTTTACCCGCGCCGCATGGTCGGCTTTGGGAATGCCCATAACCTGCAAGGGCAGGCGGATATTGCCGCCAATCGTGCGCCAGGGCAGCAGGCCCGCGGCCTGAAACACATAACCATAGGCGCGCGAAAGACGCGCTTCGCGCGGGGTCATGCCATTAACACTCACCTGCCCCGCCGTGGCCTGTTCCAGATCGGCCACAACCCGCAGAAACGTGGTTTTCCCGCAGCCCGAAGGCCCGATAAAGCTGACAAACTCACCCTTGTTGATGGTCAGGTCCACATCCTTGAGCGCATGGATCGGCCCATCATTTGTTTCAAACGTCAGGCCGAGCTTTTCGGCGGTAATAACTGGATGCTCGCTCATACAGACCTCGTAATCCCGCCATCAACGCGCAGATTCTGCCCGGTAATATACCCGGCCCCCTCGCTCAGCAAAAACGCCACGGTTGCCGATATTTCCCCGGTTTTGCCATAGCGCCCCATCGGAACGCGCACCCGGAACTCGTCTTTCTCGGGCAGGCTATCAATAAAGCCGGGCAGCACATTGTTCATGCGCACATTATCGGGCGCATATTTATCCGCAAACAGCTTGGTATAGGCCGCCAAACCTGCACGAAACACGCCGGAGGTCGGGAAAACCGGGTCAGGCTCAAAGGCGGCAAAGGTCGAGATATTGACGATTGCACCACCGCCCTGCGCCACCATGATCGGTGCCACCAGCCGGGTTGGGCGCACGACATTCAGAAAATACACATCCAGGCCGGTGTGCCAGTCATCGTCGCTCAGCTCCAGAACTGGCGCACGGGGGCCGTGGCCTGCGGAATTGACCAGCGCATCAACCCGGCCCCATTTTTCCATCGTCACATCGACAAGGCGGCGCAGATCATCATTGGATTGGTTGGACCCGGTCACACCCACCCCGCCAAGCTCTTCAGCCAATGCCGCCCCCTTGCCCGAACTGGACAGAATCGCCACCATATAGCCCTCGGCCGCCAACCGCCGCGCCGCATCCGCGCCCATGCCGCTACCGCCCGCGGTTATAATTGCTGTCTTTGTCATTCTGTCTTTCCAGTCTGTTGCAATTCGCTGGCTTGTTCGCGCGCAGCGCATGTCGTCACGCTTCTACACCTCATAAACACCTTTATCTTTCACTGCCCTGAACCTGTTGCCAAGCCAGGGTGATCTCATCAATCAATCTGTCGATATGGCTGTCCATCGTCGCATATCCGATGATGGACACGCGAATGATATGCCGCCCGCGCCATGCGCCATGCGTTGGGTAAACCTTGCCGCGTTGCTGGATGATTCTCAGCACCGCGTCGGTTTGCCGGTCGCCAACCGCGCCCTGCCCAAAGGTTATGGCCACCTGATTGCAATGAACCGTGTTCAAGATCGTCACACCGGGCACAGCGCCAAGCGCCGTGGCCACACGCGCAGCAAGGCGGCAGTGGCGCGCCACCAGTTCACGCACGCCCTTGCGCCCCAAATGCCGCAAAATGGCATAGCTCGGCACACCACGGGCGCGGCGCGAAAGCTCGGGGGTGGAATCTGCCGGTTCCCAATGTGCGGTCAGGTCGGGCAGATAAGCCCCCCGCGCCGACATCGAGCGCACAAGCGGCGCGCGGTCGCGGCAGATGACCATGCCCGCATCAAAGGGCGCGTTCAGCCATTTGTGCAGGTCAACCGCCCAACTATCGGCCAACGCGACACCGCGCAACCGGTCGGCCAGTTCCGGCACCGCCGCCAGCCAAAGGCCAAATGCGCCATCCACATGCACCCAGCCGCCTTTTTCATGCACGGCGGGAATGATTTCGGCAAAGGGGTCAAATGCGCCCGAATTGATCTGCCCGGCCTGTAAAACAACCAAGGGCGGGCGTTCGCATGTGTTCAGGGCGTGCAAAAACGTATCGGGCAGAATCTGCCCCTCGGCATTGACAGGCACCCGCACCAGCCGTTCCGCGCCAAGCCCGGCATAGCGCAATCCGGCAATGGGGGCGGAATGCGCCGCATCGCCCACCAACACCGGGATTTCGGGCGCACCAAACAGGCCCCTGGCTTCAACATCCCAGCCCTGGGCCGCCAGCAGGGCATTTCGCGCCACCATGATACCGGCCATATTGGCGGCGGTTGCGCCGGTGACAATGCCTGCACCGCTGTCATCCGGCAGGCCCAGCAGGTTGATCACCCAATCACAAACCGCGCGCTCCATGCCCGTTATGGCGGGGGTTTCATAGGCCGAACCTGCATTCTGCCCCCAAGCCGATACCAGCATATCGGCCGCCACACCCACCGGATGGGATGCGCCAAGCACATAGCCATAAAAATTGGGCCCGCTCATCTGGTTCAGCCCGTCATCGGCGTTGCGCGCCAAAGTGTTGATCACCTGTTCAGCAGGAATTCCGTCTTCATCCAGCGGGGTTCTGAACCGGGCAACGGCCTCATCAAGCCCGATGCGCGGCGTGACCGGCCTGTCCGGCACAGAGCGTCGATAGGCAATGGCCTGGGCACCCGCCAGTTGCAGCGCTTGTTCCTCATCTGCTGACAGGCCGCCAGCCATGCTAAACCCCGCTCGCCGGAATGCCCGAGCGTTGCACGGGGCGCGGCGCTGTCAGGTCTTTCCACTGGGTCAGGGCGCGGTTGGTCGGGGTGTTGGCCTCGCGTTTCACAAATTTGCCGTGGCCTTCCTGTGTGCGAATCTCGCCATCATGCACCGCAACATGCCCACGGGTAAGGGTAAAGCGAGGCAGGCCCTTCACCTCTTTGCCCTCAAACACGTTGTAATCGATCGATGATTGCTGGCTGCTGGCGGTAATGGTTTTGGATTTCTCCGGATCCCAGACCACCAGATCAGCATCCGCCCCCACCAGAACCGCACCCTTTTTCGGATAGCAATTCAATATCTTGGCGATGTTTGTTGAAGTTACGGCCACGAATTCATTCATTGTCAGCCGCCCGGTATTCACCCCATGCGTCCACAGCATCGGCATCCGGTCTTCCAGCCCGCCGGTGCCATTTGGGATTTTGGTGAAATCGCCCAGGCCATAGCGTTTTTGTTCGGTGGTAAAGGCGCAATGGTCGGTGGCCACCACGCTGAGGCTGCCGCTTTGCAGGCCCGCCCAAAGGCTGTCCTGGTGCATTTTATTGCGGAACGGCGGCGACATGACGCGGCGCGCGGCATGGTCCCAGTCCTTGTTGAAATATTCTGACTCATCCAGCGTCAGGTGCTGGATGAGCGGCTCGCCCCACACACGCTTGCCCTGCATCCGCGCGCGGCGGATGGCTTCGTGGCTGTCTTCGCAAGACGTATGCACGACATAAAGCGGCACGCCGGCCATATCGGCGATCATAATGGCGCGGTTGGTCGCCTCGCCCTCTACCTGCGGCGGGCGGGAATAGGCGTGCGCCTCGGGGCCGGTATTGCCCGCCTTCAGCAGTTGCGCCGAAAGCTCGGCCACCACATCGCCGTTTTCGGCATGGACCATCGCGATGCCGCCAAGCTCGCCCAGGCGGCGGAAGCTGGCGAACAGCTCGTCATCATTCACCATCAGCGCGCCTTTATAGGCAAGGAAGTGCTTGAAGGTGGTGATGCCCTCTTGCTCGATGATCGACTTCATGTCGTCAAACACTTTCTCACCCCACCAGGTAATCGCCATGTGATAGGAGTAATCGCAATTGGCGCGGCCGGATTTGTTGTGCCACATGGCCAGCGCATCATGCAGCCCCTGCCCCTGCCCCGGCAGCGCGAAATCCACCACCATCGTGGTGCCACCGGCCAGCGCGGCGCGCGTGCCGCTCTCAAAATCATCCGAGGAATAGGTGCCCATGAAGGGCATTTCCAGATGCGTATGCGGGTCAATCCCGCCGGGCATGACATAGCAGCCGGTGGCGTCCAGCACCTCATCGCCGCTCAGATTCTTGCCAATCTCGGTAATCACGCCATGTTCGATCTTCACATCCGCCTGATAGGTCAGATCGGCTGTAACAATGGTTCCACCTTTGATGACTTTGGTCATTCGTCTCTCCCTGTTCTCGCTTGCGGCCACATGCCGCGCGGTATGCACCGCCATTATCCATACGCCGTCCCGGGCTTGATCCGGGACCTCGTTTATCCCCACGCCGTCCCGGGCTTGACCCGGGACCTCGAGCCTTCAATCAAACGGGATATCCCCGCTTACATCCCGCCAGTTCGGGTTGGCCTCCATGATCAACTGATCCTTCCAGACTCGTTTCCAGCGCTTGATGCGTCGCTCTTGCTCCATTGCCTCGCCATAAGTCGGAAACGCCTGAAACCAGACCAGCGTTCTGATGTTGTATTTCGCCGTATGCCCACCGGTTGCGCCGCTGCGATGCTGCTCGACGCGCTGGCGCAGGTTGTTGGTGGAACCGGTGTAAAGCGCACCGCCGGGGCGAGATGCCATGATGTAGGTGAAATATGCCAACTGCTGCGCTCCCCTGCTCGAGGTCCCGGGTCAAGCCCGGGACGGCTTGGGCTGTGTGGCCAGCAAGAGCATGGCCGCCCCGGCCCCCGCGCCGGGGCCTCTCGGGATGTGGAGAGAGGTCCCGGGTCAGGCCCGGGACGGCGTGGGTGTTTGTGCTCGCGGTCAAGCGACTATCCCCGCCGTTTCAACAACCGCATGGAACAGCACCTCGGCCCCCGCCGTCGACCATTCCTTGGAAATCTCCTCGGCCTCGTTGTGGCTGAGCCCGTCCACGCAGGGGCACATGACCATCGCGGTGGGGGCCATGCGGTTGATCCAGCAGGCATCGTGCCCGGCGCCCGAAATGATATTGCGGTGGCTATAGCCCAGCCGTTCGGCGGCACTGCGCACGGCACTTACGCAAGCCTCGTCAAACGTTACGGGGTCAAAGCCGCCGACCTTTTCAAACTCCACACCCAAGCCCATATCGTCGCAGATTTTCTGCGCACCGGCGCGCAGGCGGCGCTCCATATCTTCAATCACCGCAAGCTCCGGGCTGCGCAGATCGACCGTGAACACCACCTTGCCGGGGATCACGTTGCGCGAGTTGGGGTAGACATCGATATGCCCCGCCGCCCCCACCGCGTCGGGCGCATGAGAGCGCGCGATTTCATCGACCAGTTCCAGCACGCGCGCCATGCCAAGCCCGGCATTGCGGCGCATCGGCATGGGGGTGGAGCCGGTATGGCTTTCCTTGCCCAGAATGGTGATTTGCGTCCAACTCAGCCCCTGACCGTGGGTGACAACGCCAATATCGATGCCCTCGGCCTCCAGTATCGGGCCTTGTTCGATATGCAGCTCGAAGAAGGCGTGCATTTTGCGCGCGCCGACCTCTTCCTCGCCGCGCCAGCCAATCCGGGCCAGTTCGTCGCCAAAGCGCAGGCCCTTGGCGTCTTTGCGCGCGTAGGCCCAATCCTGCCCGTGAATGCCGGCAAACACACCGCTGGCCAGCATGGCGGGGGCAAAACGGGTGCCCTCCTCATTCGTCCAGTTCGTGGCGACAATCGGGTGTTTGGTTTGAATGCCAAGGTCATTCAGCGTGCGGATAATTTCCAAGCCCGCCAACACGCCAAGCACGCCGTCATACTTCCCGCCCGTGGGCTGGGTATCCAGATGGCTCCCCACATAGACCGGCAGCGCATCAGGCTCGGTGCCTTCGCGCCGCGCAAACATGTTGCCCATCTGGTCCAGCCCCATCGTGCAACCCGCATCCTTGCACCATGTCTCGAACAGGCGGCGGCCCTCGGCATCTTCATCGGTAAGGGTCTGGCGGTTATTGCCGCCCGCCACGCCGGGGCCGATCTTTGCCATTTCCATCAGGCTGTCCCACAAACGGTCACCGTTGATGCGCAGGTTTTCAAGGGGGGCGGACATGGCTCTCTCCGTGTTTGGCGGGGTTCTATTGCCCCTTGTGACGACTCAGACTTTGACCGTATGGTCAGCTTGAAGGCTACACAGCCTGACCATACGATCAAGTTAAATTTACGAAAGGGCGCAAATGGTGGCACAGGGCAATGCATCAAAACGCCAGAAAATCCGTGCCGAGAACGAGCGGATCATCCTGTCTGCCGCCGAAAAGGTGTTTGCCGAGGCGGGGTTCGGCGGGGCGACCATGCAGCTCATTGCCGATATTGCCGGGCTGCCCAAGGCCAATTTGCACTATTACTTCGCCACGAAAGAAGAGCTTTACCGCCGCGTGGTGCAGGAGATTTTCGAAATCTGGCTCCATGCCGCCGATAGTTTTGACAGCGCCATCGGCCCGGCCGAAGGGATTGGCGCCTATATCGACGCCAAAATGGAAATCAGCCGCCGCTATGCCAACGGCTCCAAGGTCTGGGCCGATGAGGTGATGCACGGCGCGCCGGTCATCCAGGATTATCTGGAAACCAGCCTTCGTGAATGGACAACGGGGCGGGTGGAGCTGATCAACCGCTGGATTGCCGAGGGGAAGATGGACCCGGTGGATCCGGAATATTTCCTTTACATGCTTTGGGCGACCACGCAGCATTATGCCGATTTCGGCCACCAGATCGAAACGCTGAACGGCGGCAAACCGCTGAGCAAATCGCAATGGGAAACCGCAAAGGCCACCGTGAAACAGGTGATGTTGCGCGGCATCGGAGTCGTATAAACGAAAGGCGCATCATGGCGGCATTTTGGGTTTCATGGCAATTCTGGGCGCTTCTGGCTGCCGGGTTCGCCGCACTTACTGCGATTTTCGGCAAGGTCGGAGTTGCGGGAATTGATAGTGACTTTGCCACATTCCTGCGCACAATCGTGGTTGCGGTGCTGCTTGGACTGCTGATCTGGGCAACGGGCAAGGCGCAAAGCCTGTCAGCACTTTCTTCCAAAACTCTGGTCTTTCTAACCCTGTCCGGCATTGCGACGGGCGCAAGCTGGCTGTGCTACTTCCGGGCCTTGCAAATAGGAAAAGCCGCGCAGGTCGCCCCGGTCGACAAGCTCAGCGTGGTGTTTGTCGCGGTGTTCGCAACGCTTTTTCTGGGCGAAAGCCTGTCACCGCTGGCCTGGGGCGGCATTGGTTTTATTGCGCTTGGTGCGGTAATGGTCAGCCTGGGCTAATCTGAATGCTGCGCGATTGACCTGAAAACCGGCGCGTAATGCCCCTTGGGGCCAATGTATTTTGCACTACGCTCAAGGCCCAGATCGAACACATTCGGGCGCGCGGCCAGCCCCGTTTCGCAGTTATCGCGGTTGATGACAAACCAGAGCTTTGGCGCCTCAAACAGCCGTGCCGCAGCTGCTTCCAGCCTGTCTATTGCCTGACATGTCAGCCCGAAACCGCCCCAATCATCGGTCACGCGCGCGGTCACGATCTTCAGATTCGGCTGGATGTTCGACCAAAGCAGATGCACAGCCCCCGCCCCCGGTTTGAACGTATTGGCAAGCTGGTGGGTGAGTTTGCTCTGGAAGGCGGCAAAGGCATCCGGCGTTTCGGCGTTCAGAATATCGCGCGCGGGTTCGTGCCAGAAATACAGGCCCGGCAGGTGGCGGTTGATCAGATAGTGCTGGCGGGTCAGCGTGGTATAGGCGCTGAAATCGGCCAGCAGGGGCATCAGGCTGCCATCGGCATAAGCCTCCATCACCCTTGCGCTGGCCGCGGGCGTGGCAATATTCCAATCAAAGAACCCGCCGCGCGGCGGATGATCGGCAAAGCGTTTCTGAATTTGGAATTGTGAAATGCAACTGCACCCGATGGGGATGATATGCCTGCCCTCAATCGTAATCATACCGCCCCCAGCGTTTCGCCGCAGCTTTGCAAAAATAGCGTTAACAAATGGTTACTCGATTTTGTTTCGCTGAAACGCATCGTTCCGTCAGCCGTATTTGCCAAACCTTGCGCCATGCTTAATGCGCCACCGGCGCCTTCTCGTAACATGTGGCGATGATACAAGTCATTGTCAGCCTCTCGAAACTATGCGCGCCGCTGTCTTGCATCTGTGCGGGAGAGGTCCCGGGTCAGGCCCGGGACGGCGGAGTTTGTGTGGAAACATATCAAACCAAATCGGCGCGGGTTGGTCGCAACGGCACACCCAGATAGCGCCGCCCCGGGCCTGACCCGGGGCCTCTACCTGTCGGCTATTTCAACCCCTTCAACACCTCACCCAGCTTGCCGACCAACTCGTCGATCTCGGCCTTGGTAATGATCAGCGGCGGGGACAGCGCAATGATGTCGCCCGTGGTGCGGATCAGTATGCCCTTGTCATAGGCATCCAGAAACGCCTGAAACGCGCGGGCTGTGGGGGCACCGGGAATGGGTTCAAGCTCGACCGCGCCGATCAGCCCGGCATTGCGGATATCGATGACATGCGGCAGACCTTTCAGGCTGTGCAGCGCGTCGGCCCAGTAGCTATCCAGCGCGGCGGCGCGGGTCAGCAGCCCCTCATCGGCATAGGTTTCGAGCGTGGCAAGGCCGGCGGCGGCGGCCATCGGGTTGCCGGAATAGGTATAGCCGTGGAACAGCTCGATCGTGCCTTCGGGGCCATCCATGAAGGCATCGTGAATTGCGGCCGTGGTCAGCACCGCGCCCATCGGGATGATGCCATTGGTCAGCCCCTTGGCCACGGTCATCATATCCGGCACAACGCCATAAAAATCGGCGCCAAAATTCGCGCCCAAACGGCCAAATCCGGTGATGACCTCGTCAAAAATCAGCAAAATGCCGTGCTTTTTGGTAATGTCGCGCAGCTTTTGCAAATAGCCTTTCGGGGGCATCAGCACGCCGGTGGAACCCGCCATCGGCTCGACAATCACGGCGGCAATGTTGTCGGCCCCATGCAGGGTAACAATCCGCTCCAGATCATCGGCCAGATGCGCGCCATGATCGGGCTGGCCACGGGTAAAGGCGTTCTGCTCGGGCAAATGCGTGTGCGGCAGATGGTCGACACCCGTCAGCAGACTGCCAAAGAATTTGCGGTTATTGACGATGCCGCCCACCGAAATGCCGCCGAAGTTGGTGCCATGATAGCCGCGTTCGCGCCCGATCAGCCGCGTGCGCGTGCCCTGCCCGCGCGCGCGATGATAGGCCAGTGCCATTTTCAGCGCCGATTCCACCGATTCCGAACCGGAATTGGTATAAAACACATGTTCGATGCCCTTGGGCGCAATATCAATAATGCGGTTGGCCAGTTCGAACGCTTTGGGGTGGCCCATCTGGAAGGCGGGCGCGTAGTCCAGCTCGGCCGCCTGTTTGGCGATGGCTTCGACGATCTTGGGGCGCTTGTGGCCCGCATTCACGCACCAAAGCCCCGCCGTGCCATCCATCACCTTGCGCCCTTCGGCGGTGGTGTAATACATGCCATCGGCGGCCACGAACATGCGCGGGTTGCTTTTGAACTGCCGGTTGGCGGTAAACGGCATCCAGAATGCGCGCAGGTCATTGGGGACGGTGGGTGTCGGAGCGTTCATGGCGGGCCTCATCGCTGAAACTGAGTCAAATTTGACCGTATGGTCAGATCAACCTAGCAGCGCCATTTGCCGCGTCAATGGGGCTTGAATGCTATAATGCCTGCCAAAGCACCCCCGCTGGTGGCAATGACTGGCCCAGAACCTGCACAGGTGCGGTGGTGTAGTTGAAGAAAAAACGATGGCTTGCCGTGTCGCGCAGGCGCACGCCTTCGGGCAGATCATGGGTTTCAAGCCCGGCTTGCACGCATAATTCACCCAAGATCGCCCTGAATGCCACCGCATCGGGCCAGCCTGCAAGATAGCGCATATTGCCTTCACCCACCAAAGCGGGTGCGCCGCCTTGCGTGGCCAGATGCACACTGCCCGCCCCGTCCAGATGTTCGAACCAGCGCAGGAAAGCCCCTTCGGGCAAGGCGCGCGTGGCACCGGGGCGCAGGCTTTCAACGCGCGAAATGCGTTGGGTGACGCCCGGAATATCGGGCGGCAGGCTGGCAGGAATCGCCATATCGGCGGTTTTTGCCCCCGCGCGCGGACCAAACAGCGCCAGCCCGTTGAAGCGCGCCAATGCCGCGCGCAGATTGTCGCGCAGGCGCATCAGACCGGGGGCCAGCACCAGCTTATAGGCCGACAGATCGGCGCAATCGGGCGGCAGAATATCAACCGAAAGGCCCAGGCGGCGCAGGGCGCGATAGGTGTCAAACACCAGCCGGAAATAGTCAAAGTCCCGTCCTTGCGGCTGAATGGTCCACGCCCAGGCGCTTTCATAGTCAAACACCAGCGCCACGCGCGCCACCGCAGGCGCACAATCGGGCATTGCGGCAAGCTCGTTGGCCACCTGCCGCGCTTCGGCCAGGCCGGGGGCCGCGGCGCTATCGGGGCGCAGCAAGCCCGAATGCATTTGCTCTTGCGCAAAGGGCGCCTGCCGCCAGCGGAAATAGCTGACAACCTCGGCCCCGTGCGCAAAGGCCTCCCAGCTCCACAATCGCACCATGCCGGGCAGCGGTGCCGGGTTCCACGGCGCCCAGTTCACCGGGCCGGGCTGCTGTTCCATGATCCACATCCGCCCACGGCCCACGGCGCGATACAGGTCGTGGTGGAAGGCCTGAAAATCGGGGTCGCCCTGCTGCGAGAAGCGGGCTTTCCAAGACTCGCCCTCGTCCGAGCGGTCCTCCAGAAAGCCAAGCGGATAGCTGTCCCATGTGGCGATATCGAGGTCCGCACCCACATCCCAATGGTCGAATTCCACGATCCGGCCCATGTAATTATGCAGAATTGGCGCAGAGGAATGCGCGCGAATGGCGCGCACCTGAGCGGCATTGAAGGCCACCACCTGGTCAGATGCAAAGCGGCGAAAGTCGAGATGATGCGCGGGGTTTGCTTCGGTCACCGTCAGATTTGGCAGCTCGATCTCATCAAATTCACGATACTCCATCGACCAGAACACATTGCCCCAGGCCGCATTCAGCGCATCGGGCGATTGGTATTTCTGCGCCAGCCAGTCCCGAAACCCGGCCAATGCCGAAGGGCCATAAGAATAGGTCGTGTCATGGCAGCCATATTCATTGTCGGTTTGCCATGCGGCCACAGCCGGATTGGCGCCGTAGCGTCTGGCCAACGCTTCGGTTATGCGCACACATTCGGCGATATAGCCCTTATGTGCAAAGCAGTAATGCCGCCGCGAGCCGAATTTGCGCAGCCGCCCATCGGCATCGACCGCCAGCATATCGGGGTGACGGTCGAGCATCCAGCGCGGCGGGGTGGCGGTGGGGGTGCCAAGCACAACCTTCAGGCCCGCCGCCCCAAGCACCGCAATCGCACGGTCGAGCCAGCCAAAATCATACTGGCCGGGCTGTGGCTCCATCCGGCTCCAGGCAAACTCGCCAATGCGCACATAGGTCAGGCCCGCCGCCGCCATGCGCGCGGCATCTTCCGCCCAAACCGCTTCATCCCAATGTTCGGGGTAATAACAAACGCCCAATGCGCGCTGCATCTCAGCTCTCCAGTATTACGCGGTGTTCATCCTGGCCAATGCCCTGCGGCATGGCGATGCGAAAGGTCATGCCCGCGCTTGGCTGGGCGGCAAGCGCGTCGGGCCCAAGCCCTTCTTGCGCCGAGGTGGCGTAAAGATGCCCGCCGCCAAAGGCCGGGCAGGTCACATGCGCCGTGGGCAAATCCAGCACCTGAAGCAGATTGCCGTCATCATCATAACGCGCCAGCCGCGATGCACCCCATTGCGCATTCCAAAAGCAACCTTCGGCATCGAACACCGCGCCATCGGGGTTAATGCCCGTGCCGGAAAAGTCGATATAGACTTCGGGCGCGCCAAGCGGCCAGCCGGTTTCGGGGTGGAGCGCGACGCGCATCACCTGCCCGCGCGCGGTATCGGTAAAGGTCGCATGGCGATGGTCGGGCGTGAAAGCTATGGCGTTGGGAATGGTGACGGTGCCGAACAGTTTGCGCAATTCGCCCTTGTAGAAACGGTAAATCGCGCCCGCCTGGCTTTCGGCCTTCAGCCCCATCGTGCCGATCCAGAAGCCGCCCTGCGGGTCGGCCCGGCCATCGTTGGAGCGGGTTGCCGGGTTGTCGGCCTCAAGCGGGCAAATCTCGCGCTGTTCGCCGCTATCAAGGTTGAACAGCAGCAGGGCACGGTCACTGGCAACCAGTATTTGCGCCTTGTCCACCCATCCGGCGGCGGAAACATGGTTCCGGAACGCATAGCGCCGCGCATCGCCCTGCCCTTTGGCGAACAAGGTCTTGCCGACAATGTCAAACCAGATCAGCTCATTTCGCAAGGGGTGCCACATCGGCCCCTCGCCCAATTCGCACGCGGTGGTATCGAACAGTTCAACCATTGTCATAAATCAGCTTTCACGCATATTGGCATCATAGGCGGCCACAAGGGCGGCGGCCCGCTCTGCCACATCCTGCACAGCCATGCCGGGCTGGTAAAGCGCCGTGCCAATGCCAAAGCCAACCGCCCCTGCCCCAAGCCATGCGCCAAAATCATCGGCCCCGACGCCACCCACGGCATAGATGCGGGTTTTCGGCGGCAGCACGGCGCGCACGGCTTTCAGCCCGGCCACGCCCAACAGGAAGGCAGGGAAAATCTTCAGCCCATCGGCCCCGGCGGCAAGCGCGGCAAAGCATTCGCTTGGCGTTTGCACACCGGGAAAGCTTTGCAGGCCAAGCGCCTTGGTGCGGGCAATCACCGCCGCGTCGCAATTGGGCGATATGATGAGCTGCGCACCGGTTTCGGCCACGGCGTCAACCTGTTCGGGCGTCAGCACCGTGCCTGCACCAAATTCTGCCCGCGCGCCAAACGCCTCTTGCATGGCGGCGATACTGTCCAGCGGCTGCGGCGAGTTCAGCGGCACCTCGATCTTGCTTATGCCCGCGCCAATCAGCGCACCAGCAATCGGCAGGGCTTCGGGCGGGGTAATGCCGCGCAAGATTGCAATCAGTTCGCGCATGTCAGTCCTTTCCGGGTGGCGCAATGCGCGCGGTAGGCGGCGGTCAGCCCGGCCAGTGTCAGGCCCGTGGCGTCATGCAGGTTTGCGGATGCGCCCTGGCTTTCCAGCGCGCGCGCATAAATGCGCGAAATTTCCTGCGCGCCGATAATGGCAAGGTTTTGCCCCAGCCAATAGCGTTTGGCGGCGGCGAGTTCCGTGCCAATCAGCAGGCCCGAAAGCCGCGCGCGCGCCGCAAGGGGCGACAACTCGGTCAAAAGCGATTCCGCGCGCAGCGAGAACAGCCGCCGCGCAATTGCTTCGGGGCGGGCCAGTGCGTCGGCAAGCCCAGCATCAAAAGCGGCCTCATCCCAGCCGGTTTCGGCGATCGAATGGCGCAGCACCGAGCCGCGCGACAGCAGCGCAAACAGCTCGCCCGTCATATAGGTGCAGAAACTCACCACCTCGCCCGCCGAGATTTGCGCCCATTTGGTATGCGTTCCGGGCAGGCAGGCCACACCGTCAAAATCGGGCTGCGCGGCCAAAAGCCCGGCGATTTGCGTCTCCTCTCCGCGGATCACATCTGGCGGGCTCATCTGCTTCAGGCCCGGCACGACAAGCACCGAAATTCGGGGCGATTGCACCGGCGCTTCGGCCAAGGTTTCAAAGGGGGCCGCCTTGCACGGCACCTGATGATAGCGCGCCTCGACCCAGCCCTGACGGCTGCCGACCATGCCACAGGCCAACACCGCAAGCCGGCCGCTTTCCGGCAACCAACCCTGAAGCTGCGCCAGCAAGGCCGGCTCGAACTCATGCCGCGCCAGCCCGGACATACCGGCATTTGATGCGCGGGCCTCCAGCACAGTGCCATCTTCACCCATTGCCCAAAGCCGAAGGTTGCTGGTGCCCCAATCCACGGCCACCCAGGCGGGTTTGGCTTTGGCGCTCATCCTGTCACCACCGTGCCGCCATCAACCACCAGCGCCTGTGCGGTGATCATGCGCGCCGCGTCCGATGCCAGAAACAGCGTCGCATCAACTACATCGCGCGGGGCAAGATGTTCTTTCAGACATTGCTTTTCCAGATGCGCGGCGAGCCCTTCTTCGGTGGCCCAAAGCTTCATCTGCCGTTCGGTCAAAACCCAGCCGGGCATCAGCGCATTCACGCGAATTTTCTGCGGACCAAGCTCGCGCGCCAGACCGCGCGTCAGCCCGGTAATGCCTGCCTTGGCGGCCACATAGCCGGGGTAGCCCGCATTGCCCATCATATAGGAAATCGAGCTGAAATTGATGATCGAGCCACCGCCCGCCGCCGCCATGCCCGGTGCCACGGCCTGTGCCCCGAACACATGCGGGCGCAGGTTGACATTCTGGCCCGCATCCCAGCTTTCCGGCGTTATCTCGGCCAGGCTGTGGCGCGTGTCATTGGCGGCGTTGTTCACCAGCACATTGACGGGGCCAAAAGCATCCACCGCCTGGGCTATGGCGGCCTGAAGGGCGGCGATATCGGTGATATCGCATTGGATGAACAGCGGCGCATTGCCGTATTTCGCGGCCATATCCGCCACAAATGCGCTGGAATCCGAGCGTTGGACAAAAGATACCGACGCGCCTTGCGCAAGGAAACCCTCGCTCAATGACGCGCCAATACCCGCACCGCCGCCGGTGATGAAGACATGCTTGCCCGCAAGGTCATGAAAGGTTGCAAAGCGTTCCACTAGTGGCTCTCCCGCGTCACGGGGCGCGTGTCTTTGCCCACCAGAAAATCAAGGTCCGCGCCCTTGTCGGCCTGCAAAACATGGTCGATGTAAAGCCTGGCATAGCCGCGCGTGTAATGTGGCGCATCGGCCACCCAGGCGGCGCGGCGGGCGGCCAGTTCCGCCTCGTCCACCAGCAAATCCAGCACACCGGCGCGCGCGTCAAGCCGGATCGTGTCGCCGGTTCTGACCAGCGCCAGCGGCCCACCGGCCTGTGCTTCGGGCGCGACATGCAGCACCACGGTGCCATAAGCCGTGCCCGACATGCGCGCATCGGAGACCCGGATCATATCGCGCACGCCGCGTTCCACCAGTTTGCGCGGAATGGGCATATTGCCGACCTCGGGCATCCCCGGATAGCCCTTCGGCCCGCAGCCTTTCAGCACCAGAATGGTGTTCTCATCGACATCCAGATCGGGGCTGTCGATGGTGGCTTTCATGTCTTCGATATTCTCAAACACATGCGCGCGGCCTTCATGCTTCAGCAAATGTTCCGACGCGGCCGAGGGTTTGATGATTGCCCCATCGGGTGCCAGATTGCCGCGCAGCACACGCAGGCCCGCCGCCGGTTTCAGCGGGGCATCAAGCGGAAAGATCACATCGCGGTTGAAGCATTCCGCGCCATCGGCATAGGCGGCAATATCGCCCCCCAAAACGGTTTTGGCCTTGCGCAGAGAGCCACGCAATTCGGCCAAAACCGCCGGGACGCCGCCGGCATAGCAGAAATCTTCCATCAGGTATTTGCCCGAGGGCATACAGTTGACGAGCAGCGGAATATCGGACGCAATCTCGAAATCTTTCAGCGTCAGCTCCACCCCGGCCCGGCCCGCAAGCGCAAGCAGATGCACCACGGCATTGGTGGACCCACCGGCGGCGGCATTCATCAGAATAGCATTTTCGAAATTCGGCTTTTGCAGGATTTGCGACAGCGGCAGGTCTTCCTCCACCATTTCGACAATCCGCTTGCCGGTCAGATGCGCCAGCGCGGTGCGGCGCGCATCTACCGCTGGCAGGGCTGCGTTTGTGGGCAGGCTCAGCCCCATCGCCTCGACAAGGCTGGCCATTGTGCTGGCCGTGCCCATTGTCATGCACACACCCGCGCTGCGGCTCATCCCGCTTTCGGCCCCCATGAAATCTTTCAAGGTCATTTCACCGGCGCGCACGGCTTCGGAAAATTTCCACACATCGGTGCCCGACCCAATATCCTGCCCGCGATATTTGCCGTTCAGCATGGGGCCGGAGGAAACGACGATGGTCGGCAGATCGACGCTCGCCGCGCCCATAAGCTGGCCGGGGGTGGTTTTATCGCAGCCGCCCAGCAGCACAACACCGTCAATGCCATAGGCGCGGATGCTTTCTTCCACATCCATTGCCAGCAGGTTGCGAAACAGCATCGCGGTTGGCTTCATCTGGGTTTCGCCAAGGCTCATCACCGGAAATTCCACCGGAAAGCCCCCCGCCTCCCACACGCCGCGCTTCACCGCCTCGGCCAGCACGCGCAGGCCCGAATTGCACGGGGTGAGTTCGGACCAAGTGTTGCAGATGCCGATAATCGGGCGGCCATCAAAGGCATGGTCAGGAAAACCCTGGTTCTTCATCCAGCTGCGATGAATGAACCCGTCCTTGTCGTTTTTTCCATACCATGCGGCGGAACGGCGGGGCTTTTTCATGCGGCTTTCCTTAGCTGTGCCCAGTCGGGCAACCAGTTTCCGTGGGCGACAAGCAGCGCATCTACCATTGCGCGGATCTGGTCAAGGTCAAGTTCGGCACCTGTATGCGGGTCTAGCATGGCGGCGTGGTAAATATGCTCGCGGTCTTCGCGCAGCAGCGCCTGCACGGTCATATCCTGCACATTCTGGTTGCTGCGCATCAGCGCCAGCAATTGCGGCGGAATGTCGTCAACCACGGTGGGCTGCAAGCCGTTGCCATCAACCAGCACCGGCACTTCCACCGCGGAACCTGCGGCGAGTTGCGGAATATAGCCGTGGTTGGCGATGTTGCCGTAGATGACCGAAGGCGTGCCGGTAACGAGCGAATTCATGATCGTGGCGGCATATTCGTGGCTTTGCTTCACCTCGATCGTATCGGCCGCCTTGAAGCGTTCGGCCTGGGCCTGCCAATCGGCGATCTGCTCAACGCAACGTTTGGGGTATTCATCCAGCGGGATGCGGAAGCGCTCGATCAGGTCGGCCCGGTCGCGCTTGATGAACCAGGGCACATATTCGGCGAAATGCTCGCTGCTTTCGGTTACAAAGTAACCCAAATGCTTCATCATTTCATAGCGCACAAGGTTCGGGCAACGCGGGTTCCACTCGCTTTCCTTGGGGATGGAGCCTGCCGCATAGCCTGCCTTCAGATCGGGATACAGGTCACGATAGCTGCCATCGGCCTGCCGCGCCTCGAAGTTCAGATAAAACGCCATGTGGTTGATGCCGCCCGCGCGATAGCGCAAATCGCCCACCGGCACGCCAAGGTCGCGCGCCAGTTCCGCCGCCGTGCCCTGCACCGAATGGCACAGGCCGACCTGCTTGATATCGGGGTAGCGCGCGGCAATCGCCCAGGTGTTGATCGCCATCGGGTTCACATATTGCAGCATCAGCGCATTGGGGCAAACGGCGCGCATGTCTTCGCAGATTTTCCACAAATGCGGCACGGTGCGCAGCCCGCGCATGATACCGCCAATGCCAAGCGTGTCGGCAATGGTCTGGCGCAGGCCAAACTGTTTGGGCACCTCGAAATCGGTAATCGTGCAGGGGTCATAGCCGCCGATTTGGAAGGCGACAACCACGAAATCCGCCCCGTTCAGCGCGGCGCGCTGGTTCATTGTGGTTTCAACCTTCGCGCCGACCTTCAGACTGGCGACCATCTTTTTGGCCACCAGCTCCGATTCCGCCAGCCGCGTCGCGTCGATATCCATCAGCGCAATGGTCGCATCGGCCAGCGCGGGCATATGCAGCGCATCGCCGATGATGTTTTTCATGAATATCGTGGACCCGGCCCCGATAAAGGCGATTTTGGTCATTTAACTGCTCCGAGAGTCAAGCCTGCAATGAAGTGTTTTTGCATCAGGAAGAACATGGCCACAGGCGGCAGCGCGGCAATGATCGAACCCGCCGACACGAGGTGCCAAGCCGCCACCCACTGCCCGTTGAGCGAATATAGCCCCGCCGTCACCGGCTGTGTGCTGGCACCTGTTGTCAGCACGGTCGCCCAGAAATAATCGTTCCAGATGAAGGTGAAAACCAGCACCGAAAGTGCGGCAATGGCCGGGCGCATCAGCGGCAGAACGATATACCAGAAGATCCGCCATTCGGCGACGCCTTCCACCCGCGCCGCCTCGATCAATTCACGCGGCAGGGCGCGGATGAAGTTGCGCATGAACAGCGTGCAAAACCCGGTTTGAAAGGCGATATGAAACAGCGCCAGGCCCAAAGTGGTGTTGTAGACACCCATAGACAGGGTCAGATCGCGCACCGGCACCATGAGAATCTGGAACGGCACGAAGTTGCCCGCCACGAACATGAAGAAAATCAGCAGGTTGGAACGGAAACGGTAAATGCCCAGCGCAAAACCTGTCATGCAGCTTAGCGCCACGGCGCCGATGACCGTGGGAATGGTCACCTTGAACGAGTTCAGGATGTATTGCGCAATGGGGGAATTGGCAAAAACATCGTAATAGTTTGAAAAGGCGATACGGCTGGGCATTCCGAAATAATTGCCCGCCGCAAGGTCGGAACTGGGCCGCACCGAGGTCAGCGCCACGCCCAGCAAGGGCAGCAGCCACAGGACAAGCGAGATGGGCAGCGCCACCTGGTAAAGAATGCGTGCATTGCGCGACCGTTGGGCAATAGGACGTGGAAACATCTTAGTAGCCCCCCTTCTCATCGCGGACCATCTTCCAGATGAACCCCGAGATAAACACCATCATGATGCCAAACAGCACCACCGCAATCGCCGCGCCGTAACCCATCCGGTAGCCATATTCCGAAAGCGCCTGTTCATACATGTAATAACTCAGCACGCGGGACGAGCCGAAGGGGCCACCATTCGTCATGATCGAAATAAGGTCGAAACTGCGCAGCGCGCCGATGACGGTGACAACCACGGCAATGAAGGTTGCCGGGCGCAGTTGCGGCAGAATGACATACCACAGCATCTTGATGCCCTTGGCCCCGTCAAGCCGTGCCGCCTCGATCTGGTCGGTTGAAACATTGTTCAACCCCGTCAGATACAAGATCATGCAATAGGCGATTTGCGGCCAGAGCCCGGCGGCGATCACGCCATATGTCACCAGATCAGGGTCGGCCAGCACGGCAATGCCCTTGCCCGAAATCCATTCGGTAAGCTTGTAAAGCAGCCCGAAATTCGGCGCGTAGAACCATGAAAACATCAGACCGACAACGACTTGGGAAATCACGAAGGGAAAGAAGAACAGTGATTTGTAAAGCCGGATGCCGGTTACGGTCTGGTTCAGGAACAGCGCAATCAGCAACCCCGCAGGCACGGCCAGCATGTAAAGCACCAGCCAGATGACGTTGTTTTTCAGCGAGGTTACGAAATTCCGGTCGCCCCAAAGCTCGGTATAATTGTCGGTGCCGATATATTTCATCTCGCCCAGCCCATCCCATTGAAAAAACGAAATGCGAAAGCTTTCAAGGATCGGGTAGACCACATAGATGCCGAACATCAGCAAGCCGGGGGCCAGAAAAAGCCAGGGCGTTAGCCGTTGCTGGTTACGTTTCCACCAGCTTTGCCGGGGTGGTTGGCTTGTCATGGTCATGGCTTACCTCGGCGCGTTCGGGTTTGTCGAAAAGTGCAAAACAAATGGGTGCGGCGGCCCCAATGCGGGGCCGCCAGCTTTAGCTTAGTTGTAAATCCGCTGACGTGCGGCTTCCAGACGCTGCAATATGTCTTCAAGGTTTTCAGGGCGAACCATGAATTCCTGGAAACCCTCCATGCCGATCTTGGCCATTTCAGCAGGTGCGTCACGGTCAAAGAACTGCGCAAGCGCGTAGGCATCCGACAGCATGGCAAAACCGGCGGTCAGATAGGGGTCATCGCCCACTTCCGACTGGTTGTTCACTGGCAACTGGCCAAGTGCGGCATTCAGGCGTGTCTGCGTGTCTGCACGGCCAAGGAAGGCCAGGAACAGCTTTGCGTCTTCCACATTCTTGGCCCCGGCCGGGATATGCACCGTATCGGTTGGTGCATCTTCAGCCCGCGGAATGCCGGGGGTGATTTCCGGGAAGGGCATGAAGCCCAGATTGTCCTCGGTCATGCCGCCATCCATGAAGGTGGCCACGGCAAAGTTGCCCATGACATAGTTGGCAGCCCGGCCCTGCACCAGAAGGGTTGCAGCATCCTGCCAGTCAATCGCGGCGTGGTTTTCGGTAACATAGCCCGGCTCGACAAGCCGTGCCCATTGGGCGAACGTGTCGCGCACGCGCTGGTCTGTCCAGGCAACCTCACCGGCGGTCAGGGCCATGTGGAACTCGTAACCATTGGTGCGCAGGTTCATATAGTCGAAAATGCCGGCCCCCGGCCACAGCGCCGAAGTGCCGGTGGTCAGACAGTCGATGCCAGCCTCCTTGAACAGCGCGCAATTGGCGATGAATTCATCCCAGTTTGCAGGCACTTCAGCACCAACCTGTGCATAGACATCCTTGTTGTAATAGATGCCCCACTGGTAATAGGTATAGGGCACGCCCCATTGCTTTTCATCGATGGTCATCGAGGCGCGGGCCGAGGCCAGGCTTTCATTCAGGCCAGCACTTTCCCAAACATCCGATACATCCATGAACTGGCCCGCATTTACAAACGGTGCCATGCGGTTGCCGGCATACCAGTTGGCAAGGTCGGGTGAATCGGCGGTCAGAAAGTTGCGGATGGCTGTTTTATAGCCTTCGTGGTCGAACATGTTCACCACAACGTCGATATCGGGGTTTTCAGCCTCGAAATCGGCGATCAACTGGTCAAACGCCGCGCGCGGCGCGGGGTCTGATGTGTCGGTGTTGAACACCAATGTCCGCTGCTGTGCCAATGCGCTGCCGCCCGCAAGCAGGGCAACCGACAGGGCAAGACCGGCGGTCTTCTTCAAATGCAACATGTATTCCTCCCATTGTTGCGATTATCGTTCCACTATTTGAAACGTCGTATTGAATATTGAAATGATGCGCAAAGTTGCTATGCTTGTCAACAGATTCGGTGAAATGCCCAGCAGGTTTGAATGATGAAAGACAACGCGCATAAGGACGGCACGGTCGGAAAGGCGCTGGCAATTCTGGATGAGGTTGCCACGGCTGGCCGCCCCTTGCGCCTGTCGGACATGCTTGCAACCAGCGCCTATCCCAAGGCAACGCTGTATCGGTTTTTGCAAACCCTCACCTCGCAGGGGATGCTGGCCTATGATGCCGAGCGTCAAACCTATCGCCCCGGATTGCGGCTGGTGCGGCTGGCACATGCGGCCTGGCAGCAAAGCTCGCTGGCGCCCATCGCCCTGCCCTATGTCGATGCGCTCAGCGCCGAGCTTGGGGAAACCGTGCATCTCGCCCAGCTCGACAACGGGCAGGTGTTATATGTCGACAAGCGCAACGCCGTCTCGCCCGTTGAGATGTTTTCGCAAGCCGGAAAAATCGGCCCGGCCTATTGCACAGGCGTTGGCAAGGCGATGATGGCCTTTCTGGATGAGGCGGAGCTAGAGCGCCTGATCCCCAAACAGGCCTTTCACGCCTATACGGCCCACACAATCACCAGTGCCGATGCCTTGCGCGCCGAGCTTGCCGCCATTCGCAAAGCCGGCATTTCCTTTGACCGCGAAGAACACGAGCCGAGCATCATCTGCATTGCCGCCCCCATCCTCACGCCTGCCGGGCGCGTGGTTGGCGGCCTGTCTGTTACCTCCACCACAACGCGCCACAGCCTTGGCGCGCTGGAAGCGATGAAACCCGCCCTGATTAGGGCCGCAACACATATTGGCAAGGATGCCGCCGACTGGCTGTTTCCAGAACAAGGCCGGAACGGAATTTAGGGAGAATGCTATGTCGGGCGTAAAACTTACGAATGTGGTCAAGAAATACGACAGTGTTCAGGTCATCCACGGGGTGAATCTGGAGGTGGATGACGGTGAATTCTGCGTCTTCGTCGGCCCTTCGGGCTGCGGAAAATCAACGCTGCTGCGCATGATCGCGGGGCTGGAACATACCACCGGCGGCAAAATCGAAATCGGCACGCATGACGTAACCCATGAAGACCCGGCCAACCGTGGCGTGGCAATGGTGTTCCAGACCTATGCCTTGTATCCGCATATGACGGTGGAGCAGAACATGGGCTTTGGTCTGAAAATGAACAAATCACCCAAGGCCGAAACCGCGCGCAAAGTGGCTGAAGCCGCCGCGATTTTGAAGCTGGAACCCTATCTCGACCGCAAGCCAAAGGCGCTGTCGGGTGGCCAGCGCCAGCGCGTGGCCATTGGGCGCGCCATTGTGCGCGGCCCCGAAATCTTCCTGTTTGACGAGCCGCTGTCCAACCTCGATGCCGAGCTGCGCGTTGAAATGCGCGTCGAGCTTGCCCGCCTGCACAAGGAACTGGGCACCACGATGATTTACGTCACCCATGATCAGGTGGAAGCGATGACGCTGGCCGACAAGATCGTCGTGCTGCGGGCAGGCTATATCGAACAGGTCGGCGCGCCGATGGATCTGTATCGCGACCCCGACAATGTGTTCGTGGCCGGGTTCATCGGCTCGCCCGCCATGAATTTTCTGGCTGGCACTGTCGAAGGTGGCAGAATTTCAGTGCCCGGTCTTGGTGGCCGCGCGATTGAAACCAGCGTCGCCCTGCCCGCCGAGGGCCGTGCGGTGACGATCGGCCTGCGCCCGCAAGCCCTGCAACTGTCTGAAGGCGATTCGCTTAAAGTTGACCTTGTCGAGCAGCTTGGCGGCGTGTCCTACGCCTATCTGACGGCAGCGACGGGCGAGCGGCTGGTTGTCGAAATCAAGGGCGATGACGACCCCAAAGCCGACAGCGCCACAAGCATTACATTTGACAGCAGCACCATGCTGGTTTTTGACGCGCAAACCCAACAACGCTTGCGTTAACCGCATGTAGCAGCGCCGCCAAGCCGCTGTTCTGAAAGCAAACGCCGCCACGCGCCGTAATGGCCCTGGCGGCGTTTTACGTTTTGGACCTTCGGCAAAAATTTGCGGGATTAATTTCACAAAGCTTGATTTGCATCAAATCCATTTTTTGCCCGCTCGCGCATAGAGGCTGAGAAATGCCGCCTTATTGCGGCATCCTTTTTAGAGAGGGTTAGCCATGAACGCGCTTGCGGGACCAACACGCAGCCAACAGAACCGCGCACTCGGCCTTAGCACCGTAGCCTTTACGATGAACTTTGCCGTGTGGACGATTTTTGCGATTATCGGTGTGCAGATCAAAAACCAGCTTGGGCTGAATGAAACGCAGTTTGGCGTTCTGGTCGCCACCCCGGTTCTGACCGGCTCGCTGACCCGCCTGATGCTGGGCATCTGGACCGAGCAGTTTGGCGGGCGCATCGTGTTTCCGGCGCAAATGCTGCTGGCGGCGCTGGCGACATGGCTGCTGACCCTGGCCACGACCTACACCATGTTTCTGGTGGCCGCGCTTGGCGTTGGCCTTGCAGGCGGGTCTTTTGCGGTGGGTGTGGCCTATGTCTCGCATTGGTATCCGCGTGAAAAGCAGGGCACGGCGCTTGGCATTTTCGGTGCCGGAAACGTGGGCGCTGCCGTTACGAAATTCGGCGCGCCCTTCGTGATGGTCGCCTATGGCTGGGAAGCGGTTGCAAATATCTGGGCGCTTGGCCTGGCCGCGATTGCGATCATCTTCTTCATCTTTGCCCAGAATGACCCGGTTTTTGAGGCGCGGCGCAAATCCGGTGCGAAGGCACCCACGCTTGCCCAGCAGCTTGAACCGCTCAAGAATCTTCAGGTCTGGCGCTTCTCGCTTTATTATTTCTTCGTGTTCGGGGCTTTTGTGGCACTGGCCCTATGGCTGCCGTATTATCTGGTTGCGGTTTATGATGTCAGCATTACCACGGCGGGCATGGCGGCGGCGGCATTCTCGCTTTCCGCCTCGCTGTTTCGTGCCTATGGCGGGCATCTGTCCGACCGTTTTGGCGCGCGCGCCGTCATGTATTGGACCTTCGGCTTTTCGTTGATCCTGCTGTTCATGCTGGCCTATCCGCCCACCAGCTATTCGATTCATGGCCGCGACGGCAATATCAACTTCACCACCTCTATGGGGTTCGGGGCATTCGTTCTGGCGATATTCGGGCTTGGCTTTTTCATGAGCCTTGGCAAGGCCGCGGTCTACAAACATATCCCGGTATATTACCCCGACAATGTCGGCTCGGTCGGCGGGCTTGTGGGCATGATCGGCGGGCTTGGCGGTTTCGTGCTGCCCATCATCTTTGGCGCGCTGCTCGACCTCACAGGCATTTACACCACCAATTTCATGTTCCTGTTCCTGCTGGTCGGCGTGGCCCTGACCTGGATGCATATGTCCATCCGCAACATGGAGCGCGCCAATCCGGGCGTGGCGCGTGATGCACTGCCGGAATTGCCGGAATTCGCCGATATGCCGGTGCCCGAAGCCCCGGCTGGCGTGCTGACCGAGTGGCAACCCGAAGACGCGACCTTCTGGGAGAGCAAGGGCCGCAAGATTGCCCGGCGCAACCTGTGGATCTCGATTCCCGCGCTGCTGCTGGCCTTTTCGGTCTGGATGGTGTGGTCGGTCGTGGTGGCGCGCCTGCCGGCTATTGGCTTTGACTTTACCCAGGGCCAGTTGTTCTGGCTGGCCGCCCTGCCCGGCCTTTCGGGGGCGACCTTGCGGATATTCTACAGCTTCATGGTGCCGATTTTCGGGGGCCGGTTGTGGACAACGCTTTCAACCGCCTCGCTGCTGCTGCCTGCAATGGGCATTGGCTATGCGGTGCAAGACCCGTCAACACCTTACCTGATCTTCCTCGTGCTGGCGCTGCTCTGCGGTCTTGGCGGTGGCAATTTCGCCTCGTCTATGGCCAATATCAGCTTTTTCTACCCCAAAGCGGAAAAGGGCAATGCACTGGCGCTGAATGCCGGGCTTGGCAATCTTGGTGTGTCGGTCATGCAGTTCCTGGTGCCGATTGCCATTACAATGGGCGTGTTCGGCGCGCTTGGGGGCACCCCGCAAACCCTAAGCGATGGTGGCCAGCTCTGGTTGCAAAACGCCGGCTTCGTCTGGGTGCCGTTCATCATTGCCGCCTCGATCGCGGCCTATCTTGGCATGAATGATATCGCCTCGGCCAGATCATCCTTTGCCGATCAGGCGGTCATCTTCTCGCGCGCCCATAACTGGATCATGTGCATTCTTTACACCGGCACTTTCGGCAGTTTCATCGGCTATTCGGCGGGCTTTCCGCTGCTGATGAAAACCCAGTTCCCGGAAGTGAACGCGCTGTCCTACGCCTTTCTTGGCCCGCTTGTCGGCGCGCTGAGCCGGGCCGGCACGGGCTGGATTTCCGACAGGTTCGGTGGTGGCCGCGTCACGCTCTGGACCTTTATCGCGATGATCGTCGCGGTTCTGGGCGTGCTGCAATTCCTGCCCTCGGGTGGTGAAGGTGGCTTTTTCTGGGGGTTCTTTGCCAGTTTCATGGCGCTGTTTTTCCTGACAGGCGTTGGCAATGCCTCGACCTTCCAGATGATCCCCGTGATCATGAACAAGGAAATCAAGCGCCTGATGCCACAGCTCGATAGCGCCGCGCATCAAAAACAGGCGGGGCGTGAAAGCGCGGCCATCATCGCCTTTACCTCGGCGATTGCGGCCTATGGCGCCTTCTTCATTCCCAAAGCCTATGGCAGCTCTATTGCCATAACCGGTGCGCCCAATGCCGCGCTCTGGGGCTTTGCGGTTTTCTATGCGCTCTGTGTGGCAATCACCTTCGCCTTTTACGCCCGCAAATCGGCCCCTGTGCCCTGCTGAAATTCATGGTGCGCCGCGCAGGTGGCGCGCCTTTCAAACCGGAGACCATATCATGAGCCATCTGCTGGACCGCCTGAACTTCCTGACGCCCAAGCGCGTTGACACTTTTGCCGATGGTCATGGCCAGACCACGATTGAAAACCGCGACTGGGAAGACACCTATCGCAAACGCTGGCAGCATGACAAGATCGTCCGCTCGACCCACGGGGTGAACTGCACCGGCTCGTGCAGCTGGAAAATCTACGTCAAATCCGGCATTGTGACATGGGAAACCCAGCAGACAGACTATCCGCGCACGCGCCCCGGCCTGCCCAACCACGAACCGCGCGGCTGCGCCCGTGGGGCCAGCTATTCGTGGTATCTCTATTCCGCCAACCGCGTCAAAACCCCGCTGATCCGCGGCCATCTGCTGAAAGCATGGCGCCGGATGCGCAAGGACATGCCCGCAACCGCCGCCTGGAAGGCATTGCAGGAAGACCCGATCTTGCGCGCAAGCTATGTAAAAACCCGCGGCAAGGGCGGGTTTGTGCGCGCCACATGGGATGAATCGACCGAGATCATCGCCGCCGCCAATGCCTATACCGTCAAAACCTACGGGCCGGACCGGATTTTCGGCTTTTCACCCATTCCTGCCATGTCGATGGTCTCTTACGCTGCCGGCAGCCGCTACCTGTCGCTGATGGGCGGGGTCTGCATGTCGTTTTACGACTGGTATTGCGACCTGCCCCCTGCCAGCCCGATGACATGGGGCGAGCAGACCGACGTGCCGGAATCGGCCGATTGGTATAATGCGGGCTTTTTACTGCTTTGGGGCTCCAACGTGCCGCAGACCCGCACGCCGGATGCGCATTTTTATACCGAAGCACGCTATCGCGGCACCAAATCGGCGGTCATCTGCCCCGATTATTCCGAGGCCGCCAAGTTTGGCGATATCTGGCTGAACCCCAAACAGGGCACCGATGCGGCGCTGGCCATTGCGATGGGCCATGTCATTCTGCGCGAATACCATCTCGACCGTCAGGCCGAATATTTCGAGGATTACTGCCGCAAATATTCCGACATGCCGATGCTGGTGAAGCTGGAAGAAAAAGACGGCAAGCTCATCCCCGGCCGCTTTTTACGCGCCGATGACTTTTCCGACAAGCTGGGCGAGGCCAACAACCCCGATTGGAAAACCGTCGCGCTTGACGAGGTTTCCGGCGACATGGTTGCGCCCAATGGGTCCATCGGGTTCCGCTGGGGCGAAAAAGGGTCGTGGAACCTTGAGGAACGCGCAGCCGATGCTGATACGCGCCTGAAACTGTCGCTGGTGCTGGATGAAGACCATGACGCGGTTGTCGGCGTTGACTTCCCCAATTTTGGCGGCAAGGCCCATGCGCATTTCCACAAAACCACCCACCCCGATGTGCTGACCCGCAACATCCCCGTAAAAACGCTTGACCTTGCGGGCGGCAAAACCAAGGTCGCCACGGTGTTCGACCTGCTTTGCGCCAATTACGGGCTGGACCGTGGTTTGGGCGGCGACTGGGTCACAACCGATTTCAACGCCGATATGCCCGGCACCCCCGCCTGGGCCGAGAAAATTACCGGCGTTGCAGCCGATAAAACCATTACCGTGGCGCGCGAATTTGCCCGCAATGCCGAAAAGACCAATGGCAAGTCTATGGTCATAATCGGGGCGGCCATGAACCACTGGTATCACATGGATATGAACTATCGCGGTGTGATCAACATGCTGGTGATGTGCGGTTGTATCGGCCAGTCGGGCGGCGGCTGGAGCCACTATGTCGGCCAGGAAAAGCTGCGCCCGCAAACCGGCTGGCAGCCACTGGCCTTCGCGCTCGACTGGCAGCGCCCGCCGCGGCACATGAACTCCACCTCGGCATGGTATGCGCATACCGACCAGTGGCGCTATGAATCGCTCAGCATTGACGACATTATCGCGCCGACCGCACCCAAGGGCGATTGGGATGGCGCGCTCATCGATTACAACATTCAGGCCGAACGCATGGGCTGGCTGCCCAGCGCGCCGCAACTCAAAACCAACCCGCTTGAGGTTGCCAAAGCCGCCAAGGCCGCCGGCAAAGAGCCAGCGGCATATGTGGCCGAACAGCTGAAATCGGGCGAATTGGAGATGAGCTGCGAAGACCCGGATGCGCCGGAAAACTGGCCGCGCAACCTGTTTGTGTGGCGCTCGAACCTGCTCGGCTCGTCGGGCAAGGGGCACGAATATTTCCTCAAGCACCTTCTGGGCACCGATAACGGTGTGATCGGCGGCGACCTTGAGGAACTTGGGATCAAAAAGCCCAAGGAAGTGAAGTGGCACACAGAAGCACCCAAGGGAAAACTCGACCTGCTCGTGACCATCGACTTTCGGATGTCGACCACCTGCGTTTATTCCGACATCGTTCTGCCCACCGCCAGTTGGTATGAAAAGAACGACCTCAACACATCGGACATGCACCCGTTCATCCACCCGCTTCAGGCCGCGGTGGACCCGGCTTACGAGTCCAAGTCGGATTGGGAGATTTTCAAGGCCATCGCCAAAAAGGTGCAAGAGGTCGCACCCGAAATCCTGGGCAAGGAGACCGACATCGTCGCCCTGCCCCTGCTGCATGACACGGCAAGCGAGTTGGCCCAGCCCGATGTGCTGGATTGGAAAAAGGGCGAATGTGACCTGATCCCCGGCAAGACCGCGCCCAATTTCATTGCGGTCGAGCGGGATTATGGCGCGATCTATGACCGTTTCACCGCGCTTGGCCCGCTGCTCGACAAGCTCGGCAATGGCGGCAAGGGCATCGGCTGGAACACCGAGGTGGAGGTGCAGCACCTGCGCGACCTCAACGGTGAATGGGCCGACGGGGCTGGCAAGGGCTGTGCGAAAATCGACACCGATATCGACGCAACCGAAGTCATCCTGATGCTGGCGCCCGAAACCAACGGCGAAGTGGCCGTAAAGGCCTGGGAGGCGCTGGAGAAGTTTACGGGCCGCGAACACACGCATCTGGCCCGCCCCAAGGAAGACGAGAAGATCCGCTTTCGCGATATTGCCGCACAGCCGCGCAAGATCATCTCATCGCCCACATGGTCGGGAATTGAATCTGAGCATGTCTGCTATAATGCCGGCTATACCAATGTGCATGAGCTTATACCCTGGCGCACGCTGACCGGCCGCCAGCAGCTTTACCAGGATCATAAATGGATGCGCGCCTTTGGTGAGGGGTTTGTCACATGGCGCCCGCCGGTCGACCTCAAAACCATCACCGCCGCTGTGCAAACCGATGGGGATGAGCCGCATCTGGTGCTGAACTTCATCACGCCGCACCAGAAATGGGGCATCCATTCCACCTATACCGACAATTTGCTGATGCTCACGCTCAACCGTGGCGGGCCAGTTGTGTGGATTTCGGAGAATGATGCCAAGTCGGTCGGCATTGCCGATAATGACTGGATTGAAGCCTATAACGCCAATGGCGCGCTGACAGCCCGCGCGGTTGTTTCCCAGCGCATCATGGATGGCACGGTCTTCATGTATCATGCCCAGGAAAAGATTGTGAACACACCGGGCAGCCAGAAAACCGGGCTGCGCGGCGGTATCCACAACTCGGTCACCCGCGCCACATTGAAACCCACCCATATGATTGGCGGCTACGCCCAGCAATCTTACGGGTTCAACTATTACGGCACGGTCGGCTCGAACCGCGACGAATTCGTCATCGTGCGCAAAATGAACAAGGTGGATTGGATGGACACACCGGCCGCCACCAAATCGCCCGCATCATTGGAGGAACAGGCATGAAAATCCGCGCACAAATCGGCATGGTGCTGAACCTTGATAAATGCATCGGCTGCCACACCTGTTCTGTCACTTGTAAAAACGTCTGGACCAGCCGCGACGGGGTTGAATACGCATGGTTCAACAATGTCGAAACCAAGCCCGGCACCGGCTACCCGACCGATTGGGAAAACCAGAACAAATGGAATGGCGGCTGGCAGCGCACGCGCTCTGGCAAGCTGATCCCCAAACAGGGGGGCAAATGGCGCATTCTGGCGAAAATCTTCGGCAACCCCGATTTGCCGGAGATTGATGACTATTACGAGCCGTTCGACTTTGACTATGACCACCTGAAATCGGCCCCCGAAATGAACACCTTCCCCACCGCGCGCCCGCGTTCCAAAATTACCGGGCAGCGGATGGAGAAAATCAACAAGGGCCCGAACTGGGAAGAAATCATGGGCGGCGAGTTTTCCAAGCGCGGGGAAGACTACAACTTTGAAGGCATCCAGAAGGAAATTTATGGCGAGTATGAAAACTCGTTCATGATGTATCTGCCGCGCCTGTGCGAACATTGCCTCAACCCGTCTTGCGTGGCCTCCTGCCCGTCTGGCGCGATTTACAAGCGCGAGGAGGACGGGATTGTTCTGATCGACCAGGAAAAATGCCGTGGCTGGCGCATGTGCGTTTCCGGCTGCCCCTACAAGAAAATCTACTACAACTGGGAAAGCGGCAAATCGGAGAAATGCACCTTCTGCTATCCGCGCATCGAAAGCGGCCAGCCGACCGTGTGTTCAGAAACCTGCGTCGGGCGCATCCGCTATTTGGGTGTCATGCTGTATGACGCCGATAAAATTGCGCAAGCCGCCGCCGTGGTCGATGAGAAAGACCTGTATCAGGCGCAGCTTGATGTGTTTCTCGACCCGAATGACCCCAAGGTCATTGCCGAGGCGCTGAAACAGGGCATTCCGCAAGATTGGGTGAAGGCCGCGCAAATTAGCCCGGTTTACAAAATGGCGATGGATTGGAAAATCGCCTTCCCGCTGCACCCCGAATATCGCACCCTGCCAATGGTCTGGTATGTGCCGCCGCTCTCGCCCATCCAGAACCGCGCAGAAGCGGGGCAGATCGGCATGGACGGCGATATGCCGGATGTTGCAAGCCTGCGCATTCCGCTGCGCTACCTTGCCAATATGCTGACAGCAGGTGACGAGGAGCCGATCCGCGTGGCACTGGAGCGGATGCTGGCCATGCGTGGCTATATGCGCGCCAAAACAATCGACGGGATGATCAACGAAGCCCTGGCCGAAAAGGTTGGCCTTAGCCCTGCCCTGATCGAGGATATGTATAAAATTCTGGCGCTCGCCGATTATGAAGACCGTTTCGTCATCCCCACCGCCCACCGCGAAATGGCCGAAGACGCCATGGATATTCGCAGCGGCTGCGGCTTCACCGATGGCAATGGCTGCTCGACCGGCATTTCGCAAGGCTCGCTGTTCGGCGGCAAGGGCAAGAAGACATTCACATTCCCCGAGGAGGCGCGCTGATGCAGAAATCGCTCAAATGCCTGTCGCTGCTGCTGGCCTATCCCAGCACGGAAATCCAGAACGAGATCGAGGCGCTGGGCACAGCACTTGAAGCCGATGGCCAGCTTAACGGGGCGGCGCTGGATGCGCTTGCCCCGCTGATGGCGCGCTATGCCGATGCCGATATCTGGGATTTGCAGGAAAGCTATGTCGAGATGTTCGACCGCTCGCGCACGCTGTCGCTGAACCTGTTCGAGCATCTGCACGGCGAAAGCCGCGAGCGTGGCAGCGCAATGGTGGATTTGCTAGAAACCTATCGCAGCGGCGGCTTCGATCTGGAAACCAGCGAACTGCCCGACCATCTGCCGGTGCTGCTGGAATATCTCTCAACCCGTCCGGTGGGCGAGGTGCGTGAATTGCTGGTGGATGCCAGCCATATTCTGGGCGCGCTGCACACCCGCCTGACACGGCGTTCCAGCCCCTATGCCGGGGTGTTCGCGGCGCTGCTGTCCATTGCCGGTGTGGCCCTGGAGGAGGCGACTTCGCCCGAACTGGTGGCCGAACCCGATGACGACCCGAATGATCTGGAGGCGCTCGACGCCGTTTGGGAAGAGGCCGAGGTCACATTCGGCCCCGACCCCAATGCCGGCTGCCCGCAAGTGCGCGACATGCTGGCCAATATGGACACACCCCCCGCTGCGGCCCGCAGCCAATTGACAGGAGCCGGCAATGCATAATTTTCTTTTCGGCATATACCCCTATATCGCGCTGGCCGTGCTGGCGATCGGGTCTATCGCGCGGTATGAGCGTGACCCGTTCACCTGGAAAAGCAAATCGAGCCAGCTTTTGCGGCGCAAGCAGCTCATCCTGGGTTCCGTTTTGTTCCATATTGGTGTGCTGACGATCTTCTTCGGCCATCTCGTCGGCCTGCTTTCACCGATTGTCATCTGGGATATGCTGGGCATATCGCACACGGCCAAACAGCTACTGGCGGTTATCGTGGGCGGGGTGGCCGGTGTTGCAGCCCTTGTCGGTGGCATTTTGCTGTTGCACCGCCGCCTGATGGACCCGCGCATCCGCGCTACGTCCAACTTCGCCGATATTGCCATTCTGGTGCTGCTCCTGACACAGCTGGTGCTGGGTCTGGGCACGATATTCGTATCGCTTCAGCATCTGGATGGCGGTGAAATGGTGCGACTGATGACCTGGGCGCAAGCGATTTTCACCTTTCAGCCGAATGCGGCAGACAATATCATCGGCATCCACTGGCTCTTCCAGCTGCATCTGGTGCTGGGGCTGACAATCTTTCTGGTCTTCCCCTTCACACGGCTTGTTCACATGCTGTCGGCCCCGCTGCGCTATGTCATCCGCCCCGGCTTTCAGATCGTGCGCACACGCAAACGGGGGATGCGCTGATGGCCCGCCCCTTCTTTCCCGAAGTCTCGGTCAACGGGCATGTGATTGACCGCACGCTCATTGCCGCAGAAGCCCAGAACCACGCCGCCCCGCCGGGCAAACCCGGCTGGGCATGGCAGGCGGCGGCCCGCGCATTGGCCATCCGCTCGGTGCTGTTGCAGCGCGGCATGGCGCTTGGGCTCAACCCCACGCCCGAGTTGAACGAGGACGGTTTGCGTGAAACCGAGGACGAGGCGCTGGTGCGCGCGGTGATCGAGGCGGAAATCACGCCAGAGCCTGCCGATGAGGCCGCGCTTCAGGCGCTTCATGCCAAAGAAGGCGATGTGCGCCCCTATGAGGAGGCGCGCGCCGATCTGCTGGCCGCGCATGAAATGGCCGCCTGGGGCCGCGCGGCACAGGCCTATATCGGCACGCTTGTCAGCAAGGCCACAATCACCGGCGTGACATGGGACCGGCCCGATGGCGCCGGGGCAAAAGGCCAGGCTGGAATGCGCTAGGCCGGGCTGATCCGCGCCAGATCCTCTAGAAGTGCGTCGAGCGCGGCGGGCGCAAGCATGTTCGGCCCGTCAGAGGGTGCGGCATCGGGCGCGTCATGCACCTCGACAAACAGCGCCGCGCAGCCAACCGCCACGGCCGCGCGCGCCAGCGGGGCCACGAAACGGCGCTCGCCACCGCTGCTGGCCCCCTGCCCGCCGGGCAGTTGCACCGAATGCGTGGCATCAAACACCACAGGATAGCCGGTTTCAGCCATGATCGGCAGGCTGCGAAAATCGGATACAAGCGCGTTGTAACCAAAGCTCGTGCCACGCTCGCACAGCAAAATCCGCTCATTCCCGGTGCTGGCGATTTTGGCGGCGACATGGGCCATGTCCTGCGGGGCCAGAAACTGGCCTTTCTTGACATTCACCGCAGCGCCCGTATGCCCCGCAGCAAGCAGCAGGTCGGTCTGGCGGCACAGAAAGGCCGGAATTTGCAGCATATCGACGATGTCGGCCACCGGCGCGCATTGCGCGGGCACATGCACATCGGTGACTACCGGGCAGCCAAACTGCGCCTTCACCTCGGCCAGAATTTCCAGCCCCTGGCTCATGCCAATGCCGCGCGCTGTGGCGTGGCTGGAGCGGTTGGCCTTGTCAAAGCTCGATTTGAAAACGAACCCGCGACCGTGGCGCGCGGCAAGTTCTGCGATGATTTCAGCCATTTTCAGCGCATGGTCGCGGCTTTCAATCTGGCAAGGCCCGGCGATCAGCACAAAGGGCAGATCATTGCCGATAATGTGCCGGCCGACTGTAACATGGCGGGGTTCTGGCGCGTTCATGGCAAGACACTTTCAATGCGGGCCACGTCGGACGGGTTGTTCAGCTCCCAAAACAAACGGCCCCTGGCATTCACTTCAACACAATGCACCGCAACGCCGTTTTCCAAAAAGCGCAATTGCTCCAGGCCTTCCAGCGATTCGAGCCTGCCAAGCGGCCAGCGCGCATAGGCGGCCAAAGCATCGGGGCGGTAGGCGTAAACGCCGACATGGTGGAACACCGGACACGGCACAGGCAAGGGGCCATCGGGCAAAAAGGGCAGCACTTCTTTTGAAAAATACAGCGCCTGCCCGTCGGCGCCAAACACCGCCGTGGTGCCGCCCACCCGGCCTGCAACACGGTCAGCGCGCAACAGCCCGTAGGTTTGCGCATCGCAGCGCAGCACGGGCGTGGCCATTTGCGCGGCGGGGTTGGCCTGCATCGCGGCTTCCAGATCGGCCAGAAACCAATGCGGGGTCAGCGGCGCATCGCCCTGCAGGTTGATGATGATCTCGGGCAGATGCGGCAATTGCTCAACCGCCGCCGCGCAACGCTCGGTGCCGTTGCTGCAGGAAGCAGGCGTCATCAGCGCCTGCCCGCCAAAGCCGCGCACAGCCTTAGCGATGCGCAAATCATCGGTGGCCACGAATATCTCGTGCGCATCGCAAAACTGGCGCGCGCAGTCCCATGTGCGCTGCACCAGCGGCTTGGCCGCACCGCTTTGCCCGCGCAAGGGCGTAAGCGGTTTGCCCGGAAAGCGCACAGACTGGTAGCGCGCCGGAATGATGACCGCCCGCTTCACGCGCCCACCCCGGCGCGCAGGCAATCATGCATATGCAGCACGCCAAGCAGCGCGTCATCGGCCATGACCAGACATACCGAAACCCCGCGCGCCGTCATCAGCAGGGCGGCATCGGCCGCCAAAGCATCGGGGGCAATCTGCACAGGGTTTGGCGAGGCAATCTGTAGCGGTGCCACCTCCCATAACCGATCGGCATTGCGGCGCAAATCGCCATCGGTAATCACGCCCAGCACGCGGTTTTCATCGGCCAGAATGGCAAGCCCAAGCGATTTGGCCGACATTTCAACGACAACATCGCTCATCCGTGCCAATGGTGCGACAAGCGGCAACGCATCGCCGCTGCGCATCAGATCGGCCACGGTCAGCAGCCGCGCGCCAAGCCGCCCGCCGGGGTGGTAGCGGCGAAAATCCTCCGGCAATGCCCCCATGACCACGCTGACCCCCACGGCCAGCGCATCGCCAATGGCCAATGCCAGCGTGGTTGACGTTGTCGGGGCCAGCCCATTCGGACAGGCCTCCTCGATTGCACCATAGCAAATGGCCACGCGGCTGGCGCGCGCCAAAGTGCTTGTGGCGCTGGCGGTGATGCTGATGATGTCGACCTGATTTTGGCGGCAGAACACCAAAAGGTCGCTCAACTCCGAGGTTTCACCGGAATGCGATACCACCAGCACCGGGCTGCCGCGCTGCACAAGCGACAGATCGCCGTGGCTGGCCTCGGACGGATGCAGATACATCGCCATACGGCCAAGCGAACGAAAGGTCGAGGCGAGCTTGCCGGCCACATGCCCCGATTTGCCGATGCCCGCCACGATCAGCGGGCCGGGCGCGGCGGCGATTTCGCGCACGGCGTGCGCGCAGCCCGCGGGCCGTGCGCCAAAGCCTGCAATCGCCGCCGCCTCTTTTTGCAGCACGCCTGCAATCGTGGCCTCCAGTGCCGTATCGTCAGGGGCGGAAACGGGGTTTTGCATATGATCCATTGCACAATTTGGCCGATAAAAAGGTCATAGCGCGGTTTGCCGCACGGGGGCAACTGCACAAGATCGGCGACAGGGCGCAAGCGCCGCCGTTTGGCGTTGTATTACCTTGGGTGAAGCGGCTAAACTCTGCGCGAAACCCACATAATGACAGGCAAAACAACATGGCCAACGCTACTTTCCCCGATATCGTTTACACCAAGGTCGACGAGGCACCGCAACTGGCTTCGGCCTCGCTTTTGCCGGTGATCAGCGCCTTTGCCAAGGCGGCGGGTGTATCGGTTGGCACGATGGATATTTCGCTGGCCGGGCGCATCATTTCGGCATTTCCCGAATATCTGAGCGAGACCCAGCGCCAAAGCGACGATCTTGCAGCCCTTGGTGACTGGGTGAAAACGCCCGAAGCCAATGTCATCAAACTGCCGAATATTTCGGCCAGCACCCCGCAGTTGCAAGAGGCGATTGCCGAGTTGCAGGCCCAGGGCTACGCCCTGCCCGACTATCCCGAAACGCCGGCAAATGACGATCAGCGCAGCATCCGGGCGCGCTATGATGCGGTGCGCGGCTCTGCCGTAAACCCGGTATTGCGCGAAGGCAATTCCGACCGCCGCGCCGCCAGGGCCGTGAAAAGCTATGCCCAGGCCAACCCGCATTCGATGGGCACATGGACGTCGGACAGCAAAACATATGTCGCCACGATGGGGGCGGATGATTTCCGCTCGAATGAAACCTCGATCACCATTTCAGCAGCGCAGGCGGGCGATGCCCGGATCGAGCATATTGACGGCAATGGGGCCGTGACCGTGCTGAAACGCAAGGTGAACTACCCCGCCGGAAGCGTGGTTGACGCAACCTTCATGTCGGCCAGGGCGCTGGATGCGTTTCTGGCGCGCGAAATTGCGGCCGCCAAAGACAAGGGCGTGCTGTTCTCCATCCATCTCAAAGCCACGATGATGAAGGTTTCCGACCCGATCATCTTTGGCCATGCCGTCAAAACCTTCCTGGCCCCGGTATTTGAAAAATGGGGCGCCAAGCTGGCAGCGGCCGGTGTGAACCCGAATTCGGGCCTAGCCACGCTGTATGAACGCGTTGCCACAATGGAGGATGCCGCCGGAATTCAGGCCGATATTGCCGCCACTCTGGCCGATCAGCCCCCGCTTTACATGGTCGATTCCGACAAGGGCGTGACCAACCTGCATGTGCCATCGGATGTGATCATCGACGCCTCGCTGCCCGCGCTTATCCGTGCGGGCGGCAAGGGTTGGGGGCCGGATGGCAAGGCGGCCGATGCCGCCTGCATTGTGCCCGACAGCTCTTATGCCTCGGTTTATGCCGAAAGCGTGGCCTATTTCAAGGAAACCGGCGCGCTTGACCCGGCCACGGCGGGCACGGTGCAGAATATCGGGCTGATGGCGCAAAAGGCCGAAGAATACGGAAGCCACCCCACGACCTTTGAAATGACCGCCGCTGGCACGGTTCAGATGGTGCTGGCCAATGGCGATATTGCCCATAGCCACAAGGTTGAAGCGGGCGATATCTGGCGCGCCGCCGCCACCCGCAAAGCCCCGATCGAAGACTGGGTGCGCCTGGCCATTGCCCGCCAGAAGGCCGAAGGCTGTCAGGCGGTGTTCTGGCTCGATGAAACCCGCGCGCATGATGCCGAGTTGATCAAATATGTGAAGCCGATACTGGAAGCCGAAGGCGTGGAAGACCGGTTCCAGATTCTCGCCCCGCAAAAAGCCACACGGCTGGCGCTTGAAACCATTCGCAAAGGCGAAAACCAGATCGCGATTACCGGCAATGTGTTGCGCGACTACCTTACCGACCTGTTCCCGATTCTGGAGCTTGGCACCTCGGCCAAGATGCTTTCCATCGTCAAGCTGATGCAGGGCGGCGGGCTGTTTGAAACCGGCGCGGGCGGCTCGGCCCCCAAGCATGTCGAACAATTGGTGGCCGAAAACCATTTGCGCTGGGATTCGCTGGGCGAGTTCTGCGCGCTGGGCGAAAGCCTGCAATTCCTGGCCGATGCCAAGGGCAATGCCAAGGCCGGTGTGCTTGGCCGCGCGGTGGATGCCGCCACCAGGGGCATTCTGGACAATGGCAAATCGCCGGGCCGCAAGCTGGGCCAGCCCGATAACCGCGACAGCCATTTCTACTTTGCGCTTTACTGGGCACAGGCGCTGGCCACACAGGCGGACGATGCGGAAATAGCCGCGCATTTCGCGCCCATCGCCCAGGCGCTTGCCAAGAATGAGGCCAAAATTACCGCTGAATTTGCAGCCGCAAGGGGCAAACCCGCCGATCTGGGCGGCTATTACAACACCAACCCGGCGAAAACCACCACCGTCATGCGCCCCTCGGAAAGCTTCAACCGGATTATCGGATAGGCAGGCTTGCAAACAGGCCGCGCCTGCAAAAAGGCGCGGCCTTTCCATTTTCAAACCCGGCACCTGCCTCGGGCCGATGCGCACAAGGCGCAGGGTCGGTTGATTTGCATCAAGTCGCCGCCACGAATTTGCATCTAGACTGGCCTATCGGCCCCTGCTCAAGTGTGTGGCCCTGTTGGGGTTACATGGCCGGGCACCAAATGTTTTGCACCGCCAACACAGGAAGGTCGGCTCACCCCGCGCCCTTTCGCGCAATTCCAAAAGGACACCCGATGACCACGTCTGCCGAAAAAATCCGCGCCTGGACTGGCCCGACGATTCTCAGCTTCGGGTTCCGCCCGTTCTTTCTGCTGGGTGCAATCTGGGCGGCGCTGGCAATGGTGATCTGGGTTTTCATGCTGGCGGGAGCAAATGTTCTGCCAACCGCCTTTGATTCGGTTTCCTGGCACGCGCATGAATTTCTGTTCGGCTATCTGGGTGCCGTGCTGGCCGGGTTTCTGCTGACCGCCGTGCCAAACTGGACAGGGCGTTTGCCGATTGTCGGCTGGCCGCTGGCCGGGCTGGTGGGGCTGTGGGTTGCCGGGCGGGTGGCTGTGGCCATATCCGCGCTTGTGCCCTGGTGGGCAGTCATGGCGGTCGACACTGGCTTTCTGCTTGTGCTGGCCCTTGTGCTGGGGCGCGAAATCATTGCTGGTAGAAACTGGCGTAACCTGGTGGTTCTGCTGCTGGTGCTAGGCATGGCGCTGGCCAATGCGCTTTACCATCTGGATGCCGCCGGGGGCGGTTTTGCTGCGGGTGGCATTGGCTTGCGCATCGGGCTTGGCGCGGCGGTGTTTCTGATCGCCCTGATCGGCGGGCGCATCGTGCCGAGCTTCACGCGCAACTGGCTGGCCCAGCGCCGCAGCCCGGTATTGCCGGTGCCTTTCAACCGGGCCGACCGGGCCGTTCTGGCGCTGACACTTGTTTCCCTGCTCGTCTGGATCATCTGGCCCGCCGCAAACCTGACCGCTGTTTTTGGCGCGCTGGCCGCCCTTGCGCATTTCTGGCGGATGTCACGCTGGGCAGGCTACCATACCGGGGCCGAGGCGCTGGTCTGGGTGCTTCATGCAGGCTATGCCTTCATTCCGCTTGGCTTCTTGTCCATCTCTATGGGCGCCCTTCTGCCCGGCATGGCGGCCGCGGCGGAACATGTCTGGATGGCCGGGGGAATTGGCTTGATGACATTGGCTGTCATGACCCGCGCCAGCCTTGGACATGCTGGCAAACCGCTCCATGCCTCAAGACCTGTCACCGTGCTTTACCTTGCGCTGATCGTGTCGGTTCTGGCACGGTTTGCCGCCGGTGGCCTGCCCGAACAGGCCTGGCTTTTGCATGTGGCAGCCGGGGCGTGGATTGCGGCATTTGCAGGATTTGCGGTGCTTTACTGGCCCATCCTGACGCGCCCGAAAACGGCCCAACGCCGCCCGTCGCACGCTTGAATCCTGAACAGCTTATGGCCTGTTCATTCCCGCACGGTCAAGGTGACGGGCCATGAAGCGTTGAATATCGGCCCTTGTAGGTGTTTGGCCCGTAAACACCTCGACATAATCGGGCATCCGGGCAAGGCGCTGCGCGCGGCTTTCGCTGACCTGCATCGAAAAATAGCCGATCTGCGTGTAAATCATCGTCAAGGCGCGCACGTCTGCGGCGCTTTCACCATAACCATGCCGCAGAAACATCCCCACGATCGCCGCTTTGCGCCGCGCGTCAGATTGCGCAAGCCGGGCCTGCAATGCCGGATCGTTGCGCGCCCAGTTGCGAATGGCCAGATCTAGCCGCGAGTCAAACAGCGCATCATCCAGCCAGCAATCGAACAGGTTGAACACCGCTTCGCAAATACTGTCGGCATAGGCGTTGCAGCGCGCCACAAGTATGCCGGTATTCTTGGCTTCCCAATGGCCGATCATCGCTTCAAGCAGCGCGTCGCGGTCTTTGAAATGCCAGTAAAATCCGCTGCGCGTCAGCCCCAGCCGCTTGGCCAGCGGCATGATCTTCACCGCCTCGACCCCGCTTTCGGTCAGCACATCATAGGCCGCTTTCAGCCAGGCAGCCTCGGTGGTGCGC
The DNA here is from genome assembly GCF_020447305.1 of Abyssibius alkaniclasticus. Classification (NCBI taxonomy): domain Bacteria; kingdom Pseudomonadati; phylum Pseudomonadota; class Alphaproteobacteria; order Rhodobacterales; family Paracoccaceae; genus Abyssibius; species Abyssibius alkaniclasticus. The sequence goes on along the minus strand of NZ_CP095732.1, from coordinate 2,190,145 downwards.
GGGTCGGTCATATCGATCTGGTTCATCCGCTGGTTATGCAATCTATTGACAGGTGTGTCAATTGAGATGACAATTGTGTTGGTTCACCCAAATCGAAAGGCTGTTGCATGGCTGAAGCGGTTAGCGAAAGCGGAAGGTCGCGCAGGCGCGGGCGCGGTGGAACCGAGGCGCGCAGCGGTGTGCCGGGGCAAAACCCGCATCTGGAAGTGCCTTTTATTACGCGCGGCATTCCCACCTATGACCTGGCCAGCGAAGAAAGCCTTGTCCGCATCGAGGCGGGGGCAGACCGGATTTTAGCCGAGATCGGCATCGAGTTTCGGGATGACCCTGAAACCGTGCAACTGTTCCGCGCCGCCGGCGGCGAGGTGACGGCGCTGACCGGCGAAAGCTGGAATATCAGGTTTGCACCGGGGATGATCCGCGAAATCTTGCGCACCGCCCCTGCCCGCTTTACCCAATATGCCCGCAACCCGGCGCGTTCGGTTGAAATTGGCGGCGATGCGGTGGTTTTCGCGCCCTCCTACGGTTCGCCCTTTGTGATGGATCTGGACAGGGGCCGCCGCTATGGCACGATCGAGGATTTTCGCAACTTCATCAAACTGGGCCAGTCAAGCCCGTGGCTGCACCATTCCGGCGGCACGATTTGCGAGCCGACCGATGTGCCGGTCAACAAGCGGCACCTGGATATGGTGCTGTCGCATATCCTCTATTCCGACCGCGCCTTTCTGGGCTCGATCACCGCGCCGGAGCGGGCCGAAGACAGTATCGAAATGTGCCGCATTCTGTTTGGCGCTGATTTTGTGGCCGAAAACTGCGTGATCATGGGGAATTTCAACACCACCTCGCCCTTGGTGCTGGACGGAGTCACCACAAGGGGCATTCGCGCCTATGCGGCTGCGGGGCAAGGCTCTATCCATCTGCCGTTCCTGTTGGGGGGCGCGGTTTCGCCGCTGACAATCGCCGGGTCGGTTGCGCAATGTCTGGCCGAAAGCATGGTATCATGCGCGCTCACACAACTTGTGCGGCCCGGCGCACCGGCGATTCTGGCCTCGTTCCTGTCCTCCATGTCGCTGCGCTCGGGCTCACCCACTTTTGGCACGCCGGAACCGGCGCTTGGCTCGCTTGTCATGGGGCAGTTGGCGCGCCGGCTGAACATGCCGCTGCGCTGCGCGGGCAATTTCAGCACCTCGAAGCTACCCGATGCGCAGGCCATGCAGCAAAGCATGATGTCGATGATGTCAGCCGTGCAGAGCGGGGCCAATTACGTGCTGCATTCGGCGGGGTTTCTCGATGGGTTGCTGTCGATGTCCTACGAAAAATTCATGCTCGACACCGACCTGTGCGGCGCCTTGCACAGCTATTTGCGTGGTGTCGAGGTCAGCGACGATACGCTTGGTTTCGAGGCGCTGGCCGAAAAGGGGCCGGGCGCGCATTTGTTCGGCACGGCCCATACGCTGCGCCATTACAAAACCGCCTATTACGACAGCGCGCTGGACGATAACCAGCCTTGGGAAACATGGGATGAACAGGGCGGGATCGATGCGGCAAGCCGCGCGAATACGCGCTGGAAATCCACTTTGGCCGCCTATGAACCCCCCGCGATTGACCAAGCCATCAGCACGGCGTTGCATGAATTTGTTGCCAGAAAAAAAGCCGCAACCCCGGATGCCTGGTATTGAACGGGCCTGGGAGTGTGCGGGCCCAGTCTGGGGCCGGTTTGCTGGCAGACGCAAGGCAAAAGGGCGATATCATGCGCCAATAAACGCCGCTAAACCTGGTTGAGGTTCATCTTTTGCAAAAGCCCGATCAGCATTTGCTTGGCCTGCTGGCGGTGGGTTTTGTGAATGCTGCGCGCCGCTTCAAAATCGCCATTGGCGATGGCTTCCAGCACATTGCGGTGGTCCTTGTTGGATTTCTGCGGCACCGGGCGCATGAACAGGGTCATAAGGCGCACGCGGCGCACCTGGTCCGACATCATGGCAACAATGGCTGAAACCCGTGAATTGCGCCCCAGCCGCACCAGTTCGGCATGGAAACGGTCATCGGCATCCGCCCAGCCATGCAGATCGCCCGCATCAATGGCGGCATCCATATCGTTGATCGCCGCCTCTAACGCCGCAAGGTCTTTGGCGGAATAGCCCTGCTTGGCGGCCTGTTCCGCAGCAAGGCTTTCAAGCTCGGTCAGCACATCATAGATTTCGCCCATATCGGCAACAGAAACCGGCAGAATGCGCACACCCTTGCGTTGGCGCAATTCTAACAGCCCCTGCCCTTCAAGAATAAGCGCCGCTTCGCGCACGGGTGTGCGCGACATGCCAAACCGTTCCGCCAGCTCAACTTCCAAATGGTTGGAGCCGGCCGCAAGCTCGCCCGAAAAGATGAGCGAGCGAATTGCCTGCACGGCTTTTTGGGTGTTGGACAATGGCTTATCGCTCACATGCTCTCCAGCTTCAGCTTGCGGCCCTCGCGCGCCGATCTGTAGATCGCGTCTTCGATGCGCATAACCGACAGATAGTCTTGCGCGGTGTTTTCAAGCGCCGTTCCATCGAGTAGAGCCTTTACAACATGGCTTTGCAAGGCGTGAACGCAGTCACCGCCAAACCCCTGCCATGTGCTGGCGGGCAACAACATGGCCGTGCTGGTGCTGCCGAATGCGCGGTGAAACACCGACCCGTCACCGCATAGGCCAAGCGTGCCTTCATCGCCCTCAACCAAAGCCTCGCCCATTGTGCAGCGCAGATTGTCGGCCGCATGGTCAAGATGGCGGTTGCCGTCAAACAGCGCGCGCGCACCATTTTCGTGTTCAAACAGGATATAGCCAGCATCTTCGCCCGCGATGGCAGGGTTCAGGCGGCGCAAATCGGCATAAACCGAAAGCGGCTCACCCAGAAGGTAACGGAAGGTATCCACCCAATGCACCGCCGTTTCATGCACCAAAAACCGCTCCATACGCTGAAAATACGGCTGCCTGTCTAGATAGGCGCGCGGCCCCTGCCCATCGCCGGGGCGCAGCCGGAAGGTCAGCTGTTGCACGCTGCCGATCAGCCCGTCATCCAGCGCGCGCCTGATATGCCGATACCAGGGCTGAAAGCGAAAGTTTTCATGCACGACAATTGTCACACCCGCCGCAGCGGCCTCGTCGGCAATGCTCTGTGCCTCGGCCAAAGATGTGCAAAAGGGTTTTTGGCAGATGATTGCCCTTATGCCCTGTGCGATTGCCGTGCGAATAGCCGTGGCATGGGCAACGGGCGGCAGGATGATGTCCAGCAAATCGGGCTGATGACGGCGCAGCATTTCGCCAAGGTCGCTATAGGCCGGCACGCCCTTTTCAGCCAGTTTGCCAATGTCGCGGTTACAGGCTGCAACAAGCTGCGCCCGCGCCATGCGCGCCCAGCTTTCATAGTGGAACTGGCTGAAATAGCCCGCGCCAAGGCAGGCGACGCGCAAGGGGTCTTGGGCCAATGTCACAGGCTCAACGCCTCCTGCACGGCGGCGGCGGCGGCAATCGTGCCCGCCGTGCCCCCCAGATCGCGGGTCAGGGCGCGCTGCTCGGCAACAACGGTTTCAACGGCGATGCGCAGCCGCGCGCCATCGTCAACCAATGCCCGGTTGTCATGCTTGATGCCAAGCCAATCCAGCATCATCGCGGCGGACAGAATCATCGCCAGCGGGTTGGCAACGCCCTGCCCGGCAATATCGGGGGCCGAACCGTGGCAGGGCTGAAACAGCGCGTGTTCAAGCCCGATATCGGCCGAAGGGGCAAGCCCAAGCCCGCCCATAAGCCCGGCCCCCAAATCTGACAAGATATCGCCAAACATGTTTTCGGTGACCAGCACATCAAACTCCCACGGTTTTTGCACCATCCAAAGCGCGGTGGCATCAACATAGGCGTGATCGGCGCTCAGGTCCGGATGTTTTTTGGCTTCTTCATCAAAAATCTGCCTGAAAAACGCAAAGGCCCGGAAGACATTGGCCTTGTCAACACAGGTAACACGCCCGCGCCCGCGCCCGTTTTCCTTGCGGGTTCTTGCCAGCGCAAAGGCAAAGCGGAACAGTTTTTCCGAAATGTCGCGGGTGATCAGCAGCGTTTCACGCGCTTCGGTGGCGCTGACCTCGCCCCGGCCCTGGGTATGAAACAGCCCTTCGGTGCTTTCGCGCAGCAACACGAAATCTATCTCCTTGCCGGCGGGCATGTTCAGCGGGCTGCGCTGATCCTTGCGCACGGTCACCGGGCGCACGCCCGCAAACAGCACCAGAATTTTGCGCAGGTCGATCTGGGGCGAAATTTCGGTGCCATCGGCATAGCGCACATCGGGCAAACCCATAGCCGACAGCAAGATCGCATCGGCCTTTCTGGCAATTTCCAGCGAGCCCGCCGGAAGTGATTCGCCTGTTTCGCGGTAATGCGCGGCACCCGCGGGCGCATCATGAAAATGCAGCCCATAGCCTTCGGACTTTTGCGCCAGTTTTTGCAGGATATCGAGCGTTGGGCCCATGATTTCAGGGCCGATCCCGTCACCCTGGAACACCGCAATTTCAAATTTCTGCTTCATATACGGGCCGGTCCTTTGATCATTTTTTACAGGAATTTCCGATTGCATGAATCGAAAGTTGACAACGCATTCTTTAACGCATACGTAAATAAATGCAATATACATTCATGCTCTCTGGGAGGGGACAATGACCACAAGACTCGTAAAATTCGCCCGCATGGGCGCAGCGGTTGCGGCAATCAGCCTTGCTGCCGGTGCAATGCAGGCACAGACCATTCTGAAATTCAGCCATACCGACAACCCTGGCGGCTCGCGTGATCAGGCCGCGCAGGTTTTCGCCGATCTCGTTTCAGAATATACCGAAGGGCGCTATGAGGTGCGCATCTTCCCGGCCGGCCAGCTTGGCAATGACCCAAAGGCCATAGAGCAATTGCAGCTTGGCGGTGTGGATTTCACCGTATCGGCCACGGGCTCTTATGCCACGCATCTGCCCTCGCTCAACCTGACAGCCATGCCGTTTCTGGTGGACAGCTACGAGCAGGGTTGGGAATTTTATGACAATTCAGACTGGTTGCAGGGCGAATTCGCCAAACTGCCCGAGGTTGGCTTCCGCGTTCTGGCCACATGGGAGGCCGGGTTCCGCAGCTTTACGACAACCTTTCCGCTCAATTCTCCGGCCGATGCCTCGGGCCGCAAGATGCGCGTTTTCCCGAATGACATGATCCGCTGGACGATGGAAGCCATCGGGTTTCAGACCGTGGTCATGCCAGTCACCGATGTGTATCTGGCCATTCAGCAAGGCACGGTCGACGGGCAGGAAAACCCGGTTGATACCATCGTTTCGCTGAAATTTGCCGAGGTGGCGCCGAATGTGACGCTGACGCGCCATGTCTATTCGCCCCTGCCGCTGACCATTGCCGAAGCGACATGGCAGAGCTTTTCGGAAGCTGATCAGGCCGCAGTGCTGCGGGCTGCCGCCGAATCTTCGGCCTTCAGCCGCGATCTGGTGCGCAATTCCGAAGCCGCGCAGCTTGAGCAGCTTGCCGCAAACGGCGCCACCATCATCACCCCCGAGATTGGCCCGTTCCGCGATGCTGTCGCAAGCGTCTATGACCAGGCGCGCGGTGTTTATGGCGATCAGGTAGACGAAGTGCTGGCCGCGGCCGCCGCAATTCGTGAAGCGATGCCCGTCGAATAAACCAACGACATCCAAAGCCGGGGGCGCAGGCATTGCGCCCCCTGATCGAAGTCTCATACAGGCACGCATGATGGATTTCCGCCCCTACTACCCTTTGCCCTTGCGCGTGCTTTCGCGCTGCATCGATGCGCTTCTGGCCCTTGGTGGCCTGTCCATTCTCATCCTCGTTTTTGCAAATGCCACGCTTCGCGGCTTTGCCGGGTTCGATCTGGCCTGGTCGCTTGAGGCAACGGCGTTTCTGCTGCTCTGGACAACCTTTTTGGGCTGTGCGGCGGCAATGGCGCGCGGCGCGCATATGCGGGTGACCGAAATCACCCAGGCAATGTTTGCGCCGCGCGCCTTGCACTGGCTTGAAATGCTCATCAATCTTGCCATCGTCATTCTGCTTGTATCGCTCATTGATCGCGGCATCGGCATCAGCGAACATACCTGGCGGCAGAAAACCACGGTTCTTTATTGGCCGGTCGGGCTGCTCTATGCCTCGATGCCCGTTGGCATGTTCATCACCCTCATCTTTCATCTGTTCAACTCATGGCTTGGATTGCGCGGCACCGGCCCAGCCCAACCCACGCAAACGCCAAAGGCCACATCATGATTTTGCTGTTTGTTGTTTTCGTTTTTCTGGCAACGGTCTTTCTGGGCGTGCCGCTGGTCTGGGCCATTCTGCTTTCGGCGGTTCTGCCAATTCTGGTGTTCGACCTTGGCTATCCGCTTCAGGCGCTTTACCTCAACTTCATTGGCGGGGTTGAACCGAACCACTTCATCGCCATCCCGCTGTTCATTGTTGCGGGCGAGTTGATGAGCCGGGGCGGCGTTGGCGCGCGCATCATCACCTTTTCGCGCGCATTGCTGGGCTTCATGCCCGGCGGGCTTGGCATGGTGGTTGTGGGTGCTTCCATGATATTCGGCGGCATTTCCGGCTCGGCCATTGCCGATAGCGCGGCAATCGGCTCGGTCATGATCAAGAATATGGCCAAACAAGGCTATAAACCCGCCTTTGCCGCCGGTCTTGTGGCTGCGGCCGGCACGATCGGCATTATCATCCCGCCCTCGATTCCGCTGCTCATTTACGGGTTTGTTGCGGGCGTTTCCGTAAAAGACCTGTTCTTGGCGGGCACGGTGCCGGGCATTCTGTTCGGGCTTTTATTCATGATCGTGTGCTACCGCGTCGGCAAATCCAGCGGCTGCGACGCCGGCGGGCAGAAAACCCATTGGCCAACGCTTGGCCGCTCGTTCTTGGCCACCGCCCCGGCCCTGTTCATGCCCGTTCTTATTCTGGGCGGCATATTCTCGGGCTTTGTAACGCCAACCGAAGCCGCCGCGCTTGCCGTTGTCTACGGGTTGTTTGTCACGATGTTCGTCTATCGTGACTTTCATTTGCGCGACCTGCCGTCGCTGATGATCGACGCGTTTGTGACCTCGGCCATTGTGATGGCGGTTATCGGTGCCACCAGTGTGCTGGGCTGGCTGATTACGCTGGAGCAGATGCCCTCGATTCTGGTCGGCGCGGTGCAGGAACTCTCCTCCTCGCCCTGGGTGTTTTTGCTGCTGGTCAATGTTGTCATGCTGGTGCTTGGCCTTGTGCTGGACCCGGTTCCCGCCATTTTGCTGACGGCGCCGCTATTCCTGCCGACAGCGCAAAGCTTTGGCGTTGATCCCGTGCATCTGGGTGTGGTGATGACCTGCAATGTTGCCATCGGCCTGTTCACACCGCCGGTTGGCGCAACGCTTTATGTGGCCAGCCGCATATCGGGGGTTGGCGTGCTGAGCATTGCGCGGTCTATGGCATCGCTTTACGGGGCGGCTATACTGGCGCTTGCGCTTGTCACCTATATTCCCGCAATTTCCATGACGCTTGTGCGCATGTTCTAGGAAGCCGAGATGTTTGTTGTTACCGTCAAATTCACACTTCACCCCGGCATGACGGGCGAGTTCATGCCGCTGATGCAGCAAAACGCCGCACAATCGCTGGCCGACGAGCCCGGCTGCCAGCAGTTTGATATCTGCTGCGATGAGGCGCGGCCCTACGAGGTGTTTCTTTACGAGGTCTACACCAGCCGCGCCGCCTTTGATGACCATCTCGCCTCGGCGCATTTCAAGGCGTTTGATGCGGCCGTGTCTGCGATGATCCTGAGCAAGGATGTGGCCACCTACCGGCAGGTTTTGCAATGAGCGACTGGGAGGTTTTCGCCCTGAAATATGCCGACCGGAACGCCCGCACCCGGCGCGACAGCTTCATATTCGACGACAATCATGACGCGCCACATGCGATGGATTACTTCATTTGGCTGCTGCGTCGCGGCGATGAGGTGATCTTGGTGGATACCGGCTATGATGCAGCCGAGGCAACTGCGCGCGACCGCCCCATCCGCATTGACCCCGGCGCAGCACTCGCACCACTTGGGCTAAAGCCATCGGATATTACCAGGCTCATCGTCACCCATCTGCATTATGACCATGCGGGCGGGCTGCACTTATTTGAGAATGCAACGCTGCATATGCAGGCCGCCGAAATGGCCTTTGCCACTGGCCCCTGCATGTGCCACGACACGCTGAAAATGCCCTACTCGGCCAGCCATATCTGCGAAGCCGTGCGCAGGCTCTTTGCCGGCAAGGTTGTGTTTTACGATGGCGATGCCGAGATTGCCGAGGGCGTAACCGTGCATTGCATTGGCGGGCATTCGCGCGGCTTGCAGGCGGTGCGCGTGCGCACAAGGGCGGGCTGGATGGTGCTGGCCTCGGATGCGGCGCATTTTTACGAAAACCTGTGGGCGGCCAAACCCTTCCCGATTGTCGTCGACCTTGAAAACATGCTTGCCGGGTTTGAAACGCTCAAAAAACTTGCCTCAAAACCCGATCTCATCATTCCGGGGCATGACCCGCTTGTGCGCCGCTATTTTGCCCAAGACAAAGCGGCGCATATTTCCCGGCTGGACCCCGGCCCGGTGCAAAAGGTTCTGATGTGAAACTGGGCGTTATTGCAGATGATTTTACCGGTGCATCCGATATTGCCCTGACATTGGCCGAGGCGGGCTTTCGTGTGGCGCAGTTTATCGGCCCGCAAAGCAGCGCGAGCGACCCTTCGCTTGATGCGGGCGTTGTGGCGCTGAAAACCCGCACCTGCCCCGCCAAAGAGGCGGTGGCCCAGTCGCTTGCGGCCTGTCGATGGTTGCGCGCGCAGGGGGCGGGGCAGATCATCTTCAAGGTCTGTTCGACCTTTGACAGCACGCCAAAGGGCAATATCGGCCCCGTGCTGGATGCGCTGGCCGCAGAATTGGGGGTGACACAATCGCTGGTCTGCCCGGCCTTCCCCGAAAATGGCCGCGCGGTCTATATGGGCCATCTGTTTGTGCATGACCGCTTGCTGAATGAAAGCGGAATGCAGAACCACCCGCTGACCCCTATGACCGACCCGGATTTGCGGCGCATTCTGGCGGCGCAAACCAGGGCCAAAATCGGCCATATCCCGGTGCAAACCGTGCAAGACGGGGCGGCGGCAATAACCGCGGCGCTGGCTGGAATGACTGGCCATGTCATTCTGGATGCGATTGCCGATGGTGACTTGCTGGCCATAGGTGCCGCGGCCAGGCACAGCCCGCTGCTTTGCGGCGGCTCCGGCATTGCGCTGGGGCTTCCGGCCAATTACGGCGCAAAACCTGCACCCCCAGACTGGCGCGCGGTGCGCGGGCCGGGTGTTGTGCTTTCAGGCTCGTGCAGCCGGGCGACGCGCGCGCAGGTTGCGGCCTACAAGGCGCTCGCGCCATCTTGTGAAATTGATGTCAACGCGGTGCTGAAGGCGCAGGTGAAACCGGAAGCGGTTGCGGAATGGGTGCGCGCGCAGTCGCTTGCCCCGCTGGTCTATTCCTCGGCCGACCCTGAAATTGTTGCCGCCGCGCAGCAAGAACATGGCCGCGACCGGGCCGCCACGGCCATTGAAACCTTCTTTGCCACCCTTGCAGCACATTTGCACAGGCAGGGCACGCGCCGGTTTGTTGTTGCAGGGGGCGAAACCTCGGGGGCTGTCGTGGCGGGGCTTGGCATAGATGCGCTGGATATTGGCCCGAAACTCGCCGCGGGCGTGCCGCTGCTGCGCACAAATGGCGGCATGGCGCTGGCGCTGAAATCGGGTAACTTTGGCGCTCGGGACTTTTTCCAGATGGCCCTGCACCGCATGGAACAAACAGGATGAGCGAAGCTGCGCGCGCGCGCGAAGATATCTGCCGCATCGCCAAATCGCTGTTCGCGCGCGGGCTGACCTGTGGCGCATCGGGCAATATCTCGCTGCGGCTGAGCGATGGTTCGCTGCTGATGACCCCGACGGGCAGTTCAATGGGCTTTCTCGACCCGGCCCGGCTGAGCCATCTGGATGCGGACATGAACCATGTGTCAGGTGATGCGCCAACCAAGGAAATTCCGCTTCACGCCGCTTTTTACGAAACCCGCCAGCAAACCGGCGCAGTCGTGCATTTGCATTCAACCCATTCGGTTGCGCTTTCAATGCTCAAATCCACCGACCCGGATGATGCCCTGCCCAGGCTTACACCCTATGCGATCATGCGGTTGGGCAAGGTCAGGCTACTGCCGTTCTTTGTGCCGGGCGACCCTGCAATGGGGGCGGCTTTGCGCGGGCTTGCCGGCAAGCATTCTGCGGTTTTGCTTGCCAATCATGGGCCGGTCGTGGCCGGAAAAGATGTATGGGCGGCCACTTATGCCATTGAAGAGCTTGAAGAAACCGCAAAACTGGCGCTGATGCTAAGGGGCCATGATTTTGCGGCACTGGACAATGAGCATGTAGAGCAGATCGTCGCGCGCTTCAATCTGGACTGGCCATAGCCGCAATTCCGCTGCGCGAAACCTGGCGCGGCCAACATGATTTTCGGTGAAAATGGCGTTGCGCTTCGCCAAAGAGCTGGGCTTTTCCGCGCCAGAACGCCCCTGAAATGGATTGCAAATGCGCCAAGACAATTGCAATCTACCAGCAATGGAGGTGCCTTTTGGACCAGAACATTGCCGTTGAGGCGCGCAATACGATCAAGACATTCGGACAGGGTGCAACGGCGGTCAACGCGCTGGATGATGTCTCCATCACCATCCGAAAGGGCGAGTTCTTTACGCTTCTGGGCCCGTCTGGCTGCGGAAAAACCACCCTGTTGCGCTGCATCGCCGGGTTTGAAACGCCGACCTCGGGGCAGATTCTGCTATCGGGCGCTGATATTACCGGCACGCCGCCAAACCAGCGGCGGGTGAACACGGTGTTCCAGTCCTACGCGCTGTTTCCGCATCTCAGCGTGGCGGGCAATGTCGGGTTTGGCCTGCAGATGCTGGGCAAATCCAGGGCCGAGCTTGCCAGAACCGTGGCCGATGTGCTGGCGCTTGTGCAGCTGGAAGCATTGGCCGACCGCTATCCGGCGCAACTTTCCGGCGGGCAGCAGCAGCGCGTGGCACTGGCCCGCGCACTCGCCCCCGCCCCCGAGGTTTTGTTGCTTGACGAGCCGCTTTCCGCGCTCGACCTGAAGCTGCGCAAAGCCATGCAAGGCGAGCTGAAGCGCCTGCAATCGGAAACCGGCATCACCTTTGTTTTCGTCACGCATGATCAGGAAGAGGCGCTGACCATGTCCGACCGGATTGGCGTGATGTCAGCCGGCAAGCTGCTGCAAGTTGGCACGCCGCGCGACATTTATGACCGCCCCCATAACCGTTTTGTGGCCGATTTCATTGGCGAAACCAATTTCCTGAACGCCACGGTGGTTGAAGCCGGCGTGCGCCTTGATACCGGCGATGTGCTGGCGCTGCCCACCGGCGCGCATTCCGGCACTGTCTCGCTGGCCCTGCGGCCCGAGCAGATTGGCCTGACGACGCCGGGCGAGGGCGCGTTGAATGCAACCGTGGTTGAGACCACCTATTTCGGCACCGATACGCATGTGCATTTGCGCCTGTCCGACACGACAGTCGTTGTTGCGCGCGTGCCCTCGGCCCAGGCCGTTCAGGCCACCAAGGGCGATGTGTTGGGCCTGCGGTTTGATACTTCTGCCATTCAGGTGCTGGCACCATGAGCCGCGCGGCACGCAGCAAGGGCACGAATGGCTGGCTGCTTTCAGCCCCCGCGCTGCTGCTTTTGCTGATTGCCGCCAACGGCCCGCTGCTGATCATCGCGGTTTATTCCTTTCTGGAACCCGGCGATTATTCGGGTGTGCGCTGGATATTTTCGGGCGAGGCCTGGTTCCGGATTTTGTTCGAGCGTGACATTTTTGACGGCACGGTCAGCCTGGCCGATGCCAACCTGTCGATCTTCTGGCGCTCGATCAAACTGTCACTGATGACAACGGCCATTACCTTTGCCTTCGGCCTGCCCACCGCGTGGTTCATTGCCACGCGCCCGGCAAAACAACGTGCGATCTGGCTGTTTCTGATCACCATACCGTTCTGGACAAACCTGCTCATCCGCACTTTTGCGATTATGGAAGTCATCCGCAACCAGGGTTTGCTCAACACCTTCCTCATCAATATGGGCGTGATCACCGAGCCGATCCAGATTCTTTATACCGATACCGCCGTGCTGATCGGCATGACATATGTCTATCTGCCGCTGATGGTGCTGCCGCTTTTCGCCGCGATTGACAGGTTCGATTTCAAGCTGATCGAGGCGGGGTATGACCTTTATGCCTCGCGCCTGCGCGTGCTGCGGCGCATCATTCTGCCCATAATCCGGCCCGGCATTATTGCGGGCTGCATTCTGGTCTTCACACCCAGCCTTGGCGCCTATGTCACGCCGCGCGTGCTGGGGGGCGGCAAGAATATGATGATCGGGAATTTCATCGAGCTGCAATTTGGCCAGGGGCAGAACTGGCCGCTAGGCGCGGCCTTGTCGCTTATCCTGCTCATCTCGGTCCTTGTTTCGCTGGGCATTTACGCGGCGGTTACGCGCAAGGAGGGCCGCAATGCCTAAGCGCCCGTTCGATGTGACATCGCTGCCCGGCTTTACCGCCACGGCCATTCTGGCCTTTGTGCTGCTCTATGCGCCGATTGTCACCTTGGTGATTTACTCGTTCAACGGCTCGAACTCGGTCAACCTCTGGGGCGGGTTTTCGCTGAAATGGTATTATATCGCATGGGAGAATGAGGCGGTGCAGGGCGCTGCCATGCGCTCGTTCATCATCGCGGGCTGGGCCGCAGCCATTTCCACCACGGTGGCCACAATGGCGGCCCTGGGCACCACACGGCGCGGCAAATTCAAGGGCCAGGGTTTTATCTATATCATGATCAACCAGCCGCTGATGGTGCCGGAAATCGTTACCGCCGTGGCGCTGCTCATCTTCTTTGCCGCGATCAAGGTCGCCACCGGCTATACCGGGCTTGGCTACCTGATCCTTGCCCATTCAGCCTTTTGTGTGCCCTTCGCCTATCTGCCCATCCGCGCCCGGCTTGAAGGCATGGACCTTGCAATGGAAACCGCTGCGGCCGATCTTTACGCCTCGGCCTGGCAAACCTTCCGCTACATTACCCTGCCCCTGCTTTTGCCGGGTATTCTGGCGGGGGCGATGTTGGCATTTGTCATTTCGCTAGACGATGTTATCATCACCGAGTTCGTGAAATCTGCGGGCCAAGATACGCTGCCCACCTATATGCTGGGCCAGTTGCGCCGCGCACTGACACCCGAAGTCAACGCGATTTCGACCGCGCTGTTGGGCGTTACCATCGTCATGCTGACGGCGTTTTTCCTGATTACCAGAAAGCGGACCTGAATCCGCGCGTTTTCAACATAGGAGTGCAAGATGAAGACATTACTGTTAGCCGGAACGGCCCTGGTGGCGGCAACCGTCGCCCATGCCCAAGGCCAGTTGAACCTGTATAACTGGGGCAACTATACCAGCCCCGAAATGATCGAAGCCTTTACGGCTGAAACCGGCATCACGGTCACAATCACCGATTATGACAGCAACACAACCGCGCTTGCCAAGGTTGAAGCGGGCGGGTCGGGCTTTGACCTTGTGGTGCCAACGGCCAACTATGTGCCGATTTTCGTTGAAAAAGGCCTGCTGCAAGAGCTTGACCATTCGCGCCTGTCCAATATCGGCAATATCGACCCTCGCTGGATGGATGTCGATTGGGACCCGGGCCGCGCCTATACCATTCCGTGGCAATGGGGCACGACGGGGGTTGCGGTAAACACAACCGCCTATTCCGGCGATGTGAACACCTCCGACATTTTCCTGCGCCCGCCCGAAGAACTGGTTGGCCTTGTCAATGTTGTGCCGGAAATGAGCGACGTTATCGCCATGACCATTTTCAATGTGGGCGGTGAAGCCTGCACCGAAGACCTGACCGTGCTGCGCGAAGTGCGTGACCTGTTGATGTCGGCCAAGCCAAGCTGGATCTCGATGGATTATGGCACGACCGACAAGCTCAGCTCCAACGATCTGATGGCAACGGTCAACTGGAACGGCTCGACCATGCGCGCGCGTATCAACAACCCCGACGTTGTTTACGGCTATCCGGTCGAGGGCTATCCGCTGTGGATGGACTCTGTCGGGCTGCTGGCCGATGCGCAAAATGTCGATGAGGCCTATCTGTTCCTCGACTTCATCATGCGGCCCGAAAATGCGGCGATGATCTCGAATTTCGCGCGCTATGCCAATGGCATTACCGGGTCGGAAGCCTTCATGGATGAAGTGATGCAGACCGCGCCCGAAATCGTTGTGCCCGAAGAATTTGCTGCCGCCGGACAATTCCTGCCCACCTGCCCGCAATCGGCAACCGATCTTTACACCGCGATCTGGACCGAACTGGTCAAATAATCGCCAGAACAGGGCCGCGTTCATGCGGCCCTGCTCCCACACCCGGGCCTTGCGGCGTGAACCGATCACCGCAAGCAGCCCTGCTGGTGCTTCTTGCACGGCCTGTTTGCATTTTCGCGGGTCTTGCGCCTGGCACCGCCTCGATAGTTTCCAAACATTGTTTCCGCACAAAACCGAACCGGTTTTGCGGCCGTCGAACCACGCGCGAAACCAGCCATAATCTTTAGATTAAAGCCATCATTTAACCTTTGGACCAATTTTCCGACCCCGATTCATCGGGATAGAACCGCCAATGGATGCAAATTCATTCAAATTGGGCAGGTCTTGCTGCAAGCCCGAATGCGTTGGTTGTGGTGAAGCCCATCGGGGCGGACAGCTTTTGGCAACGGGTTCTGAACGCCTCGGAAACCAGTCGCAAAACATTTTGCGGCCCTTGTAACAAAAGGAATAGTAAATGGCATTTATTTATGCATTGGCCGTCGACGGAAACGGTGCCAGTTCAAGCTCGTGGTCGAATTGGGCGGAAGATTATGTTGGTGGCAACAAGGGTGCTGCGCCTGGCACTTATCCCAATTCCAACTGGAACCTTGACCTCGCCAACCCGGCAACGACGTCTGGTTCTGGTGGAACAGACGGGGGCGGCATTCTGATCGGCTCCATCGTGCAAACCTCCGACAATGGCGGAACCTCGACCGACCCGAGTGATGCCAATGACGGCAATCTCGATGCCGGCGAAACCTTTACCATTCAGATTGACAATGGCAGCGGTGGCTACAACACCTATAACGCGATTGTAGACTATTATTTCACGCCCAACGCGAATGCCGACACCTCGCTGATGGTTTTCATTGTTGATGACGGCAACGGCAACCTTACAAAATACGCCTATAACCTTGGAACCGGTGACCCGAACGAAACCGACCCTCAGAAAGTTCTGGGTGGGCGGATTACCGAAGGCATGACCAATAACGGCAAGACCTTTTCATCCTATGAGGACCGCGTCATCGTCTGCTTTGCGCGTGGCACCAAAATTGCCACGCCCGAGGGTGAAAAACTGATCGAAGACATCATGGTTGGCGATGGGGTTCTGACAGCCGATAGCGGCACGCAGATCGTGCGCTGGATCGGCAGCAAGAAAATCAGGCCAAGCCGCGCCACAACACCCATTCGCATCAAGGCCGGTGCGCTGGGTGAAAACCTGCCCCACGAGGATTTGCTGGTATCGCCCGCCCATCGGATGCTGATTTCGGGTTGGCGCGCCGAGCTGCTGTTTGACGCGCCCGAATGCCTTGTGGCGGCGAAAAACCTTGTGAATGACAGCACGATCGTTGTCGCGCATGAAATGAAGGTTGTGGAATACTTCCATATTCTATTCAGCAAGCACGAGATTGTCACCTCGAACGGCGTGCAGAGCGAAAGCTTCCACCCCAATGCCGATGCGCTTGGTGCGCTTGATGAAGAGGCACGCGACGAGGTTTTCGCCTTGTTTCCCGAAATAAAGGCCGGGAACAAGGCATCGACATTTGTCGATGCGCGCCCCTCGCTTTCTGCGCTCGAAGCGGCGCTGCTCAGGTGAGCAGCGACCAGTAACCATTTGGCGACGCTGGGCAAAAACGATTTGCTTTGCCTCAGCGTCGCATGTGCCCGTCGCCTGAATTGATGTTTACCAGTGAGCGCGTTCAACACTCACCATGATAGGATAACAAAATGCTACGTAGGGCAATCTCAACAGCGGCCGCGGCCAGCCTCGCTTTATCGAGCGTCGCCGTCACCACAACCGCCATTTGGACTGTTTCAGCCGAAACGGCTGTAGCAGGCAACGGGAACGGGAATGGCAATGGCAATGGCAATGGGAACCGCAACAGAAGCAACGCCAACAACCGGGGCGGAAATGGCGCCGAAAACCGCGGCAATAATGGCGGCGGGAATGGGCGCGGTCAGATCGCTTCTGCTTTGGGCGCCTTGAACGCGGCCAATGCAAACCAGAACGCGCTGGACAATGCCGCCCCAAATTCGCGTGTGGGCAGGATTGCGACCTATCAAAGCGAAGCTATTCGCACCGGCGAGCTAGACGCCGAGGCCGCCGCCGCATTGGCGGCGCTCGAAGCCCTGCCCGCGCCCAGCCGCACGAGCGTGGAAATTCAGGCCGATATCGACGCGGCCATTCTTGCGGGCACCGATACATCGGCGCTTGACGCCGAACTGGCCGACGCCCTGGCCTATGAAGCCGCCGCGACCACGGCACTGGCAGCCGCCGCTGCTGCCGCCGAGCAGGCCGCCATCGAAGCCGCCGCGCTTGAAGCCGCCGCCAACAAGGATGTGCCCGAGGGTGATGCGCTTGAAGCCCTGCGCGTGATGCTGGGGCTTGACTGAACCTGCACGGGGGCGGCGGGAGCAATCGCGCCTGCCCCCGGCTTTCCGGCCACTCACACGCTGTCCGGATGTGTGTAAAAGCCCTGTAGCACAAGCGGGCTATGGCCGCGCTTTGGTTGAAAATGCCCGCAATTTCAGTGGCTTTGCGGCATAAACTTTAGATTAAACCGCAACTTTAATCCTTGGACCAATTTTTTGCGCGCAGATGTAAGGTATTGCTGTCTGTAAGACAGGATCATTTTAAGTGGTATTTGGCTTCAAACATCGGATATCGCCAAGGGCTGGTCGAAAACTGGGGCAACGATCTTTCGAATTACGCCATCGCCCAGGCCGCACGTCATCCTGCAAGACTGTCAAATTGTTTCGGAAATGAATTATTTTTGAACAATATCAAATGTTTGGTTGGTTTTATTCGGCGCATGTTTGCGCCATGCTTTAACTCTGAGGATGCCGTGACCAGTATGAACCTGAAACCAAGCCTCGCCCGTCTGAAGCGAAAGATTGCCGCCTTTTCCGACACGCGCGGTGCCGTTTCTGTGGAATTCGTTCTGTGGGTTCCGGTTTTCGTGCTGATTCTGGCGATCACGGTCGATGCGACCATTCTGTTCAAAACCCAGGCCAATCTATGGACGGTTGCGCGCGATGCCGGTCGTCAAATGTCAACCGGGCTCTACTCCAACTCGCAAGCCGAAGACTATGCCGCCGGCCAGTTTGCAAGCTGGGGAATAACCGGCACGGCGACAGCCTCGCAAACCAATGACACCGTAACCATGCAGATTTCGGTGCCGGTGGCTGCTGTGACCCCGTTTCGCATTGTGAACGCCTTCACCGACGGCAACATCATCGCCGTGGTGACCCAGCGCAAGGAGCCACAGTGATGTTTGCCCCATTCAACCGTTTCACACGCGCCCTGCACAGTTTCCGCGATGATGAACGCGGCGTGGGCTCGACCTTTGCAATATTCATGGCGCTGATCTGCATTGGTGTTGGCGGCCTTGCGATTGATACATCGAATGCCTGGCAAACCCGCCAGCATTTGCAGACCACAGCCGATGCAGCCGCCCAAGCCGGGGCGCTTATCCTCGCCTATCCCAGCGAAAGCGGAACGCAAACCCCCTATTCCGAGGCTTTGGAGCTTGCGTCTGTCAATATGCCAAGCGAACGCTACGGAACGGTGCTGCGTCAGGAAGATATCGTCGTGGGCCGCTGGGATGTGAATGCGCGCGTCATGGACACAAGCTCGGCCTTCCCCAACGCCGTGCAGGTCACCACACGGATGGATGACACGAACGGCAATCCTGCAAAAACATTCCTGCTGAAGCTTATCGGCTTTAACTACTGGCGCATCTCAACCGTTGCGGTTGCCATGTATGACGTCGCGAATTGCCACAAAGACGGGCTTGTTGCCGGCGGTATTGTCGATCTTACGTCGAATAATGGCTTTTACAGCGGTATGTGCGTTCATGGCCAGCAGGGCGTTGAGATGAACAGCAACAACTTCTTCGACTATGAAGACGGGGTGCGCATTTCAATGCCGAACCCCGCTTCGGTGGCCGATGGCGGCATGTTCGATGTCAAGGGCAACGGAAATATCGGCGCGTGGGAATCGGTGGGCGAGCGGTATATGGAACCATTGCTGGCCAAGGAAGACGCCATTCGCGCGCTTATCGCAGATTTGTCAAACCCGCTTTACGAAGGCCGACCCGACTATATTCTTGTGCCCGTCGCCAACCGCCAGACATTGAGCAATGCCAACCGTTTCAGCATGGCAATGCTGGTGCCGAATGCGGTGAACATTCTGACCTGTGGCAATGGTGAGGCCTCCAAAATATCCATACCTGGTGGCACGACGGTTTCAGACATGATCATCATTGCCGATTGCCCCATCGAATTCGGGCAGGGTTCGAGCATTGAAAACGGCGTATTCATCACAACCAGCCGCGACGCCAATGCCTTCAAAGGCGCAAACAACGTGCGCCTTGGTCTTGCGGATGATTGCACGCCCGGTGGCGGTGCGCAGTTCGTAACGCTTGGCGGTGTGGATTTTGCTTCGGCTATGGAATATCACGGCTCGCAGGTCATCGCGAATGGCAGCGTGCATCTGGCAGCGGGTGTGCAGGGGCTTGCGGGCATTTCGGTGCAGGCGCTTGGCAATATCTCGGTTACGGCCAATAACGTGATGGGCGCATGTTCCGGCGGTGTGGACACTGTCGCCGATCAATATGTGGTGCGGCTGGTCTACTAAGGCGCGCCTTGGCCGATGAATAAGCCTATGCGGCATTTCTGCTGCGCACTTGCTAACCTGAACTGCGCAATGATACTTACAAAGGCAATGTCAAACCTGCACGGCTTTTGCGGTATCAATTTCATGAGTAAGGGTAATATAGTTCCTTTCAATCTTGATCAGCGGAGGCTGATATGCGTATCGGAAAACTGCTATTTGCAACGGCTCTAGCCTTCTCGGTTTCCGGGGGCTTGGGCAATGCACAATCCACCAATGCTGCCAGCGGTGTTCAGATCGTTTACGCCGCCGCGAATTTGGCCGACAGGCAATCTGTGCAGGACATGGTCGCCAGGCTTGTGGCCGACGGGTTCATCTATATCGAGGTCAGCCGCACATTCCTTGGCCGTGCGCGTGTGGTTGGCTATTCGACGACACAAACCCGCGAGGTCGTGATGAATGCGACCACGGGTGAGGTGCTGCGCGACCTTGCGCAAGCGAGCAATGGAGGCCTGCCAGCCCAGGCCAATGCAAATGCGAATGCCAATGCCAATGCCGGCAATAACGGAAACGGCAATGGCAATGGTAACGGCAATGGCAATGGCAATGGCAATGGTAACGGCAATGGCAATGGCAATGGTAACGGCAATGGCAATGGTAACGGCAACGGTGGCGGCAACGGTGGCGGCAACGGTGGCGGCAACGGTGGCGGCAACGGCCGTGGAAACGGAAACGGCCGAAACTAGGCTGGTGGTGCCCGCAACTGGCCTCTATACTCTTTCTGAAGTGAAGATTCCATCAGGAGGAGCGGCGGTTGCTCAAAATTTCGGGTATACGCCTTAGCTCCCTGCTGCTGGGGATCGTGGTTTTTCTTCAGGTCGGATTTTCCCTTTTCTTTATCATAGATATGGTGGTGGAGCTTTTTGGCATCCGTCAGGTTGCGGTCAGCTGGGAATACCGCGAAATCGTGCAATTGGTCACGATTTTGGGCATGGTGCTGGGCGCCGTTCTGGGCATTGTGGTGCTGAAGGGTATGCGCGGCAATATGCGCGAGGTTGATAACCGGATGCTGGTTGCTTCGGGCCAGTTTCACGAGCTGATGGTGCGGCATTTCGACGACTGGTCACTTTCGCCATCCGAACGCGACGTCGCAATCCTAACACTCAAAGGTCTGTCAAACGCCGAAATTGCCGAAGTGCGCGGCAAAAGCATTGGCACGATCAAGGCGCAGTGCAATGCGATCTATCAAAAAGCGGGTGTAAGCGGACGCACGCAACTGATCAGCTTTTTTATCGAGGAACTGATCTAGCAAATTGCGCTCTGCGCCAATGCAAAGTTCTGCAAACGAAGGCATGTAAGCGATGCGACCGCCGCCCTGCTGGGCGACGGTCGAACCTGGTTTACATTTCCATTTCCGCACCGGGTGTTGCGATCTGGCCCATCATGCCCATCTGCATGTGATAGGGCAACATGCACATGAACATCCAACTGCCAGTGCTTTGAATCTCCACAACAAAGCTCATGCTTTCGCCGGGCAGCAGTAGCGATTTTTCGAACAGTGCTTCATGCTCCAGCAGGTTCCAGTCTGCGCGCCGCGTTCGGTAGTTTATTGCCTGCATCTGCGCCATCGCCATGAACATGAATTCATGCAAAATGGTGCCATCATTGCGGATGGTGAAGCGGATGCGCTCGCCCGCCTGGACCTCGATATTCAGATCGGAAAATGTCCATTCCGACATGACGACTTCGATTTCCCGGTCAAAGGTCTGACCGTCATCGCAGAATCCCAGCCCGCTTTCGCCGCTACAGGCAGCAGAACCGGCCATGTCGGTCATTGGCATGGTGGTGCCGTCGGGCATGGTCATCGAACCATCCGCTGCCGGGGCCATATCGGCCATCGGCATGGTGGTGCCATCGGGCATGGTCATCATGCCATCGGCCTGCGGTTCCATGCCCGCCATTGGCGCGGTTGCACCGTCTCCCATTGGCATGGTGCCACCATCGGCCATAGGCATCGAACCATCCGCCGCCGGGGCCATATCGGCCATCGGCATGGTGGTGCCATCGGGCATGGTCATCATGCCATCGGCCTGCGGTTCCATGCCCGCCATTGGTGCGGTTGCACCGTCTCCCATTGGCATTGTGCCACCATCGGCCATAGGCATCGAACCATCCGCCGCCGGGGCCATATCGGCCATCGGCATGGTCGTGCCATCGGGCATGGTCATCATGCCATCGGCGGATGGCGACATGTTCATGCCGCCCATATCCATGCCGCCCATATCCATGCCGCCCATATCCATGCCGCTCATTGCTTGCTCGAGCATCATTTCATCCATAGCTGGAACGTCGAACACACCATGCTCGATCTCTTCATTCTCGTCGAACGGGCCGGTCGGCAAGATACCCTGGGCCTGAAGTTCCGCCACCGATGACATTGTCGGCACGTTCTGAAATTCCGGTTCTTGCCGGACCACGATGAAATAGGCAGTCGTGCCCAGCACGAGCAGCCCGACGATCAGATAAAAACGCATAATCATAGCAGGTTTCCTTTCATTCCGCGGGCTGGGCAGCAGCGCCCGAGGTTACGGCATCATCGCTCAACGCCCAGGGGTCGGCTTCTGATTTCCGGCCACGGCTGGCGCTCCATACGATGTTGGTCACAAAGATGATGAAGCCAAGACCAATGAGATAGGCCGCGCCGGTCAGCACGAATTGTGGCACCGCCCATTGGGGCAACGGCAGAAAGTCTACAACCCAGCGCGGGAAATAGACGAAGCCCAGATAATACATCATCGTGACCTTGGTGAAGATACCAATCTGCCAGAACCAGAAATGCGTATTGGCCAGCCGCTGGTTGAACATCCGCCCGGTGAAATAGGGGTAAAGATAGTAGATCCCCGCCATCGCCATATTGGCCATGAAGCCCACGAACATCGCGTGAAAATGCGCCGGCACGAAATAGGTGTTATGCACAAAGGCGCTGTTGGTGGCGATTTGCGCATTCACATAGGCCGTGACGCCGCCCAGCATCAGAAAGAAGATCGAGGCGACGATGAAGCGGAACGGAATCGCCGCACGGGCCGAGTCTGGAATCCGGTCATACCAGAGCGTTGCGATCCAGTTGAACACATGCAGGGTTGAGGGGATGAAGATGGCCAGAGTCAGAATCTGCGTTATGCGCTGCATCACGCCGCTGACATTTTCAGCCGGCTGGAAATGGTGCGGAAACACCACAAAGCCAAGCACAGTCAGCAATGCAAAGGCCGTGACCGCCGACCAGTAGCTCCAGATCGGGCGGCCCAGAAAACGCGGCAGCAATGTATACAGCACAGCAATGGCGGGCATCAGCGGCAGGTAAACCGCCGGATGGCCATAAAACCAGAACATGAGCATGAATGACATCACATCACCGCCCCGGCCTGTGTCAAATATCGCGGTAATCCCCATCCAGTCGGTCAGCATATAGATGCCGACAAGGCCCAGCATCGGAGTGGAGCCGATCAGCAGGATGCCTTCCGAAATGGCCCCCCAGCCCATCAGCGGCAGCTTGCCCCAGCCGAGGCGGCGCGCAGCCTCCCAGCCGTTGCGCAACAGCACCGCGCCCGCCAGGAATTCGGAAATTGCCACCAGCGTAATTGCGACATAGCCAAGGAATACCAGATCACCCCCGACCCGCAGCGACATTGGCGGATAGAATGTCCAGGTGAAATCGGGCCGCGCAATGATCAGAAACACCGCCGCGATGATCAGCAGCCAGTAGCTCCATTGCGCAGCACCCGCCCAAAGCAGCCTGCCGGTGCCCAGAACCTTGGGCATCATGTAGTAGTTCAGCGAAATGACGAACGGAATGACAAAGCCAAAGACCATCAGCATTCCGTGCAGTGTCATCAACTGCATATAGGGCCGCGCCCCGAAATATTGCACATCCGGCACGGCAAGTTCGGTGCGAAACAGCATGGCCATCAGGCCGCCAAGGCCCAGCATCAAGACCGATGTCAGAATGCCCTTGATGGCAATATGGCGGTAGTCGTTTGAAAAGAGCAGCGATTTCAGCGTCATCTTCCCGACAATGTCTTCGGGTTCCCAATGCGGGGCTTCGCCCAATCGCGCAGCATCATGTGCATGAGACATTATTCATCTCCCTCTAATTTCATCGTGGCCGGGTTCATGACTCGGCGCCTTCAACAACAAGCCATGCCTTCATCTGGGCATGTCCTATGCCGCAGTAATTCAGGCATTGGATCAGATATTTGCCCGGTTCAAGCGGCGCGCGGATCCAGACATCGCGTTCCTTGCCGGGGTCAAACTCGGCGGTTATGCCCACTGCCGGAATGTTGAAACCGTGGATCACGTCATTCGAGAAGATCCGGAACAAAATTGTCTCACCCGGCTGCACAACGGCGGCATTGCGGCTGATTTCGTTACCTTCTGTCAAAAACGCAAAGCCCCATTGAAAGGCGATGACCTTGATCTCCTGATCAAAGTCGCTTGCTCCTTCGAGTGCCGGCTCATCCAGAACCCCGGCTTGCGCCATTTCTGCCTGATAAGCCTCGACAATTTCGGCACTGCGCCAGTCGCCATAACCGACGAATACAAACAGCAGCCCGACAAAGGCAAATTCCATCCAGTATTTGAGCTTCCAACGCACGGGTAAAAACAGCGCCAGGAACAGCGCGCCAATTCCCAATCCGAGGACGACAAAGACGAGAATCATCATTGTTGCCTGATAACTATCCAGGCCGAGGGCGGATTCCATAGTAAGTCTCCTTATAGAAGGGTTAGCCACATCCCCATAGGGCAGGCTAAAAGCGAGTCAGAAAAAAGATAGACTTGGTGGCTGGCGTATCTGCGTGTTTCTACGTGAATTGCCGCCAGCAGTTCAGCCGCGTGGAGGGCGAAACAGCCGGTCCAGCGCCTGTGCGGGCAAGAACACTCCGGCACCTGGCACTTTTGTCTTCAACGACATCGGGTTTGCCGGGCTCCAGCCCTGATCGCGGAATGAAGCGATGAACACGCCACAGCCACCGCTTCCGCCGTGGCCATTCACACAGGTCTGAAAACCCGTGCATTTATACATTGTGCTTGGCTGACAGACCGACGCATCGAGCGCCGCGGAAACCATGCTTTGCTCTTGCATACGGCCAGGCTGCATCTGGCCGGCAAGCGCGTTGCCTGCAAGCCCAAGGGCAAGCAGCACGCAAACGGTCCGGGCAAACCAGGTTACTGTCATGTTGCAACATTCAACTTTTATTCGGTGCGAGGCAAGGATTTTGTTGCAAATCCGGGCCGTCGCGCATGTCGCGCTGAACCGGCAGGGCCAATGGCCGGCAGCATGGCCGGGCTGGCAGGTGGAATGCCGGCACAGCAGCAAACATTGGTTTTCGCGGCAAAAATGCACCGGATTCGGGCGGCTCTGTCAGTCTTCAGCTGGCTGAAGCTCTATGTCGACGGTCCGCAACGCGGCCAATGTGGTCTGGTAATGCGCTTCCAGCAGTTTGCAGGCCAGCGCGGACTCTCTGGCGACAACCGCGTCCAGAATTTCCTTATGCTCTTCGGCAGCGCCTTCGCGGCGCTTCTGACTGGGGCCAACATGCATGGAAATGTTCCGATAGCGCACGGCCTGGTCCATCATTGTAGAACAGAACCCAAGCAACCAGCTCGATCCGCACTGGTTGATCAGTTGCATGTGAAATTCCTTGTGGCGGATTTCCCATTCTTCGGAAAGCGCCGCGCCCGAATCCGGTTCCAGCCGGCGTGAAGTGCGCGCAAGACGATGGAACGACAGCACGAGTCCGTCCTCCCATTCCTCGCTGCCATTGGCAATCGACTCGCTCAACGCCTTAGTTTCCAGCCAGATCCGGGTTTTTACAAGCTCTTCAAGATCTTTCATCGGCAGGGATGCAACAAAGAACCCACGCTGTTTCTTGCGCTCGACCAGCCCTTCTGCGGAAAGTCGGTTCAACGCCTCGCGCACGGGAACCGCGCCAATGTTGTAGCGCTCGGATACCGTTTCGATCTGGAGTTTCTTATCGGGCAGCAAAATCCCCTGCAGGATGTCGCGCCTGATAAAATCATACACCTGTTCTGAAAGGTTCCGGGCTTCAGACAACAAATTTTCCTTCAACAACTTCAACCTACCGGGCCTGCTTGTTCTTCTTTTTGCCAGAACACAATTCTACGTTGCGCCCACAGAACGGTGAAATACAGGAGAAGGCCCAGCAAACTCAAGTAAAGAATAAGTGCGAAAACCCGTGGCGTATCCATCTGGCTGGCCGATTGGCGGATCAAAGCGCCAAATCCCTTGCCGCCCCCAAGAAATTCGCCGGTAATAACGCCCGCCATCACGCCCACCGCGGCAATCTTCAACCCGGTGAACATGAAAGGCAGGCCGGTTGGCAGCTTGAGGCGCAGCAGCGTCTGCATCCGCGTCGCCCCCATCGCCTTGAACAGCATCCGCTCGTTTTCGCTGGCCGCATAAAGGCCGGCCGCCGTTGAAACCACAATGGGAAAGGTGGCAATGAACGCGGCAAGCGCCACTTTCGATGAAATTCCAAATCCGAGCCAGGCTATGAAAAGCGGTGCGAAGGCAATCTTGGGCATTGTATCGATCGCCACAAGATAGGGCAGAACGGCGCGTTCTCCGAATTTCGTTTCGCCAACCAGCACGCCCAGTGAAAACCCGATGCCCAGCGCAATGAGGAACCCCCAGAACACCGTTTGTGTCGTGGTCCAGAATGCCGTGAGCATATAGCCGCCCGTGACAAGGTTTTCGCCGACAAAGATCAGATCATTCAGCGTTTCGCCCGGGCTTGGCAGGATGATCGGCGAGACCCAGACCATGCTGGTTGCCAACTGCCAAATGCCGACAAAGCCGATAAAGAGCAGCGTCATGGCCAGCCAACGCGGGATCGTGTCGATCAGGCTTTGGTGTTCAACCCACACAGTGTCGGGCCGGGTTTCGCTTGCGTGGTCGGTCATGTCGCCGCCTCCTTGTCCAACAGGTCGCGGATATGCGCGACAATCTCGCCGAATTCCTTGGTGTTGATCATCTCCAGGCTGCGCGGGCGCGGCAGCGGAATATCGACCTCTTCAACCACCCTGCCCGGCCGCGGCTTCATCACCAGAATACGGTCGGACATGATAACCGCTTCGGCAAGCGAATGCGTGACAAGAAAGGCCGTTGCCTCGGTTTCGCGGCAAATGCGTTGCAGCTCCATGTTCATGAAGTCGCGTGTCAGCTCATCAAGCGCGGAAAACGGCTCGTCGAGCAGCAAAACGGCCGGCTCTGAGATCAGCATCCGGCAGATCGAGGCGCGCTGCGCCATGCCGCCGGAAAGCTCGCCCGGATAGACATCGGCAAAATCGCCAAGCCCGACCAGCGCCAGAAGCTCGCGCGCCTTGCCATAAGCCGCACGCGCGGCGGCCTTGCCTTCGCGAATTTCTATCGGCATGACGATATTCTCGATTGTCGTTTTCCACGGCAAAAGCGTTGCGTGCTGAAACATCATTCCAATATCCACGCGCGGGCCAGCGACGGGTGTGCCTTCCAGCATCACCCGCCCTTTGGTAGGCGGCATGAGCCCCGACATAATCTTCAAGAGAGTCGACTTTCCGCAACCCGACGAACCGATGACCGACACAAATTCGCCCTTGTGCAGGGTAAGATTGACATCGGTCAGCGCAACCAGCTTGTTGCGGGCATAGGTTTTGGACAGTCTTGAGATTTCATAAACGGGCCGCGCAGATTGCGCAGCCTTTATGTTCATTCGGGGCTCGGCCATAGTCATCAGGCATTCCACGCGGCGACGAATTCATTTGTGTAGACGGCCGAAAGATCGTCGAGCGGTGCAGCCAGCGCGCCCGATGCCACGGCGGAATCATGAATCATCTGCCAATGCTCGGGCGGCTGATAGCCATAGCCTTGGTCAAAGAACTCATCCGTCGGTGTCATGCGGTCAATGGCGCCAGCCAGCAGGCCGGCCGCAAATGCCTTGTCTTCGCCTTCCTGCGGGTTGCCGGCGGCACAATGCGCAAGCACTGTATCCTTGTTTGCAGGATCAACCGCAAACCGCATTCCGCGCACCAATGAGCGGCCAAACTTGGGCGCAAGATCGGGCGTGGCGGCCATCTGGCTTTCCAGCATCGCAATTCCGTTGCCAAAGAAGCCAAGATATTGCGGTGGCGTAATTTCACGCAAATTCATGCCACGCGCGCGCAAAATGGCAGCGTCCGAGATTGCACCGGCATAGGCGCTTACATCGTCGCGCAGAAACGCAACAGCCGCCGTGCCGCCATCACCGACCGGCAGGAAGGTATAGTCGGTGTTTTCCTCCATGCCCAGATCGGTCATGATCGCCTTGGTAAAGGACATTTCAGCGCCATCTGCGGTGCCGATGCCAATGACCGTGCCGCGCAGGTCTTCAGGGGACATTACCGCGCTTTCTTCTTTGACAAGCAGGCCAAAAACAGATTTCGGGAACAGGTTGTAGATGAATTTGACATCTACACCGCGCGCACGCGCCCCAAGGACAGGCCCAGGCCCGGGCGCCCCGATTTGTGCCTGCCCGGCTGCCATTGCCTGCAACACTGCCGAAGAGCCGTCGATCGCTTCAAGCGTCGGCGCAAGCCCCTCCTCGTCGAAATATCCTTCGCCAACCGCAACCCAGTAGGGCATCCATGTCAGCGCCGAAGGGTTTGGCACCGCAAAGGTTATCGCCGACTGCGCGCGCAGCAGACTGGGCGCGCCGATTGCGAAACTGGCAGTTGCCGCAGCGGCCATACCGCCAAAGCCGCGCCGGGTCATCCCCCGGGTAATACCTTTGTCATTCGTCATGTTTCATTCCTCCCTTTTTAACGATCTCATGGCGCTCCTCGCATCCGCAAGATCTGGAACCAGATTATACGATTCTGTCATCAATGCAAAAATAATATACATTTTTTCAAAATTAGCCTTGGAATATCTTATTTAAGGTGCAAGATCGGGGGATCGAACGGTAATCGGCGGATTCGCCTTCGTTCCGAATGAGGAGGAGACATTCATGAATTATGCACTGACGCCTGCAAAACAGGCTTATCTTGACATTACGGGAAGTGACGAAAAGTTTCCTGTCCGCCGTATTTACTGCATCGGAAAGAACTATACGGCCCATGTCATCGAAATGGGTGGTGTGGTCGAGCGCGACCCGCCGGTTATTTTCCAGAAACCGAATGATGCGATCGTGCGCAATGGCGGTGAAATCCCCTACCCCGTGTTCACCAACAATCTTCATTATGAAGGCGAAATGGTTGTGGCGCTCAAATCTGGCGGGCACCATATTGCCACCAAAGACGCATCCAGCCACATCTTTGGCTATGCTGTCGGGCTGGATATGACCCGGCGCGACCATCAGGCCAATGCGCTTGAACTCGGGTTGCCCTGGGAAGTTACCAAAGCGTTTGACCGGTCTGCGCCCGTTGGCCCGGTCACCCGGGTTGAGGATTGCGGCGTTCTGACAAGCGGCACCATCCGCCTGTCGGTAAATGGCAAGACCAAGCAGGAAGCCGATATGTCGCTGATGATCTGGAAAACCGATGAGATTATCGCCAAACTATCCGAACAATATGAACTGAAGGCTGGCGACATCATCATGACCGGAACGCCGGCTGGTGTTGGCGCCGTGGTGAGCGGTGATGTCATTGACGTTCATGTTGACGGGCTGGAGGATTTGCGTGTGACCATCGGTGGCCCCGCCGCATGACACTGGCCGCCGAACTTGCCGCAATCGGAACAGCGACCATAGGCGAAGCCTGGCCGAATGCCTGCATTCTGGACAGGCCGCCGCGCCCCCTGGCCCCTGAAATGATTGTGGCAGGCCCGGCGCTTACCGTGCGCTGCCGCCCGGGTGACAACCTTGCGCTACATCGCGCAATTGCCTCATCCTCTGATGAGGGTGAAGTGCTTGTCGTTGACTATGGCGGCAGTGTCGAGTCCGGCCCCTTTGGCGAGATCATGGCAGTCGCCTGCCTGATGCGCGGAATTGCCGGGCTCATCATTCACGGCGCCGTGCGCGACAGTGCGCAGATTGTCGACCTGGGCTTCCCGGTTTTTGCGCAGGGTCTGAACATTCGCGGCACCGAAAAACGCGATGGCGGCGCTTTGCGATTGCCTGTTTCAATGGGCAATGCGCTCATTCAACCAGGTGATATGATTGTTGCCGACAGCGATGGTATTGTCGTGCTGCAAGCCCAGGATTCTGCCGCCGCCTTGTCGGCCGCTCAGGCCCGCCTGGGCAAAGAGGCCAAGATATTGGCGCGGCTGCGTGCCGGTGAAACGACGATGCAAATTCTTGGGCTACCACATTTGGAGCGAAATTCATGACACATAATCTTGGAATTATCGGCACTGGCCGTATGGGAACCGCATTCGCAAAGCGACTAGTTGAAACGGGCCACAAAGTTACCGTGTGGAACCGCAGCCCGGACAGGACAGCCGCCGCCGTCGCGGCTGGCGCAAACGCGGTGCGCGATATCGAGGCGCTGGCAGGCTGCGACATGATCCTGACATCGCTGACAGATTATTCTGCTGTTTCGGCGGCTGTTGAGCGGCTTGTTGCAACCGGCATAAAGGGCCGCCTGCTGGTTGAAATGTCAACGCTTCTGCCCGCCGAGCAGGTTGCACTGGCAAGCAAGGTCACAACAGCCGGTGGCGCATTTGTAGACTGCCCGGTGGGTGGCACTGTCGGCCCCGCGCTCAAAGGGCAACTCCTTGGCATGGCGGGCGGTGATGCGGCGGCATTCGCGCAAGCCAAACCCGTGCTTGATGCGCTGTGCCGCCGCGTGGAACATCTGGGCCCGGCAGGATCGGGCGCCCGAATGAAACTGGCGGTGAACCTGCCGCTGGCCGCCTATTGGCAGGCCCTGGGCGAAGCGCTGACGCTTCTTGCGGGCGCGGGCATATCGGCTGAGATGGCAATCAGCCTGATGGCTGACAGTTCAGCAGGGCCGACGGTTCTGAAAAACCGCGCGCAAGTGGTTATTGATACATTGAACGGCACCGACCAGCCCGGCACATTCGACATTGCGGGCCTCGCCAAGGACCTGCGCCTGGCGATGGCGCTTGCAGCAGCTGAGAACGCCACATTGCCTATGGCTGAAGCAATCGCGCCGGTTTACGCAAATGCGCTTGCCGAAGGTCTGGGCGGGTTTGACGGTGCGAGCCTGTCCAGACATGTGGTCGAGCGCAGATGACCGACCCCGCCAATCTGGTAACACTCATCGCGGCCTTGGCCCTTGCCGGGGCCGCGATCGGCTTTTTGGCGGGCCTGTTCGGCATTGGCGGGGGGGCAATATCTGTCCCCGTCTTTTACGAGGTTTTCGGCCTGCTCGGCCATGCGCCCGACGTGGCCATGCCATTGGCGGTTGGCACGTCGCTGGCCGTGATCATCCCCACCTCGATCAATTCCGCACGGGGTCACTATCTGCGCGGCACTGTTGATATGAACCTGCTGCGTATTTGGGCGCTTCCTGTTCTGGCGGGCGTGCTTTTTGGTTCATATATCGCAAGCTTCGCGGCACCCTGGCTGTTCCAGGTCATCTTCATTCTCGTGGCCAGCCTGAACGCGATCAAGCTGCTTTCAGGCGGGAGCGGCTGGAGGTTGGCCGAGTCATTGCCCGGCAAGGGAATTTTGCGCATCTATGGCGCCGCAATCGGCCTGATCTCGGCCCTGATGGGCATTGGCGGCGGCGCGGTCTCGAACCTCATGATGACACTGCACAATGTTCCGATTCACCGCGCGGTATCAACGTCGGCGGGTGTTGGATTGCTCATCGCCATCCCCGGAACATTTGGCTATGTCGCCGCAGGCTGGGGCAAGCCAGATTTGCCTGGCGATGCACTTGGCTATGTATCGATTGCAACTTTTCTCATGACAATCCCCACCACGATTTTGACCACACGGCTGGGCGTGCGTTTGGCGCATAACCTGACCCGCCGAAAACTGGAAACTGCTTTCGGACTGTTCCTTTTGCTTGTGTCGCTCAGGTTCATTTTTGATCTGGCCGGATAGGTTTTCAATCGGACTTTGTTGCGCCTGATGGCGGCACATAAAACCTGTGTCTCGGCCAAGCACCGGTTTGCGCTGAAATAACTGAAGTTCACCATGACCGTGGCACCTTTGTGTGATCTCGACGCAGCCTCTTTGTTGTTCCCCCAAGGCAGCTTGCTGGCGCGCGCGCTATGGGCCGGGCCAGTGCCTTAAACAAGGTTCCGGGCGGCCAGGTTCCGCAAAAGATGGCTGGCGCCAAATACCCATTCCGAACACTCTGTTGAAAGCCGAACGGTATTGCGCAATGTGCCAAAGCCGGCAGACGCGATTTCGACGATGTCACCAACTTTATGGGTAAATCCGCTTCCCGGTTGGTCCCTGTCTTGCGTGGGCGCGAACAATGTTCCCAAGAACAGCATGAACCCGTCGGGATATTGATGGTGGCGACCGATAGTCTGGCGCACCAGATCCTCGGGATCGCGGCTGATTTCGCGCATGTCAGAGCGCCCCTCAAGCACGAATCCTTCCGGGCCCGTAATGCGCAAGGTCAATTCGGCGCGTCGAATATCTGCCAGCGAAAACGTGCTGTCGAACAGACGGATCATCGGCCCGATGGAACACGAGGCATTGTTATCCTTGGCTTTGCCCAACAGCAGCGCGGACCGGCCTTCTATGTCGCGCAAGTTCACATCGTTACCCAGGGTCGCACCGACAATCTTGCCAGTGGACGCGACCGCAAGCACGATTTCGGGTTCGGGATTGTTCCACACAGATGATGGATGCAGACCAATATCCGCATTGGCACCCACCGATGACATGACTTGGGCTTTTGTAAAAACTTCCGCATCCGGCCCAATGCCAACTTCCAGATACTGGCTCCAAAGCCCCTCGGCGATAAGGGCCTTTTTGACAGCCGCCGCCTCTGGTGAACCTGGCACAATATTGTGCAAATTCTCACCGATTGCCGACGCGACTTTCAAGCGGATCGTTTCGGCCTGTGCAGGGTCACCCGAAGCGCGCTCTTCGATGACCCGTTCGATCATCGAGCGGGCAAAGGTAACGCCACATGCCTTGATCGCTTGCAAATCACAAGGTGCTAGCAAATATGTGTTGTCGTTGCTGTCATTGGCCGGAAGAAACACAATGTCCTCGATCGCACCCAGATCGACCCCATCACAATTGCGCAGGTAATCCGCAGGGTTATCGAGTTCAAAAACATCTCTGACGGTTGGCGCTTTGAGGCTCGTGATATCGGCCAATCGACCGTTACGCGCGGCAACCACACATGGACCGATGCCCGAACGCCAAATTCGGCCAATGTAAAGGCCGCCCGGATCCAGATCTGACAAAATTGACATTGTTTGCGCCGCCTGTTGTTACGTTTTCCTGCCTGTCGGTTGCGAAATGCATCCCGCAAGAGTTTGTTAAATCAACCAAGGGCGGAATGCCAAGCGCAAGACTGCATAATCGGGCGGATTCAAGCCCGGCGCATCGTGGTTTGGTCTCGGCAAACAGTAATTGGTCATGTGCTAGTCACCGATGCCCAGGCTTTGCTCTAGCTCGGAAATGTCTTCACCACCCGCCATCAAGTTCAGCACTTCCTCACGCGTTTTCGCGCCACGCGCAAATGATGCCGCGACGCGCCCCTGAATTAGCACGCAAAAATTGTCTCCTACTGTCATGGCATGGCGCGCGTTATGGGTAATGAACACGATTCCCACGCCGCTTTCGCGCGCGATAAGCATCATTTTCAGAACCATCGCCGCTTCCTTGACGCCCAATGCCGATGTGGGTTCATCAAGGATAAGTATCTTGGCCCCAAAATACATGGCGCGCCCGATCGACAGAACCTGCCTCTCGCCGCCCGACATTGTGCCAACCAGTTGCCGACCATCAGAAATCCGGGTTATCCCGAATTTTCGCATTTGCTCAATCGCAATCAGATTTGCCTGTTTCGTGTCGATCTGGCGAAACGGCCATCTGCCACGAACGCATTCCGCACCCAGAAAAAAGTTACGCCCCACGCTCATCAGGGGAATAGAGCCGACGTCTTGATGCACGGTGGCGATTCCGCGTTGGCGCGCCTCACGCGGGCTGGAAAACTTCATTTCCACGCCTTCAAACTTCATTGCGCCGCGTGTCGGCTGGTGAATACCGGACAGGATTTTGATAAGCGTTGATTTTCCGGCTCCATTATCCCCAAGCAGGCACAGGATTTTTCCGGGCTCTATCTTCATTGAAACATTGCTGAGCGCCTTTGTAGAGCCGAAGGACTTATCAACATTTACCAGTTCCATAAGCGCGTTTGTCATTTCAGCTCTCCCGGCGGGCGGTTAATGCAAGGCGGCGCACATAGTTGTTTGCAAGAACGGCAATGCCAAGCAGCACCCCAAGGAACAGCTGTATCCAGTCGGTATTCCAACCCGTGTAGAAAATTCCGGTAGAGATTACGCCGAACAAGGACGTTCCCAGCACGATCCCCATCACGCTGCCGTAGCCACCCGACAAGAGTATTCCGCCAATGACGACGACGATGGGAACCTGAAAGACATAGCCCATGCCGTAAGTGGAATTTCCGGAATTCCACTGAACGCCCTGCAAAATACCAACAAAGGCGGCTGCAAACCCGGCGCCGATAAACAAGCTGATCTTAACCCGTTCCACTGGAACCCCCGCGCCGCGTGCGGCTTGCAAGTTGCCACCGGTTGCATAAATCCAGTTGCCAAACACCGTGCGTGAAAGCACCCAATAGCCGATCAATGCGGCAATGGCCCACCACAGGATAGAGATGTTGGCCTGCCCCCAACGTGCCGCGAAAACAAATTTTGCGCTGTCTGTTGTTACAATCGAACTTGATGTGACATTTGCGAGAAGGCGCGAAAACCCCATCGTTGCGCCGATTACAATGAAATTGGTGGACAGGGTTACGATAAAGGACGGCAGGTTGGTTTTCACCACAGCCAGGCCATTGCACAAACCGATAAACATACCCGCCGCCAAGGCCAGGAATATGACCGGCCAGATCGGAAGGCCAAAATGGTTGGTCCCAAGCGCCACAATCATCGAAGCGGCGCCAACGGTCGAGCCGATTGAAAGATCGAACTCGCCCGATATCATCAACAGACCGACGGGAATGGCTATGATCCCCAGTTCTGAGGCCAAATTCAGCCATCCCGCCGTTCCGTTGATTGATATAAAGCCCGCCCCCGCCGTAAATACTGCAAAAAAGGCATATGTCAGCACGAATGCGGCCAGCGCCCCAATTTCAGGCCGGCGAAGGATGGTCATCATTATATGCTCCCAGATTTGATGAAGTTGGTCGCGGCGTCAGTCAGCGCCGCGAACCCCTGCATGGGCCCGATTGACTTCGAGCGTTTGCTCGACATTGGACGCATCAATCACCAGGGGTCCGGTCTTGATGTGGCCGATCGGCTGCAATCCATATTCCAGGAATTGTGATGCGATCTGGATCGACATGAAGCCCTGCAAGTAGGGCTGCTGGTCCATCGCAAATGCAATATCACCCGACTGGATCGCAAGCAGAACTTCGTTTGAAAGATCGGCCGTGCCAATCATCACTTCACCTGCACGCCCGACCTCTTCAACAGCGCGCAGCGCACTCATCGCCGGCACGGCGTTCAAAGTGTAAATTCCGTCAATCTCGGGGTTGGCCTGAAGCGTCCCCTTGATCGCTTGCGTCATGGCCTGCGGGTTTGTGGCATCACCCGTGCCGATGGTTTGATAGATGGTGGCAAGGCCAGCTTCTTCCATTGCGGCGACATACCCGTTGCATCTTTCTTCCACGGTTGGGTTTCCAGGCACCTGATTGAAGCATAGCCCCGTTGTTACACCCGCATCCGCCTGGATTTGGCCGGCCTTGTATCCCATCTGATAGGGATCTTCGCCAACAAAGCCAATTGAACCGTTATCTTCCCACATTGTCTGACCGGAATTATGGATCAGAACCGGAATGCCCGCCGCAGTGGCCTCTCTGATCAATGGGTCCATCCCGTCGGGAAAAAACTCGCCAACCAGAAGCATTCGCGGGTTGCGGCTAATTGCCTGCTGCAAAAGACGCGGATAATCGCTTGTCATATTGGCCGTATCGGTCACGGCAATATATTGGTATTCGATTCCGAATAATTCCGCAGCATCATCAAAGCCCTGCTTTACCGCTGCAAAAAATGGCCATGATAGCGGGCCGCTGACCACGATGATCGGGCCTTCGTCTTGCGCAGCTGCAGGCGTCGCGGTTCCGATTGTAACCGCCACAGCTGCCAACCCAATCGCCCGGGTAAACTTGCTTATCAGCTTCATTCTTCATTCCTCCCTCTGTTGCGTCACAAGGGCCCCACCGAGGATTCTGGCCTTATGACATCATTGATTGATCACCAAAATCCGATCACTGTCAATAGTTATTCAGAGTGAATGAATATTGACAGGGCCCTTTCTGCCACCTAGTGTTTGGCAAGTTTTCGCACGCAACCCCAAGGCGCGCCGTGCCGTTCAGCCCATATGTTTTTGGCTTGCTAAAGGATCAGACTGGAATGAGATCGCTACTTTGTTATGGAGATTCCAACACTTATGGGCAGACAACCGCGCACCGGCCGGATGATCGTTATCCTTTGGACATTCGCTGGCCCGGAATTGTGCGAGCCGCACTTGCTGGCCAATGGCACGTTATCGAGGAAGGCCTGAGCGGTCGGACCACCGTAAGTGACGACCCGATCGAGGGCCAGGACAAGAATGGGCGCACATATTTGCGCCCCTGCATCATGAGCCACAAGCCACTCGATCTGGTTATCATCATGTTGGGAACCAACGATCTCAAGGTAAGGTTCAATAAAACTGCCGGTGAAATTGCGATGGGGGTCAGCGCATTGGTTTCCGATATCAAATCCATGCCCGCCGGTATAAATGGGGGAACGCCAGAAATTCTTATTGTCGCGCCGCCGGTTATCGCTTCGGATCTGAAGGAATGGTCGGGCGTGTTTCAGGGGGCGCTCGAAAAGTCACAATCCTTGGCGCAGGAACTGGAACAAATTGCAGAGGCGCAAGCTGTTCATTTCTTTGCGGCACAACTTGTCGTAACGTCCAGCCCGGAAGATGGGTTTCATCTTGATGTTGATGGGCACCGCGCGTTGGGAAATGCTATTGTCGAGGAAATTCAAGCGATTGGTTGGACCGATGCGCGCAATTAAAAGATAGACGCCCAATTCGCCCACCCCGCTACAAATGAAAGCCCGAAAATGCCCGACATGAGATTTGCCCCGCCGCCCAGCCTTCGCATTGCTGATCGCAGCGGCGGCATGAACCAGATGACCGTCCGCAGCTTCAACGAACGGCTCATCATGTCGTTACTGCTGCAAAATGAAGGTATGACACGGCTGGCAATTGGCCAGGCAAGCGGCCTTTCGGCGCAAACAATCTCTGTCATCGTCCGCGCATTGGAGCGCGATGGATTTGTTTCTCCCGGTGTTGCGGTTCGTGGTCGGGTGGGGCCGCCAACTGTCCCGGTTCGCCTGAACCCTGAAGGGGCGTTTTCCATCGGCGTCAACATCGAAACCTGCAATCTGGATGTCGTTCTGATTGACTTTGTAGGTGAAATAAAATTCCGCAATTCGGTCAAATATACCCATCCGGATTGTCAGGAAATCGCCCGACTGGTTTTGGAGCTGATCGACAGCGCCATATCAACACTTTCGCCTGACAAGCGCGCGCGCGTCGCGGGCGTCGGGCTGACATTACCCGTTGATATCGATGATCGAATCGCCTCGGGAAACAAGGACTCGCTCGCGAATTTCGATTTCGAGTCACTGATACGGGATGCGACGGGGCTTGATGTATATATCCAGGACAATATTACCGCGGCGGCCAGTGCTGAAAGCATGTTTGGTGCCGCAAGGGGGTTAAATGACTATCTCTTTTGCTTTGCCGGCCCCCAAATTTCAACTCGGCTAATTCTTGGAAACAGGATTTATGCAGGTGAACCCCCAAATGCGTTGGATGACAACGCTCTGGCCTTGCTGGACAGGCTGCTCGACATTCGCGCAGCCGACCCTGCCCTTGAAGCGCCCGGGGCGATCGAGCTGACAGAAGAATTCGATGAGTTACGCCAAATCGTCATCACCCTGTCGAAATTCGTTTCGATAAAAACCGTAATTCTCGGGGGCTTGCTGCCGCAAGCCTTTGGGCGGGACATATCTCAAAAGATACAAAGACAACTCGAAGACCACTACGGCACGGACCACGCACCAAGCCTCAAATTCAGTTTGCTCGGCCCTTGGTTGCTTGCAATGGGTGCAGCATGTCTAACCTTTCATTCACGCTTCATGGCTGAAAATACTATTTGAATCAGGGTTGTTTAGGCGCATTAGCCCAAAGCGCGACAAGCGCAAAATATCGAAAATTCAAGCCTCGTCGCCGCAGCCAATTCAGCATGGGATGCTTCAATATCTACCCGTGAACATCTGAATCGAAATTTGCTGACATCATGCTCTGGCAGGGTGGTGGGGGGATCGTTTCGCATGGGGGTTGCATGAATCATTTCGCTTTCAGCATTGGATCATACTTGCGGAACCCCAATAAATAGGGTAGCCCCCTATCCTATGGGACACACTGTTGAAAACAAATCGAAGCTTCTGGCGCGGGTTCGCCGGCTGAAGGGCCAGATGGAAGCCATCGAACGCGCGCTGGAGGCCGAAGCCTCCTGTGCCGAAATCCTGAACCTCGCCGCCTCGGTTCGCGGGGCGACGAACGGCCTTGTCGTTGAACTGCTGGAAGATCACCTGAACAACCATGTCGTCCGCGCTGAAGACGACGCCCTGCGCAAGGCCGGGGCGGATGACATGATCGAAGTCATGAAAAGGCACTTGAAATGAGCGCACACCCCGACACTGCCGCACCACACGATCACGTCTTCCTTGGTGAGAACCACGCCCGCAACGAGCGCCGCACATGGGCCGTGATCGCGCTGACCGCAACCGTAATGGTTGTGGAAATCGTCGCGGGCACGATCTACGGGTCTATGGCGCTGCTTGCCGACGGCTGGCACATGTCCACCCATGCCTCGGCGCTTCTCATCACGGCGCTCGCCTATCGCTATGCGCGCCGACATGCGCGCAACCCGCGCTTCACCTTCGGAACCGGCAAGCTTGGCGATCTGGCAGCCTTTGGCAGTGCCACCGTCCTTGCCATCGTCGCCCTGCTGATCGGCTGGGAAAGCATCGTGCGGCTGCGCAGTCCGGTCCCGATCAGCTATGACGAGGCGATTTTCGTGGCCATCCTCGGCCTTGTTGTGAACCTCGCCAGCGCATGGCTGCTCAGGGACGATCACAGCCACCACCACGGCCATCAGCACCACGACCACGCGCATGATCACGATGCGCCCGCCGCCCGCGCCGGGCACCGCGACAACAATCTGCGCGCCGCCTATCTGCATGTTCTGGCCGATGCGCTTATCTCCGTCCTTGCCATTGCAGCGCTTCTGGCGGGTCGCAGCTACGGCTGGGTCTGGCTCGACCCGGTGATCGGCATCGTCGGTGCGCTTGTCATCCTGCGCTGGTCCTGGGGCCTGCTGCGTGACAGCGGCGCGGTCCTGCTCGACTATCTGCCCGCGCGCGAGGAGCTTCCCTCCGAAGTGCGTGCTGCCATTGAAAGCGAGCATGACAAAATCGTCGATCTGCATGTGTGGCAACTCGGACCGGGCCATCACGGAGCTATCATCTCGATCCTGAGTTCCGACCCGAAGCCCGTCGCAGCCTACAGGGCGCAACTCGCAGACCTGCACGAACTCGCGCATGTCACGATCGAGGTCCAGCGCAGAGCGGCCTGACCGATCAGAACCGGGCTTTGAAGCAGTGGGCCACCGGGTTCTGGCTGCGGCTGCCGCTTCTGGCCTGAACAATCACCGGTAGCCGTCGGGGCCAGAGAACCGGGGCCAGTGACCGCAGATTCCCGGCATCCTGCCACCGCTCAGTCGCGACGATGGATCTTATCGGGCACGATCTCGACCCGGATTTGCCGGTCCCTGCCCCGCCGATTTTCGCCCTACCCAAAGTGGCACCTGATCAGTCTTGTTTCTCGCCTTTCGGCTGTTGTGCCAGCCAATTTACGGACAGGTCCTACGATTGGCGACCTCAAACAGCCCGCAGCTGATCCGCCCCGACGGCCACGCGTGTCTGCGCACCCATGACCTCCATCAGGACCCAAACGCGCCGGTTGGGTGCAATATTTTCGACCTCGGCCACAAAATTGGCAAAGGGCCCCTTGGTCAGGGTCACCTGATCACCGGGTTTAAGAAGCTTCGGCGGCAGAAATTTGCCCTTCGCGTCACACCTCAGCATCAACTGTGAGACAAGATCCCGTGGAACCGCCGTAGGCTCCTTGCCAAGGCTCACCAGCCGCGTGATGCCATAGGTCGAATTTACGGCGCGCCAAAACCCGCAGGCAGCGTCAAAAGCCACGAAAATGTAGCCGGGAAACAGTGGCCGCATGGCAGTAACAAACTTGCCGTTCCGCTGGCGCGTTTCTTCCTCCAGCGGCATGAAGGTTTTGAAGCCCTGGCGCTTGAGGTTCTTATCTGCGATTTTAGCGCAGTTCGGCTTCAACTGCGCCAGAAACCAGCTTGTTCCACGTTCATGAAATGTCATATGGCAACCTCATTAAAACCATACCTCCCACATATCGCTCAAACTTGAACGGATGCAAGCAGGCTTTTGCAGCTACGAAGTGGAGTTTTGATGAAGGTGACACGCCGAAATCCCCTCAACGTTTTGTAACAGTTTTGAAAATCCTGATCTGTCAGCTAGGGGCTGTGGTCAAATCAGGCTCGCGCAAACCCTCGGCGTGAGTGGGTCTCTCTGCCTGAGACTCCACCAATGGTTATTGGCCGCTTCATTCGCCGATATGGCGAAAACTGGCGTAGTTTCGTATATATCCCTTGTTCGCGTGCGCAGCCTTTGCTATCGCTCGAAGTTGAACGATGTGGAAACCAACCTCATCATCAACTTTGCATCCAGCAAGGCACCCAGCGGGCAACCCTTGTGCGGTAGCCTGAGAAATTCCAGAACATGACGAGCAAGCGCACCAGGCTGCAGGAAGACACGCATTTTCGCGTGATTCGCCTTCTGCAAGAGAACCCTGAAATGTCACAGCGTGACCTGGCCGCAGCGGTTGGGGTTAGTGTTGGGGGTATCCTCCTCAACTACCCTCGCGCGGCAGAAGGTGAGGAAGCGGCGCTCGAACGCGTCGTCATGCTCGATGCAGCACGCCCCAAGGCCAGCAAAGGCAGCGTCGCCTTCCTCGGGGCGGGCAACTACGCCAGCCGTATGCTGATCCCGGCGTTCAGGGCGGCGGGTGCCGACCTCGACACCGTCATCAGTTCCGGTGGTATCAGCGCGGTGCATTCCGGCAAGAAGTTCGGCTTCCGCGAAGCCGCGACCGAGGCTACGGACGCGCTTACCAACACGGATATCGACACGATGGTCATTGCCACCCGCCACGACGCCCACGCAAAACAGGTGCTGGAGGCGCTGCGCGCGGGCAAGCACGTCTTCTGCGAGAAGCCGCTCTGCCTGACGCTGGATGAGTTGGCGGAGATCGAAGCAGAGAAGGCCACCCGCCCCGAGCAGCATTTGATGATCGGCTTCAACCGCCGTTTTGCCCCGCACATCATCCAGATGAAAGGCCTGCTGAACAAGATCGACCAGCCCAAGACATTTATTATGACGATCAACGCGGGCGACATCCCCGCCGATCACTGGGCGCAGAACCCGGCGGTGGGCGGCGGCCGCATCGTCGGCGAGTGCTGCCACTTCATCGATCTACTGCGCCACCTCGCTGGTGCGCCAATCGTAGCTCATCACGCGGTCTCACTGGGCGAACACACGGCCATCGCCATCCGCGAGGACAAGGCGGTGATCACGCTGCAATTCGCCGATGGCTCGGTCGGCGCAGTGAATTACCTTGCCAACGGCCATCCTAGCGTCGCCAAGGAGCGGCTGGAAGTCTTTGTCGCCGGGCGCGTGCTGCAGCTAGACAACTTTCGGCGCCTTACCGCGCGTGGCTGGTC
Organism: Abyssibius alkaniclasticus; assembly: GCF_020447305.1. Lineage (NCBI taxonomy): Bacteria > Pseudomonadati > Pseudomonadota > Alphaproteobacteria > Rhodobacterales > Paracoccaceae > Abyssibius > Abyssibius alkaniclasticus. The sequence continues at coordinate 2,148,967 of NZ_CP095732.1, read as the reverse complement.
CAAAGTAAGGCCAGTCAGACTGTGGAAGCAGGATAAGGGCCAGGTCGCCTGTGCCACCGCCTTCATCGAGGCGGTGCGTAGCGGCAAACCCGCACCGGTCTCCGCAGCCGAGCTGTTCGAGGTTAGCCGTGTCTCGATCGAAGTGGCCGAGAGTCTGCGCTGAAGGAGCCCAATATGCCGTCGCTGAAGGCGTTGCCGCGCTACTTTCACACGCTACGCCATCTGCGCCCGGTGCAGATTTATGGAAGAGCCATTTTCCGGCTGGCACGCCCCATCCCGGACCTTGCGCCCGCCCCAGCCATGCGCGCGGTGCCTGGGCGTTTCGTGGCCCCCGCCGCCCGCGCGGCCTCGGTTACCGGGCCGGAGGACTTCGTCTTCCTCGGCGAGGCGGGCAGTCTGGCCCGCAACGGCTGGGACGACCCGGCCAAGGCCAAGCTCTGGCGCTACAACCAGCATTATTTCGACGACCTGAACGCCGAAGACGCCAAGGCACGCCGCATCTGGCACGCCGGCCTGATCGCCCGCTGGATTGCCGAGAATCCGCCCGGAACAGGATCGGGCTGGGAGCCTTACCCGGTTTCGCTGCGGATCGTGAATTGGGTGAAATACGCCCTGACCGGGGGCGCGCTCGATGAGGCGGCGCGCCACAGCCTCGCCGTTCAGGCGCGCTGGTTGACAAAGCGTCTGGAATGGCACCTGCTGGGCAACCACCTCTTTGCCAATGCCAAGGCGTTGCTCTTTGCCGGGTTTTGCTTCGACGGGCCGGAGGCCGCGGGCTGGCGGGCGCGGGCGCTGTCGATCCTGGGTCGTGAAATGCCCGAGCAGATCCTGCCCGACGGTGGACAGTTCGAGCTGACGCCGATGTATCACGCCCTCGCCGTCGAGGATGTGGCAGATATGCTCAACCTGCTGACCGCCTGCGCTTCCGTCCTGAATGCAGCCGAACGCGCGCTGGCGCAAGATTGCGCAGTGCGGTTGCCGAGAATGCTGCGATGGCTTGATGCCATGTCGCATCCCGACGGAAGGATTTCCTTCTTCAATGACGCGGCGTTCGGCGTTGCACCGGAGAACGGCAATCTGCACGGCTACGCCGAAAGATTGGGGATCCTCACAGAGCCGCTATCGCCTGGGCTCACACATCTGGCTGACAGCGGTTTTACCCGCATGGCGCGCGCAGAAGCCGTGCTGCTGGTCGACATCGGCCGCGTTGGGCCGGACTATTTGCCCGGTCACGCCCATGCAGACACGCTTTCCTTCGAGCTGTCCCTAGGCGCTGAACGGGTCATCGTCAATTCCGGCACGTCGGAATACGGGACAACAGACGAACGTCTGCGCCAGCGCGGCACACCGGCGCATTCAACCGTCACCCTGGACGGCGCAGACAGTTCCGAGGTCTGGAGCGGCTTTCGCGTGGCGCGCCGCGCCCGGGTTGATAGGGTGGAAACTGGCGATACGGCTGCGGCGCTCACCGTTTCGGCCCGCCACGATGGCTACACCCGCCTGCCCGGCGGCCCGCGCCACAGCCGCCGCTGGACCCTCACGGACACGGGGCTCACCATTGCCGACCGGCTTGACCCGACAGCCCGGGGCACCGCCCGCTTCCACCTGCCCCCCGGCGTCATTGCCACATCCGAAGGCAATCACGGCACACTTGCCCTGCCCTCGGGCCGGGTGCTGCACTGGCGCGCCGAGGGGGCCGCCGCGCGCGTCGCGCCATCCACCTGGCACCCGCGCTTCGGCCAGAACCTGCCCTGCCAGTGCCTGTCGCTGGACTTCACCGGCGCCATGAGCTTCGCGGTGGACTTCAACTGATGCACATCCTGTTCATGACCGACAATTTCCCGCCCGAGACCAACGCCCCCGCCGCGCGCACCTTCGAACACGCGCGCGAATGGGTAAAGGCGGGGCACCGTGTCACCGTTATCACCTGCGCGCCGAACTTCCCGTCGGGAAAGGTCTTCGACGGTTACCGCAACAAGCTTTGGCAAAGCGAGGAGATGGAAGGTATCCGCGTCATCCGCGTCTGGACCTACATGACAGGCAACGAGGGCTTTGCCCTGCGCATCCTCGATTTCGTCAGCTTCATGGTCTCGGGCTTCCTCGCGGCGCTCTTCGTGCGCAAGCCCGACGTAATCATCGGCACCTCGCCACAGTTTTTCACTGCAGTCGCCGCCTGGGGCGCGGCTGCAATAAAACGCAAACCCTTCGTATTTGAACTGCGTGACATCTGGCCAGAGTCGATCCGCGCCGTTGGGGCGATGAAAGAGTCCCGTTTGCTCAATATGCTCGAAAAGTTAGAGCTATTCCTCTACCGCCGCGCCAAAGCTGTGATTTCCGTTACTCATTCCTTCAAGCGCAACCTGATTGGGCGCGGCATCGACGGAAACAAAATTCACGTAGTGACCAATGGTGTTGACGCAAACCGCTTTCACCCCATCGAGAAGAACGCTGCGCTGCAGGCGGAACTGCGCATCGAAGGCTGTTTTGTTGCGGGCTACATCGGCACACACGGTATGGCCCATGCGCTGGACACGCTTCTGGATGCAGCCGCTATTCTGCAAGATGACCCGCAGACGCAACATATCCGCATCCTTTTCTTGGGCCACGGCGCCGCGCGTGACGGGCTTGTAGCGCGGGCAAAGGCCTTGGGACTAAAGAACGTGATTTTCCGCGCCTCCGTGCCACGCGATGCGGTGCCGGCCTACTGGTCGGTTCTCGACGTTGCGCTGATCCACCTGCGCCGCACCAAACTCTTCACCACTGTGATCCCGTCGAAGATGTTCGAATGTATGGGAATGGGAATCCCAATTGTTTTAGGGGTCGAAGGCGAGGCCGCCGAGATCGTGCGCCAGTCCGCAGCCGGGGTCACGTTCGAACCAGAAAATTCCAGGCAACTCGCCGATAAACTAAAGACTTTGAGCAACGAACAGAACCTGTTGAGGCAAATGTCCCTGGCGGGCGTTGCCGCAGCGCAAAAATACGATCGAGCTACACTCGCCCACGCGATGTTGGCCATCCTCCAGAAAATTTCCAGATAGTCATTTGATTTCAGCGTGCTGGAACCCTGACGTAACTCCGATCTTCTGCCTCTTTCGCAAGGCAAATCACGTGAAGTCCAACCTTGATCGCCACCACCAATAATTCTTGCAGCCCGCAACCAGCGTTCAGCTTTCCCGCATAACCCTCGAAAACAACGGAAAAATCCGGCCGCAGCCGGATCGGGAGAACGCTTTCGCGGGGGCAAGTGGCGGAGGGGGTGGGCCTGAAAGACAACCTTCTTTTGTGGATGCCGCTCGGTTTGCAAGGATTTTCTGATCTTCTGGACATGTGATCGAGTGCGTACTTTTGTCAGGCCTGTTCGTGCGGCTGACATTGCGCCGCTGGCCGGGATGGTGATGCGCGGACCCGGTCCAAATCACCAACAGCGAGCTCGAGGCTCGGAGAAGGTTTCTGGTTTTCCCGACCCGGATCATGCCGATCATTTGCCCATTCGGATCTTGCCTTCCTCACAACTCGGTGGCCCGGGTGATTGCGCGACGCCGGATCAGGCGCCGATCACCACACGGCCGCGATAGTTCTCGTCTCGCGAAAGCATCGCCCAGATGCCGCGCGTCATCTTGTTCGCCAGCGCGACCGCCACAACCGGTATGGGCTTTCGCTCCAACATCCGGGCCATCCAGGACCCCTTCGGCGCCCCACGGCGTGAGGCCCAGCGGATTAAGGCGGTCGCCCCGATCACCAGCAATCGCCGAATATCGCGTTGCCCCATCTTCGAGGTCTTCCCCAGCTTCTGTTTGCCGCCGGTGGAATGCTGTCGTGGCACCAGGCCGAGCCAGGCGGCAAAATCGCGCCCACGGCGGAACAGCTCCATCGGCGGCGCGAAGGTCTCGACCGCAAGCGCTGTGATCGGGCCGACGCCCAGCATGGTCTGCAACCGCCGGGGCATCTCGGCCTCGTTTGATATGGTGGCAATCTTGGCTTTCAGCGCATTGATCCGGTCGGTCAGTTGCGCGATCTGCTCGAGGAGCATCCGGCAGATTTCGCAAGCCAGATCCGGAATGCCCGCATCCGGATCTTCGACGACCCGTTCCAAGCGTGGGACATAGCCGATTCCTACGGGCGCGACATAGCCGAACTCGTAGAGATGGGACCGGAGCGCATTAACGGCTTCCGTGCGTTGTTTCACGAACTGCTCGCGCGTCCGGAACGCGACGGCACGGGCCTGCTGTTCTGCGGTCTTGGGTTCCACGAACCACATCGTCGGTCGCAGCGCGGCTTCGACAATAGCCTCCGCATCGGCCGCGTCATTCTTCTGCCTTTTGAGGAACGGCTTGGCGTAATGTGGCGCGATCAGCCGGACCCGGTGCCCGTGCTCGGTGAATTCCCGCGCCCAGTGATGGGCGCTGGGGCACGCCTCCATCGCCACTTCGCACGACGGATTTTCGCCATGAACCGCGCAAATTGCGGTCGTGACAATTTCTTGCGGAACACGACCGATCCGTCCGCAGCCGCCGCGTGCAGCTGAACACGTTCTTTGCCAGATCGACGCCGATGATGCTAACTTCTTCCACGGATGCCCTCTCTTTCACTTGTGTTTTCAACACCGCAAGTGTGGCACATTGCGATGCCGCCTGGGGGAGAGCGGCATCCACCCCTTCTCCAACTCGGAAACAATTTAAGTGGCTGCGAATTTATTCACAATCAGGAAAACCTAAGGGAAAGAGCAAGATCGCTGAGTTCGACAAGCCGCGCTAACAACAAACCAATCGAGGCTCATAAGGCTTCAATAATTTACACATCGAACGCAAAAGGAGATCAACTAATTTCATGGAACTCTAGCAGTCAAATAAGTGGGTATGGGCAGCTGGCCAATTGATGCCGCTATTGCTAACTTTATCACAGCCTCATGATCTGGTCTCGGTGAATTGGTCCAAGCTTAGCCGCAAATCGTTCCACTGCGGCAATGCCGAATGCACTGGGCGCCATAGCTGGAGATCTGTCATGAATTTCAATGCCACTGCGCAATCCGTACAGTCGCTTCCCGTAGCAAATCAAATGCTCTATCGACTGCATGACAAACACGATTGTTGGCAAGACCTCTGCATAGGCGTTCCGCGCCGCGTCCAAATCACCTTTGCACCACAAATCGACAACGCGTTTTGATTTATCAATGACATCGGGCGCCAGAATGAACCCATTTGCGCCTGCAAAGAGGCAGTCAATCATCTCAAGCCCGCCTCGGCCATTCAATACGGACATAGTGCTATCGAGCGCCTCGACGAGTGACGCCAATCCAACAGCCGAGCTTTCGGATTTCACAACAGAGAAGCCCGGATTTCTGGCGCGCAATTGGCCTATTTGGCTATCGCTTAGTGATTGGCCAAGATATTGCGGCGCGTTCTGTATTGCGAATGTCGCATCAAAGCCGTCTGCAACGTCAGAAAAAAAGTCGATACAGGTTTCAGAGGAATAATCTCCAGCGGCGGGCGGCTGCAAAATCAGGCTTGATGCGCCATGCGCAAGTGCAAAGCGCACCATGTGGCGCTGTTGTGCGACTGAATTTCCGGTAACCGTAACGGCTAATGGCACCCTTGCCGCAATGTCCTCTGCGGCCCAGTTTACCAGCGCCTCCTGTTCGGATTGGTCAAGCTTATGCACTTCGGTTGCGAGCCCCAGCACGACAATACCATCTACATTCAGCGAAAGCATCTGCGCGACCTGGAAGCGCATCGCTTCGCGGTCCAATGCACCGCTTGGCGTAAATAGCGCATACAGCACGCAATGAATGCCCTGCATGGTGCTGCTCATTGGTTTGGCGATCCGATCTGCGGCATCATTCACAGCTCATTTCGAATGGCGCCACGATCTCGCATCCGGTGCCGGTCACCCTCAACATGAACTCACATCGCACGCCCCCAATGTCTGGCGCATAACTACCAGGTTCGACCATGATGAACATGTTTTCCTCAAACAAAGCGGTTTCATCTGGCACGAGTCTCGGAAATTCATGAACAGATGCGCCAATGCCATGACCGGAATGGTGCGGATACGCATAGCCCAGACCTTTCATATGGGTGCGTAGTGTTGCATCAAAATCACAAACTCGAAGGCCAGGGCGTAGTTCGGAAATGGCCAGATCCAGTGTTTCACGCGCGGCTGAATACATTGCCCGATAAGCATCAGATGGTGCGCCACCTGCAATGAATGCCGTGCAGCTATCGCCCCAATATCCATTCACCCTTGGTGCCAGATCACAAATGACCGGATCACCCGTTTCAATCCGCCGCGGGGCAATTGCCTCGCCCAACTGCGCCGAACGCCCAATGCCGGTTATATACTCGCCGGCAAATGCGATGCGTTGTCCGGCGGCCTGTTCCATTTTACTTCGCACAGCACCGAAAACCGCCATCTCGTCAGATCCGGGTTGCGATAATTTACGGGCCTCCATTTGCCCAATCGCGGCGACTTGCGCCGAAACGGTCATCCGCGCGCACTCGGCTGCTGATTTTACCGCTCGCAGCCGTGCCATCGACAAGTCTATCGGGGTTGGGACACCCGGCAACAAATCGCGTAAAATATAGGGGAAACTTGTTGCTTCGAAACCAAACTGACCCGTAAATCCGAGTTGACGGATCATCTGCTGCACTGCGGATCGATAGTTTGCGACTTGATCGGTTACAGCGTTGGCAAATCCTGCGTAACTGATCTCTTCGAATCCAACTCCCTGTGCGGCATCAGTATTTGGGCAAACCAAACCCGCGCAACCATCTCGACCAATGAATGCCACGCTTGGCCCGCCTGAAAAGGGGGACTGGCCAATCTCAATCGGGACAATGTGGCCAAGTGCGAAACAAATACTATCTGCCCCCGTCAACACCGCCCAATCCGCACCGGTTTCAACAAGTAAGTCAGCAATCCTGCCAATATTTGTCATAGCAAGCCCCTATCCGCCCGTTTGCCGAAACGCCGGTAGCTGGGCAGCAAGGGCAATGTCATGCAAGCCACGCTGGCAACACAGTTCCGCATCGTATTCGATAACACCAATATCCAGATGCTCCAGTGCCATGCGGTAGCGTTCACCGATTGCACCTGACGTTATGAGGCTTACTGATGCGGTTCCGTTGTCGGGTTTTATCGACAACAACTCGGCGCCGATCATAAGGCCAGAAAGTCGCGCGACCAGATCAGAGGCAGCGGGGTGCCCTGTCAGAACCCGCGCGCGCAGCGAGAAGAGCTGATGCAATAAGCCGGTGCTATCTCGCGCCATTTCAACGCCTTCGACAAAAGCGTTTTGCTGCGGACGGTCCCACACAATGGCATTTTCTTCCATTAGGGGCGACAAAATTGAACGATCACGCATGAGCGCAAAAACCTCGCCTGTCAGATAGGTGGAAAAACCAGCAATTCGCCCGGATACAAGATTGACCCATTTGGAATGCGTGCCGGGCAAGCAAATTAATCCATCACGCGGCGCGCCCAATGCAAGCGCTCCGACAAGAAGCGTTTCCTCGCCGCGCATCACATCCGGACCACCGGAAAAATCTTGCCCCGAGATGCCGGGAACAATGCGAATATTGGTATTTTCTATTTCTTTGAGTTGAGCAGCTAGCTCGCTCGCCCCTGTCAGACCAGAAAGATAGTCCGCTTCAATCCAACCGTTACGACTGCCGATCATGCCACACATGAGTGTTGGCACGTTCGGCCACTGGCCGCAATTTCTGTCCAGAATAGCGGCGAAATTGCGATCAGGGACATTCAGAATACCGGAAGGTGAACTGACTCGATCCAGTAACTCGCCATTATCATTCAATAAATAGGCGCGGAACGACGAGGTGCCCCAATCGACTCCGATAAGTCGTGCATCGGTCAGATTACCACTCTGCAATTGAACCATCCTTATGTCGCCAAACCGGTGCGCGCCAGCGATGACCGATTTTGGCCTGTTCGATTACAAATTCTTCATCGACCTCAATGCCCAGCCCCGCGCCTGTTGGAATTGGGAGATAGCCGCCGGCGCAGGCAAACCTGCTTTCAGGGCGCAGGTAGTCATTCAGGTCGCCGCCCTGATTATAGTGAATGCCCAGGCTTTGTTCCTGAATGAAGGCGTTGTGACACAACGCATCGACTTGTAAGCTCGCGGCAAGCGCGATTGGCCCCAGCGGGCAATGCGGTGCGAGCGCAATGTCATAAGCCTCAGCCCAATGGCCGATACGCAGCATTTCTGAAATGCCCCCAACATGGGCCGTATCCGGATTGATGACGCTGGCCGCAGCTTTCTCGAACACCTGTTTGAAATCGTAGCGGCTATGCAACCTCTCGCCAATACACAGTGGAATCGTTGTGCTGCGCGCCAGATCGGCCATTGCATCCACCTGCTGTGACGTGACTGCATCTTCAACGAAAATCGGGCGCAGTGGCTCTAGCTCCTTCAGCAATATCTTTGCCATTGGCACATGAACGCGTCCATGAAAGTCAAACGCCAGATCAAGTGACGGGCCGACAGCTGCGCGCAATTCAAACATCTGAGCAACAATCGCATCTACTGCGCTGTGTCGATCAATGATTTGGAGTTCATGGCAGACATTCATCTTGCAGGCGTCATATCCCTTGGCGACCAGCAGTTTTGCGTCTTCCACAAGGTTTTCGGGGCGATCACCCCCGATCCAGCAATATGTGCGCACTTTTTCGCGTACTGGCCCGCCTAGAAGGTCATAGATCGGGGCATTGAAAAACTTGCCCTTGATATCCCATAAAGCCATGTCGATGCCCGAAAGCGCGCTCATCAGCACGGGGCCGCCGCGATAGCAACCGTTGCGATAGATCATTTGCCAAATGTCTTCGATATGAAGCGGGTTTCGCCCGATCAGCAGATCAGCAAGCTCGTCAATCGCGCTGGCAAGTGTTCTGGCGTGGCCCTCAAGAACAGGCTCGCCCCAACCGACCAAGCCTTCGTCTGTTTCAATTTTCAAGAACAACCAACGGGGTGGCACAATAAAGGTCTTCAAGGCGGTAATTTTCACCGGACTACACTTTCGATTACCGCACCCGAAGCGACCAGCGCGTCGATCCGGGCGGCATCAAAGCCGTGGGCAGACAAGATCGTGCGGCTGTCAGCACCATATCGCGGAGCGGCAAACAGCTCGGGCTTTGGCGCGTCGGAAAAAGAAATTGCGGGTGCAACAGCCGAATACTCGCCACCTTGTGGATGCTTCATTTTGGTAAGATTGCCCTGTGATTGCGGGTGCTTCAGGAAGGACTCGTAGTCATTCACGACGATGCACCAGATGCCGAGTTCCGACAGCAGCGCATCCCAGTGCCGTGCAGTCTGGGTGAGCAGTTTTGCAGATAGAATTTCATAGATCCGGTCACGCCAGGCAGCAACGGCTTCACCATCGGCCTGAGGGGGACGTGCGGCCTTGATCTCGGCGAGTATCGGCAAATCCAGCGCCTTTGCCAGAACAGCCAGATCAGCCTGTGCAATAGAGAAAAATGTGTTCGCGGCACAAATATAGATGCCATATGGCGGCTCCTGGTAGGTCGAGACCTGTGGCGTTTCCCCGCGCCTTGGCGGCGAGTCGGCTTCCAGATATGATGTGATTTCCTGGCATTGCATTTCCATGATCGCGCCCATCATGGTGACATTCACCTGCTGCCCGCGCCCTGTGGAAATACGCGCAACTAGCGCTGCAAGAACCCCTTCACACATCATATGCGACGCGGTGACATCGACCATGTAAAGCGGCGATGCCTGCGGCAGGCCGCGCGCCGTGCCGCCATTCATCGTAAGGCCGGTAAAGGATTGCAGCAACAAATCCTGGCCCGGACGATCTTTCATCGGACCGTCATTTCCATAGCCACTGATTGAACCATAAACGAGTTTCGGATTGATCTTTGACAAGGTGTCATAGTCGATCGCAAGCTTATCGGCTACGCGTGGTCGGAAGTTCTGAATTAAGACATCGGCTTGGCGCACAAGGTCATACAGCACCGCGCGACCCTCAGCCGACTTCAGATCAAGCACAAGCGATTTCTTGTTGCGATTCAGCGTGACAAAACATGTGGAGTCACCAAATTTTGTGACTCCTGCCATTGGTGCGTGGCGTGCAAAATCGCCACCACCCGGCGCCTCGATCTTGATCACCTCTGCCCCCATCTCGCCCATGCGCTGTGTGCAGAGCGGACCGGCCATAGCGATGGTCAGATCAAGCACCTTGATGCCTTTAAGGGGGCTGCGATTTTGAGCCGATTGTTCGAATGCAGTTTGCATAGTCTAACTTTCTTGATTAACGACCGCGGAAAACCGGATCGCGTTTTTCAGCAAAGGCGCGCATACCTTCCTTGGCATCTTCGGTCATCATGCACAGCGTGTAGCCGTCATTCTCCCAGGACAGCCCCTGAGCAATTGACGAGCCCTGGCTTTGGCGGATGATATTTTTCGCGGACTGGACGGCGATTGGCGGGTTTTTTGCAAGTCGGCTTGCAATGCGAAGCACCGAAGCCTGCAGGTTTTCGGGCTCGGCAAGAACTTGCACAAACCCAACCCTATATGCTTCTTCGGCCGGAAAAATTTCACCGGTCAGAATCCAATGCGCGGCATTCCCGTAGCCTATGAGGCGCGGCAGAATAGATGTGTTACCCGAACCCGCGTGCCAGCCGCGCTGCACTTCTGGTGCGCCAAAGCGCGAACGCGGTGTTGCGACCCGAATGTCACAACACATTGCCACTTCCAGCCCGCCGCCAAGGCAATAGCCATCAATCATCGCAATAGCGGGTTTGCGCAGGCCCAAAAGCGGCGCAATATAGTCGCGATTGTATTGCGCACGATTGCGACCGTCCCAGGGCGTGCCCAGGTCATCGAGCGCATTCACATCCGAACCCGCAGAAAAGGCCCGCTCGCCCGCGCCTTCGATCACTAGGACCTTGATATCGTCATCTGTGTCTACGCGGCTCGCCAATTGAGTAATGGTGCCACCCATCGCCGCCGTAATTGCATTCATTTTCGTTGGGCGATTCAAGGTAAGAAAGGCAACGCCATCTCTAATGCTGAATTGAATGTGATCGTCTTCATTCATGAGGGAACCTTTGAGTTGTTGGTTTGCGAAAGTGTGATGGAAACCGACCAAAAATGCGTTTCACCTGGCAAAATTCGCGGGGCAAGACCACGTGACACTGCGGCTGCAAGGTCGTCGGCGGGGGCGTTGGTGGGCTCTATGGCAACCTGGTGAACAGGTTCATTGGCCGGCCATCCACCATAGTCGAGCCATAGTCCAAGGAACGGAATATCCTTGCGCAACCAGGAAAAGGTTATTGCACCGCCATCGGCACCCATTACGCTGGCATCAACTACCGAAGCGATTGGCGCATAGGTTTTTGCCGCCCAACAAGCTGTTTGTGGTTCAATATGGGTCAGGTCCGGGTGGTTGGAATCGAATTTTGGCCAATTGAAATTTCGAGCGCTGACTTCGGCAGTCTCAGAGTTATATGACACTTCCATCTCGCCGATTCCGACAAGGCTTAGCCGGTCGTCTTCATTGCAATTCAGCAGGCAATGCTGGCTCCATAGGTAGGGACGTGCCGATGAGCCGGTATTTTCGAGCCAATAGTCGGCAACCACGGTTTCGTCATGCAATGACAGTCGTCGCGTGAAACGATAACCCGAACCAAAGAAGGTTGACTGAATACCCGCTTCATTCTGCTCACATTCAACACGACGCCCCCAAATATCGCCATGATCGCGCAGCCGCCTGCCCCAATCGGGGCTTTGGCACGGCGCGACAGTGGGAAAACACTCATCCCAGCCGCGCGCGCTCTGGGCAGTGTAATCTGCGTTTTCGTCTGGCTGGTGTGCCGATCTACCGCCAACCAACCAATCACGCCCATTTCGCAGATCGATCAATTTGGTGACACGGGCACCGATATCCGGCGCCACCGTCAACTGGATTGCGGCATTTTCAAGCGTAAGCACCAATGTCAACCTTCCGCACTGGCTGCAGTTTGGCGTGCCTGGGCGCGCTCGGCATAGGCCATACGCCATTGACCGATGGCCACGGCCAGCACAAGAAGCAAACCCTTTGCAACAAGCTGATAAAATGTCGGAATACCCAACAAGTTCATGCCGTTAGAAAGTGTGGCAAGCAGCAAAACAGCCAGCATCGTGCCCACAATTGTGCCCTTCCCTCCGGCAAGTAGCGCCCCGCCCAAAAAAACCGCGGTTATAGCCTCAAGCTCAAGCCCCTGCGTGCCTGAGGCGGGCTGCCCAGAGCTTGTTCGTGCCGTAACAATCGCACCTGCAAGGCCCGAAAGCGCGCCCGAGATTGCATAGATCGCAAAGCGCATTTTTGTCAGATTGATCCCCGCCAATCGCGCCGCGACTGGATTTCCGCCCATGGAATAGATCGAACGGCCAAACACGGTGGTACGCATCACAAAATGCGCTCCGATAGCGACAATCAGCAAAATTCCGAAGGCGACAGGGATGCCGGGAAAGGGCCCGATTTCAAATATTTTGCCGGAGCCGAGTTCCGCAAAGGCAGGATCTAAAACGCCAACCGGGCGACCGCCCGGGGCGATAAGGAACGCCACGCCGCGAAATGCCGAGAACGTGGCCAATGTTGCTACAACAGGGTTAACACGTAAAATACTGATAATGCCCGCATTGACCAATCCCAATACAAGACCGACAGCAATACTGACCCCGACCCCGCCCAAAACCGAACCTGTCGAGACAACAACCAGAGCGCTCATCACCGAACCGCATCCCGCGATAGAACCAACAGAAATATCTAATCCTGCCGAAACGATCACGAGTGTCATGCCAACTGCGATCAATCCGACAACAGCCATATTTTGGGCGATGTTGAAAATATTGCGTGACGAAAAGAAGTATTCGGTCTGGGTCGAGATCAGTGCAATCATCAAGAATAGCGCGATGATCAGAGACAGGTTTTCAGCGCCAATTGCATTCATTGCGCGCTTTATTATGCCATCAGCTTTGTGGCCTTGCGCCTCTTGAGCGGATACACTCATTTAATCTTCCTCCTCAGGATAATTCAGGCTGCCTGTGTTCCCAGCGCCATATTCACGATCAATTCTTCAGTGGCGTCCCGCTTCTCGATCGGCTGTGAAATTCTACGGTTGTTCATAACGATGATCCTGTCTGACATAGACATCAGTTCGGGGAGCTCTGAAGAGATCATCATGATGGCCATGCCTTCACTGGCCAGCATGTCCATCAAACGGTAGATTTCAGCCTTGGCCCCAACGTCGACGGCGCGTGTTGGTTCATCTAGGATCAATAGGCGGGGATTTGCCGCCAGCCAACGCGCCAACACCACTTTTTGCTGGTTCCCGCCCGAAAGCTTTCCAACATCCTGGAGCAAAGACGGGGTTTTGATGTCCAGACGCTTGATGAATGGTTCGACTGCGGTAATCATCTGCCTGTTGCGCAATATACCGTATTTCGCGAGTCGCGAGTAGACAGCCATCGACGCATTCTCGATAACCGAGCGCACAAGGATCAGCCCTTCGGCTTTGCGGTTTTCAGGCGCAAATCCGATGCTTGCGGCGATTGCGTCGGCAGGGCTTTTGATGCGGACGTCCTGTCCGCATATCTTGACCGAGCCGCCTTGCTTCTCAAATTCACCGAACAAGACTTTGGCAAGCTCCGTGCGCCCTGCCCCGACGAGCCCTGCGAACCCGACGATCTCTCCCGCATGGATTTTGAAACTTATATTGTCGTGCCAACGGCTTGTCAGGTTGTTGACTTCCAATACCACATCGTCACGCGTTGTCTCGCTGCGCTTGTATCCATGCGCCAGCTCACGCCCGACCATCAGCCTGACAATTTCTTGTTCGGACGTTTGCGATGTCACCAGATCACCCGTTGGCACGCCATCTTTCAATACGGCCACGCGGTCAGAAATTTCCATCACCTCGTGCAAGCGATGCGAAACGTAAATAATCCCCAACCCGTCGGCCTTTAGTGTTCGGATGAGTTCATATAGCCGTTCGGTTTCATCCTGTGTAAGCGAGGACGTGGGCTCGTCAAAGGCGACGATTTTCACACCCGTTTTCAAGGCGCGAAGTATTTCCACGATATGCATTTGAGCGGGCGAAAGACTTCTGCCAAGCGCGTCTATATCTATCAGCCCGGCAAAACCGTATCGATGCAGCATATCCGTGACCGTCGCACGCATCGCGGCAAAATCTACGCGCCCGCCTGAGCGGCGCGGATACTCACCAATGAAAATATTCTCAGCGACGGAAATGTCGGGGACTATTTCTGGTTCTTGCCGAACCAAACGAAACCCTGCGCGCCGCGCTTCAAGCGGGCTGACATGCGAGGCTTCAATGCCGTCGATCAACACCGTGCCTTCATCAAGCCTATAGTCACCGCTAAGGATTTTGAGCAATGTTGACTTGCCCGCACCGTTTTCGCCGACAAAGGCAACAATTTCGCCTGAATGCACATCCATCGACAGGCCAGACAATGCTTTCACGCCCGGAAAGGACTTGCCCACATTTCTGATTTGAAGAATTGGTGTCGTCATCGTTGTCTTCCCCCCGATGGAATGTGGGGCGCACAGACCAGCGCCCCACATATTTCTGTCAGTTGCAGGGCATGATGTCTGCATATGTGGAGGGGTCCACAATTGTGGTGTTGGCAACCGTCATCGGGGGCAACGGCTCGCCGGTTTCGATTGCATTGATCAACGCACGCGCGGCAGCATCACCAACATCAACGCCGCTGATGTAAAGCGCGGCCTTGAAACCGGTATCGATACCAGCTGCCCAGGGACGACACGCCTCATAGGCGCCAAGGCCAACCGCGATGACGTTGGCAGCATCAAAGCCAGCGTTTCGCAGCGCGTTGGTTGCGCCAAGAACGCCTTCGTCATTACAACCAACGACAACCCAGTTATCAACGCCCGGATTTGCCGTAATGACAGGGCCAGCTGCCGACAGCGCCAGATCGGCTGTGCCATCATACGCAACCGGAACGACATTATCCGCCGAACCGCCGGCTGCAACGATTTGATCGATCGCAGCGTTGGTGCGATCGTTGCAAACTGAAAGCGTTTGAACCTCCACACTCATGATGGCGTAGCTCTCGCCCTCAAGCCAGCCCGATTCCGCCAGCAATGCACCCGCGCGCTCTCCGACACGCGTTCCCATAGCAACGCCGTCAAAACCGGCAAACGGCAGTGCATTGCCCGACGCATCTTCAAGCGGGTCGTCAGTTGCAATCATCAAGACACCAGCTTCAGCAGCCGCGGTTGATACTGCCGGCCCCAGTGCCTGGTCTGGGGCAGTGATCGCGATACCACGCGCGCCGGCCGCAATCGCATCGGAGACTGCGCTGATTGCGAGGTTGGAGTCTGTTTCAACGTTGATGACTCGCGCCTCATAGCCAAGCTCTTCAGCTGCGCTCATGAAACCTTCAGCCTGGTCGATGAAGTATTGTTGCGTTCCGCTTTTATAGATTGCGATGATCAGATTTTCCTGAGCACTCGCACCGCCAGCCAACATGCTAGCCGAAAGCCCTACTGCCAAAGCAAATTTAATTGGATTTGTATGCCGCATTCTTGTCTCCTCCACTGGACATAGATGTAGTGTTGGACGTATTAACAGTTAATATGATAAAGTCAACATCAAATGGGAGAACCGAAGATGATGCGGCTAGAGGGAAAGACGGCGATTGTAACAGGAGGCGGCCAAGGAATCGGTGCTGCCATAGCTGAACGATTTGCAGTCGAAGGGGCGAGTGTCGTTATTGCTGAGCTAAATCAAGACGTTGGAGCGCATACGGCGGCTGAGATTGCTTCTAAGACTGGCGCTGATGTTGCCTTCATCGAAACAGACGTAGCCAGTCAGGAAAGCATCGCTGCAATGCATATTGAGGCGAAGAAATTATTCGGCACTGTCGACGTTTTGGTGAATAATGCAGGAATTGCGGTCTTCCACGAGCCGCTCGAAAGCACGATGGCGCATTGGCATAGATGCATGTCGGTCGACCTGGAAGGTGTTTGGCATTGTTGCCGCCAGGTTCTGCCCGACATGCTGGCCCAAAATGATGGCGCGATAATCAACATCGTGTCAAATCATGCGTTCTCGATCATTAAATCGACCTTTCCCTACCCGGTTGCAAAACATGGCCTGCTAGGTCTGACGCGTGCTTTGGCTTTGGAGTATGCCGACCGCGGCGTGGCGATAAATGCCATTTCGCCGGGCTACACCGACACGCCTATCGTTGCCAATCACTTTGCAAAAGAAGCCGACCCGGCTGCCGCGCGCGCCGCCGTCGAGGCAAAGCAGCCTGTCGGGCGGCTGTGCAGACCTTCTGAGATCGCCGCCGTCGCCGCATTGCTCGCATCCAGCGAGGCGCGGTTCATTATCGGAGAAAACATTGTTGTCGACGGCGGCGTGTCGATTCGTATGTACGAGTAGCGCGGCGTGTTAGCCACGCGGCCATAGCGCGCAGTTAAGTCTGCGCACTGGCTTGTGCTGCTATTGCAGTCAGCACCGGTCCTTGGCCCCAGGGAACAATTCGATTCAGCGGAACATGCCAATAATGCTCTTCTACCAGAGCGGACATGACCGCTGCGGATACTCCGAGAAGATTGCCCTTCGAATCTAAATTGGCCACCATTGCCTCATAGGCGCGCGCAGCGGGTTCAACGAACTCAGCCTCCGGCAAAAGACCCATTTTGATTCCACGAAAAAACGCGGTAGCCATGAAAGCAGCGGTTGAACTTTCCGGACCAGAACGGGGTTCATGCACCATACAATGCCAATTTCCATCGTTTAGCTGATAATCAAGCATACGCCTTGCCAAAGCTAGCGCTTCCGCCTTCACTGCCTCGACACCCGCAAAAGTAGCGGGCACATAATGGGCAACATCAAGCAAACCAAGCAAGGCCCAACCCTGCCCACGTCCCCAACCATCAATGTAGGACTTGTTTACATCTTCGAGCCAATAATGCCGGTACAATCCCGTTTCGGCACTAAAAAGTAAGGGCTTGTAGCCAAGAATTTCATCAATCGCAGCCCTTGCCCAGCCACCTTCAGGGTCAATCCGCGATAGATGGGCAAAAAATGGTGCATCAAAATGCATACAGTCCAACCAGATACCCGCCCCGGGGTTTTCCATTTGCTTTTGTTCAAAGTCTGAAAGACCCGCGCCGCCGTAAGGCTGCCGGAGCGAGCGAAGTGTATCCTCGAATGTTATCGACACTTGCCCGTGCTTGCGGCGTGATCGCAGATGCCTGCCAAGTTCAAGAACGGCATCACGCAAGATCACATCACCCGTTTGTTCGACAATGTCGCACATGACATGGCCGGGCGCAGTGTTATCGTCAGGCTGGAATGGTGTCATCCGTGTCGCCCATGCACGAAAGAACCCATGTGAAAAGTTTACCCATTTCGGATCGTCCAGAATCTTCGCGGCTGCGATCAGCCCTTCAAAGCCAATAGAGTCTCCATAAAACCACCCCTTGAAAGGGTGCGCGCCTAGCCGTTCAGCCACGTCGGCGACAAGCCCGACGTCAATCTTCAACTTGCTCATATTATTTTCCAGTTAGTTTTTTAGCAGGACAAAGCCCGCATGCGCATCTTCAATTGCACGTTGGATGAGAATCCGCATTGCAGCCTGTGCCGCTTCGGCATCTCCTTTTGAAAACGCCACATATACGGCTTCATGCATCGCATGACTTTCATCCATGCCGATCATCTTCGTTGTATAACCCTTTGCTTTCATTTGCAGATCAAGCAGCAAACCAAGTGCCGCCTCGATAACCGAGAAGAGCTGGTCGAGCAGTTCGGAATTTGCGCAAGATAAAAGTGCGCGATGAAATTCCAGATCAGTCGAGATAAACTGTGCCCGGCGCTCTTCATGAGTGAGGCCCGGCTTGTCCAGAATGCTGACCTTGTTGGCCCAGGCAGCATCAACGGCTGCGCGCTGAATGGAAGTTGCAAATGATGTCGCATGGCCAGCAACGCCAGGTTCAAGGATCAATCGCACTTGCAGCAGGTCGCGCAACAGGCTTTCCGTATCGCCTGCCTTGATGCGCCAATCCATAACGTCCGGGTCCAACAGGCGCCATTCGGCGCGCGGCTGCACACGCGTTCCGTCCGATGTGCGGCTTCGGATCATGCCCTTTGCACCCAGAATTCGAAAGGCTTCGCGGATGACCGAGCGACTTACGGCGAGTTCGTCAACCAAATCGGCCTCTTTGGTTACAACCTCACCAACGCGCCAATCTCCACGGACAATGCGAATACCCAGGGTCTTTACTGCGGCGCCAAGAACGCCGCGCACCTCGATAACGCCTTCAAAAGACGTTGAACCATCATGTAAATTCATCTTACGCATGGCCACTCCGATCACCCTCTTTTATCTTATTAACAGATTTAATAAATATCGCAAGCAGCCGATACTTGCGTTTTTTCCAGTTCCTTCCCCAATCTACAGGCAACGCAGCATCCTTCGTTCGAAATTGGATCAACCTCGTTACGCGACAGAATCCAACTTTTTCAGCCATTTGCCTTGAGCCTGATTTGACACCGCTAAAGTTAGTAAGTGCATGGCTTTCATGGATAGCGTTATGGATTGTTGAGCCACACCCAACAAGAACATGATTAGGCAAAAACAAAGCGCCGGAGGGCGATATCAAGACTTTCTTGGTAGTTTCCTGAGTGTCAGCCACGTAACCTGATAGCATTTTAACTGGCGGCGACGAGTAGTAAAAAACTCAGAATGGAAGGCGATGGCCGATCAATATTGCTCATCCCAAGCGAAACCTTTCAAGTAAATTCCGCACATTGCTCACCCCCCAAACTCCACCACGCCGCGTGCGCATCTGGCGGGAATTGAGTTCCACCGCAATCGCCCGCAACGAAGTTGCCCCAGCGGCTCGGAAATCCGCGACAACCGTTGCCAGGTCCTGCGCATGTCGCTCTGCATTGGCGCTGACCGAGCTGCGCAAACTTGCCCCGTTATCCGTGCTGTCCGCAAACGCTGCCACCCCGTTGGGATTGCCCAGATTCGCCCCACGCGCCTTTGCCACCGCCAGCGCTTCCTTGGTGCGTCGCGAGATGGCATCACGCTCCTGTTGGGCGACGAGCGCCATGATGCCGACGGTCAGGTCATTGGCCTCGGGCATGTCCACGGCCAGAAACCACACGCCAGAGTCCCGCAGTGTCAACAGGAAGGCGGCATTGCGCGACAGACGGTCCAGTTTCGCAATGATGAGGGTTGCGCCTGTGACCTTGGCCAGATGTAGCGCCTTGGCCAGTTCCGGGCGGTCGGGGTTGCGCCCGCTCTCGACCTCGGCAAACCGTGCCAGCAGCTGTGCGCTACGGCTGAGGGCGAAGGTTTCGATGCTGCCGCGCTGCGCATCCAGCCCCAAGCCAGATGCCCCCTGCCGCGCCGTCGAGACGCGCTCGTAGGCGATAAAGCGGGGTTGGTGGGGTTGATGGCGTTCAGATGCCCTATCCTGCGTTGCCATGCCCATCTGCGCCTCCTGTTCACATCTGCCAAACCCTCGTATGGCAGGTGTGAACACTCACGCTCTGTGCGCTTGCGATAGCAAGTCAGATCTAAACGCTGGCGCTGTTTGCACTCAAAGCTGCATATCATCCTTATCGATGACGATGGTGTTCGGCACCTTGCGCCCTGTGCTTTTGGGCAGCGCTGTTCCCGCCCTCGGCATTGGCTCCTCAACCTTGTTGCCGTTGGCGTCCTCATAGACAATCATGAACTTCACCTCGGTGACCGGATCTTGCAGCGGTGCATCAAAGCTGCGGATGCGCGAGCGCGCGGCAGGTGTCAGCCCGAGCTCTGCCATGAACCGGCCCATCAGTTCCAACTGCTTGTTGGCCACCGAGAGCCAGGGCGATAGCTGCACATAGCCCGATGGCGCCTTGATCAGCGTCGGTGTTTCCGCTAGTCGTTCCTCGGCTTCAACCCAGCGTCCGTACGCTTGGCAATAGGCGGCCAGTGCCGCGCGATCGGTCAAGGCCAGCACATCCATGTCAAACAACACCTGTGCCAGTCGCGCCCATTCCACTTGCGCCGGTACTGACAGATGCGGCGGGCAATCGGGCATCTCGTTTGGCGGCTGGGGTTCGGCAGGATTATAACCGCGCTTACCAGGATTGCCGTTGCGCCGCCGCAAGGCCGTGGGCTGGGGTTTGGTGCCGCGCATCATCGGGCGATCCCCAGTGTTGGGGCTGGCAGGGTGATGCGATGGTGTGCGCTATGGGCTTGCCCCTCCATCACGCAAACCACTCGTCATGTTCCGGATAGGGATTGGCACCGCCATCGCCCATGCCAGACACACGGCTGCGCGCCGACGGGGTGAGGCCGAACTCGGTCGCATAGCGCACCATATCCGCCATGGCTTTGTTGGTCGCCCCCACCAGCGGGTTCTGGATGAGGTTGCCGCTCTTGTTCTTCACGATCAGCCCCTCGGTTACCGTGTCACGCTCGGCCATGCGCGCCAATGCCGTCTCTGCAGCACTCCAGCGCCCATAGGCCTGGCAATAGGCACCGAGCGCCCCGCGATCGAGATTGCTCATCAGCTGTAGCGCCATCAGTTCGACCACAATGCGATCCCACTCCGCGCGGGCCGCCTTGGTCAGATGCCCGGGTGCCTGCGGGCAGATGACTTCGGGCTGTGGCTCGCGCGGATTGAGCCGGTGGTCACGTGCCGTGCCGGTGAGCAGCTTGAGCTGCGTTGGCTTGGTCTTCGGGCCGCGTTGCACCATGCTGTGTCTCCTATGTCTCCTGTTTTATCCGTTCCGCCGTTTTGACCCCCGGTTGGAATTGTGGCTGTGTGGAAGTTTTGCCCCCCAAGCCGGTCCCGATGCGCATCCCCCAGAGTTTAACCCCCCCCTACCCCTCGGGATCACCCGGTGCTTCGGCACCGTCGAGTGGTGACGCCCGCCACGGCCACAGGGCCAGCGCAGCAAAGACCACACCGCTCAGCGTCAGGTTCTGCCAGAGCATGATCTGCACCCAGATCGCCGGATAACCCAGCACCAGCAGGATAAAGGCAAAGACACATCCCAGAAGCGTATGGATCGCGGCAAGGAGTATGGAGATGACGTAGCGCGTGCTCATGGCTGCCCCCGCTCTTGTGCAACATCTGCAAAGCTCTGATCCGTTCCGGCAAGACGTGCCGTCTCACCCGTAAAACTCTGCCAGCGCAGGATGGCGACATCGACGTAAGACGGGTCCAGCTCCACCGCATGGCAGATGCGCCCGCAGCTCTCGGCGGCAATGATGGTGGTGCCCGACCCGCTGAAGGGCTCGTATATTGCCTGTCCGGGGCTGGAGTTGTTCAACATGGGGCGGCGCATGCATTCCACCGGCTTTTGTGTGCCATGCACGGTAGTGGCGTCCTGATCGCGGCTGGGGATACTCCAGAGCGTGGTTTGCTTGCGATCCCCGCTCCATTGCCCCTTGGCTTTCGTGCGCACCGCATACCAGCAGGGCTCGTGTTGCCAGTGGTAATCCCCGCGGCTCAGCACAAGGCGTTCCTTCGCCCAGATGATTTGCGAGCGAATATCAAAACCAGCAGCATTGAGGCTCTCGGCGACGGTGCCCGCGTGCAGCGCCCCATGCCAGACATAGGCAATATCGCCTTCAAACAGTGCCCAGGCCCCGCGCCAATCCGCGCGATCATCATTCATCACCTTGCCGGTGCGTTTGGTCTGTGCCGCCCCAGCACGATTGCGCCATGCCGGATCGTAAGCCACGCCGTAAGGCGGATCGGTGACCATCAAATGCGGGCGCACGCCCCCCAGCACCTGCGCAACAGTATCCTTGTCCGTGGCATCCCCGCAGATTAGCCGATGATTGCCGAGGCACCACAGATCACTCAAACGCGCCACGGGTGTGACAGGTGGTTCTGGCACCTCGTCCTCGCGCGGGTCAGCGCCAGTGCCCAACAGCGCCGCCAGATCGCGGGCATCAAAGCCGATGCTGCCCAGATCAACCCCGAGATCGGCGAGATCGCCGAGTTCCAGTGCCAGCAGTTGATTGTCCCAGCCTGCCTGCTCTGCAAGTTTGTTATCGGCCAAAATTTAGGCGCGCTTTTGCACCTCATCCAGATGGGCAAGCTCGATGATGGGCACCGAAGTCAGACCCAGTTCTTGCGCGGCAAGCACCCGTCCATGTCCCGCGATGATGCCGTTGGCCCCATCCACAAGCACCGGGTTGTTGAACCCGAAGTCGCGGATCGAGGCGGCAATTAGCGCCACCTGCTGTGTTGAATGGGTGCGGGCGTTGGCGGCGTAGGGCAGCAAATCCACCACGCGCCGAAGGGCAATGCCGGGTGGGGTTTGGATACCCGCAGCGCCTGCACTGACCGATGCCATGCCAGCATCAACCGTCGCCGCATTGGTGCTTACTCTTGTCTTAGTTGAGCCTTTGGTCATCACCACCCCGTCCTGCAACTCGCGGCACTTTGCGCGTGGGAGTAGTATAGCATGCAAGCTAAGCCATTGTAATTATGGCATATTATGACATCTTGCGACAGGGGAGGACAAACCGCGCCACTATCGACGACTCATAGCTGCCAAACACAGTCAGCCCGCAAAGCATCGGTCTAAGGTGGGACAGATGAGACACTAATTATCAATTGTGCTCTCACGCGCGCACGTGAAGAAGAAACGGATTCTACTGTCCAATCTGTCCCAGTTCGACTTTGGCGACTGATTTCAATATTTGACAGGTCTACCATTTCAGGTTGTAGTCTCATGCAAGCGCGGTAGTTTTGCGGGCAGACATGGGTCACATTCATCTTGGGGTTTTGCCACAGAGTCGAAAGTGGCGCGAAGTCGTCGACCTGCTGGATGCAGGAGCGATCGCTGAGGATGTGATCGCGGCAAGTGCCAGAGCAGCTGAGAGGGAGATGCTTGACGCTGCAAGATCACCCGTGGTCGTTGAAGCCGTCAGACTTCTCCTAATGGTGCCCCACGCTGCACGGCAAGACGACTTCGGCCTCGCACTCCGCAATCTTAATCTCGCGGTTGGCTCAGCGCCTTCTCTGCTGGAGATTTTAAGTGCTTCTTCAGAAGTGCTTGACGCAACAGGACGAGACACACGTGATAATTCTGACCTGGGTGAATTGGCTGGACGCGCACTCGTGGCCACGTTCTCCGACCAGATCGGTGATGCGCTGCCAGGCTTGTTCGCGGCAACACCAGCAGATGTTCAGGCTGTCGCGCAGCGCCTCTCGTGGCGTAACGGGATCGCTGTTTTGTCACGCGCATTTTTCGCGCGGCTCATGGCGGATACGCTTTCATCTTGGCTAGATCGCACACTCTCGGCCCAAGTCGGCGAGGGGCGGCGGTTTGCCGATGCACAAAGCCGCAATAAGTTCGACCAGGCGCTCGCACAATACGCCCAAGAAGCAAGCGCTATTATCCAGGAGTTCTCACCCGGCTGGTACGGCAAACGCCTTTACGAGGACGGCAGAATATCCACAACACAAGCCGCAGCGTTCACCGCGGTCTCGTTCAAGAAAATCGTCGAGGAACTCAAGCGTAAGCGGGTTGTCCATGACTGATATCATCGTTGGTTTAGGCCCGAAAAGCCGCCCCTAGCAATAACCCTGAATGGTTCACATCCATCGTTCAAGATTGAGACGGATCGGATTGAAGCCAAAATGCTAGCCCCGCTGACCTGCGCCCCAAGTTCCCTCCAGCTTTGCGCGGAGTCCGTGGTGTTAAATTGATGGCGTTAAGCTGCCAGTTTGTCCATGCTCATTTTCTCAGCAAATTCCATTGGCGTCAGGTTGCCTAAGGCTGAATGGGGCCTCTGCCAGTTGTAATCCTCCTGCCATGTTGCCAGCGTTTCTCGGGCCTCGCGCAAGGTGCCAAACAGCGTTTCATTGAGGCATTCATCGCGCAACTTACCGTTGAAGCTTTCGATGAAACCGTTCTGCTGAGGCTTGCCGGGCGCGATGTAATGCCAGTCGATCCCGGTCTTCTGAACCCATTTGAGGATAGCCATGCTGGTGAACTCGGTCCCGTTATCTGACACGATTGTCGTAGGCATGCCGCGTTCGGCGATGATCTGATCCAACTCACGGGCAACGCGGTGACCTGACAGCGATGTATCAGCCACCAGCTCCAAGTTCTCACGACTGAAGTCATCAACGACCGCCAAGATGCGGAAGCGACGACCGTCTGTCAGCGCATCAGACACGAAATCCAGGCTCCAGCGTTGGTTTGGGCCATCCGGCAGCACCATTGGCTTTCTTGTGCCCAAGGCCCGTTTCCGACCACCCCTACGGCGCACTTGCAACTTCTCCTCGACATAAATGCGCCTCAACTTCTTATGATTCACGATGTGGCCCTCGCGCGCGATCATGACGTGGATGCGCCGATATCCAAACCGGCGCCGTTCACGAGAAACCCGTTTTATGACCTCACGCAGATCGCCATCATCGTCACGGATCGACTGATATCGAACCGTCGATCGATCAATCTGCAGCACATCACACGCCCGCCGCTGGCTCACGCCGTGCGCTTCGCACAGGTGAACCACCGCTTGTCGCTTCGCTTCGGGCGTCACCACTTTTTTGAATTGATGTCTCGCAGCATGGCATTGTCGAGCATCTGTTCCGCCAGCAACTTCTTCAGCTTCACGTTCTCATCTTCCAGCGCCCGCAGTCGCTTGGCATCCGAGGGTTCCATGCCGCCATACTTCGATTTGTATTTGTAGAACGTCGCCGAGCTGATCCCATGCCGCCGACATACATCGGCAGTCTTCTCACCAGCTTCCTGCTCCTTGATCATCGCAATGATCTGCTCGTCCGTGAACCGTGCTTTCATTTGTCCGTCCTTTGGTTGGGCGGACTCTACATCAAACCGGAGGAGTTTCAGGGGGTCAGGTCACGGGTCATGCGGCTGACGCTGCTGGCGCCGGACGTCGTCGAGGCCATCCTGGACTGCACGCGCGGGCCGGAGGTGACGTTGGTTCGCGTTCTGGAGCCGTTCCCTGTCGATTGGGCAGAACAGCGTGCACACATAGGCGCCAACCTCTTGGCGGGGTTTCAATAGCCGTGTCTCTTGGAACTAGGCCGTGACCCGACCACTCGATCCATGTGCTTGGCCCCCTCCCGAATCCTCTAACGCGTGCCTTTGGCTACCGCCCCGGTCAGATCTGCGGCACAGGTCGCCGTCATATCCAACATCAGCAGAATATTTTCAGAATGTTGCAACATATGCGCCATGTTGCTATATAAGCCAAATGAAGGACAAGCGAGAGAGCTTTGTGAGGTTGGCGGAGGCCCGGGTTAACCGGGCCCTCAAGGACATCCGACTGATCGGTAACCTGTCGAACAAATCGGCCTACAGCTATACCGAGGAGGACGTGAAGAAGATGTTTCGCGTCTTGCAGCGGGAGATCGAGTTTGCTCGGTCGCGGTTTGGCGACGGAGACAGCGGCGGGTCCGGGGATTTCAAGCTCTAGGCGCCGGTTGCACAGGGTAGCACAATGGAGATTTGGCGGCGATGGTTGAACCAGTTCTTAAATTCTTGATCAATGAGGCTGGCGAGAAGGAGGGGCTCGGCGATGCCGGGATCGAAACCTTTCGAGACGCGCCCTATGCCAGCTGCGCCAGGGAGGCCGGGCAAAACAGCCGTGATGCCGCAACCGGATTGCCTGAGCATCCCGTTAGAATTTCCTTCAATGTTTTCGGTCTCGACCACGCAAGTTTTCCATCCCATGACCTCCTGAGGAGCACTGTTGCTGCTTGCAGCGCCGAGGCTAAACAGGACCGGGAAAAGGAGTTTTTTGCGAACGCGACCAAAGTGATCGGCGCGGATAGCATCGCCGTGCTGGAGATCGCCGATCGCAGCACGACCGGCCTCGTTGGTCCACCTGACGACGAAGAAACGCCTTTTCACTCACTCGTGAAGGCCTCGGGCGTCACGGCCAAGGATACTGTCGACTCCGGCGGCTCCTTCGGCATCGGCAAGAATGCGTCCTTCGCCGTATCTGACCTCCAGACTGTGTTCTACGCTACGACTTACAAGAACGGAGAGAGCGAAGCCTTTGCTGCTCAAGGCAAAGTGAAGCTGGTTTCGCATACAGGCCCGGACGGCAAGAAGCAGAGGGCGACGGGCTACTGGGGTGATCCCGAGGGGTTCCGGGCTGTGACAGACCGTGCGCTAGTGCCGGAATGGATGGCGCGTACTGAAATCGGCACTTCGATATTCTGCATGGGCTTCCGGGCGGCTGACGACTGGGCCGAGCGCATGACCTATTCGCTCGTCTCGAACTTCTTCTGCGCCGTTCACCGCGAACAGATGGTATTCGAGGTAGACGACGGGAGGATCAACATCAATCGCAACACACTCGAGGGACTGTTCGCGAGGCAGGACATTATTGATGCCGCAGAGCGCACGGGGCATCAGGCCGATCTGACCTTTGCAGGACAGCTCTATCGTTGCCTCGTGTTGGACAATACGGAAGAGCAGGTCCTCACGATTCCAAAGCTTGGTAAGATGCGGGTCCGATTGCTGATCGAAGAGGGAATGCCCTGCCGCGTTGGCTTCATTCGAAACGGGATGCTGATCACGGACAATCTCCGGCACTTCGGACATCCTTTGGCACAGTTCCGCGGATCGCGCGACTTCGTGGTGGTCGTGGAACCGGATGACACTGAAGCTGGCGTTCTGCTGAAGAAGCTTGAGAACCCAGCACATGACGGCTTCTCCGCCGAAAGGCTGCCTGATGCCGGCAAGCGAGCAGACGCTTCATCGGCCATGAAGCGCCTCGGCAAAGAACTTAGGGACATCATCAAGATAACGACGGGCGTCAAGCACGAAGGCTCCGTCGTCCTCGACGAACTGGGTCGTTTCTTCGCCGAGACCGGCAAAACCGACACACCCGACGATCCGAACGCCGAGCATGATCCCGAACGGTACACCTACGAGTCAAAAAGGCGGAAATCGAAGTCGCGAAAGGCGCCGAGCCCTTCTGGAGGCGAGCGAGGCGGTCGCAGCCAGACCGGGACGGGGACTGGCGTTAATGGAGGTGGCAGCGGCTCCGGAACCGGTCGCGGAACGGGCGGCCGTGGCAAAGCTGGAGACCGGGAGCCGGTCGTTCTCCGCGAGGTGCGTAACCTTATCCGTTCAGACAGCTCCGGAGCTGCCAAATCCCGTGAGCTTCACTTCACGCCGGAAGCCTCAGGAACGATCGAATTGATGGTCCAAGCCACGGGTGTCAACGCACCCGAAGGCCTTAACGTGACGGCTGCAGACGCAGGCACTCCGGGTTCTGGCGTGCTTACTGTTGCGGTGAATGACGGCAAACGGTGCAAGGTGACCGTTTCGTTCGATGAACCTTACGATGGCCCGATCGAATTGATCGCCGTAAGTTGCTCGGAAGTCGAGGAAATGTCGGCATGAGATTTTCAGAAGAGACGCGCTATCCGCATCCGGTCCTCGCGCACGACACAGGGGATTTCACTGTTGGTGAATTCGACATAACCTTCTCCCTGAGCGAAGACATGGCAACGGGGGCGCTTTCCGTTCAGCACGAAGCCACCCTGACGGAAGACGGGATCCGGCAACTCGTCGAGACCGACAAGGCATCGGTAGGTTGCTTCGTCCGCTGCGCGGATACGTATCATACTGAACTGCGCGCTTTGGCGTGGCCCACCGGTCGTACCGACTTCGCCGCCGGAGTTCTGTTGAACAGGGTATCCTTGCGGCCGATCGTCTGGTTGAACGACAAGCTGGGTGGCTGGGATCCAGGGACCATTCACCCGGAGTTTTCACCGCCGGTTGATCTCGGCCGCGGGGATATCATCGCGATCGGGGAGGAGCACATCATCTCGGTCGGACAGGCCAAGCTTGCTCCCATTGAAAGCATCTTCGAACTGGACCGCTCGCCGGACATCCCTGAAGGTACGTTGCAGGTTGATCTCGAGCGGGACCGAATCACCATCCTCGCCGGAGAGAAGACGCATGAGACCATCATGCTCTTGCGCGAGCAAAAGGCCGGAAAACCTGTAGTCATGAACTCTGTCTACCTTCCGGCAGTGATGGAAGTCCTTGATGCGTTGCAAAGTGGAGCAGACCAATACGAGTCATATCGCTGGCATGCTCCGTTCACGGCCCGCTGCGACGCCCGAGGCGTTGATCCCAAGACGGATACATCAATCCTCGAGAGCGCCCAGAAACTTCTCGATGGCCCTGCAAGCGGACTTCAACAGCTGGTAGCGGAGGCAGATAGATGACGGTATCGGCGCTCAAGTATCTTTCCGAAAAGAAGCTTTCCGAGCTGAAGGAGAGCATCGTGGCCAACCGTGACCGTTATGAGGCCGGTGATTTCCTTGATCTCGAACATGACAACGGCTGGGCAGTTGAGACCAGCACGGTTCAGGTTGATCATGACCTGCTGGCGACTCTCGATGGTACAGCGAGGACGGCGGCCACCGACATCGAAAACTCCCTGATCCTGTTTCAGGCCCTTCACGGTATGACGCCTGCGCTCGCGCGGGAGGAGCGTGTCTGGGCCAGACTGACGCACATCGAGTGCCTTGGCTACGCGCGGGACAGGTGGCTGTCGGGAAACAGCGGTGAGCAGCTCGACTCCC
Organism: Abyssibius alkaniclasticus; assembly: GCF_020447305.1. Taxonomy (NCBI): domain Bacteria; kingdom Pseudomonadati; phylum Pseudomonadota; class Alphaproteobacteria; order Rhodobacterales; family Paracoccaceae; genus Abyssibius; species Abyssibius alkaniclasticus. The sequence goes on along the minus strand of NZ_CP095732.1, from coordinate 2,120,348 downwards.
AGGTCAGGATCCACATGTTCGCTCGAGGACTTACCGCAATCCGCGACGACAATGCACTGTCCCGCCTCTGGTGGAACATGCACATCGCGAGCATTGCAGACCCGGATGATCCCGAGGGCGCGTTGCGACTCATCCTGAAGACCGCGGACATCCGTAGCAACTTTGTCGAACGCACGAACACTGCCGCTCGAAAACCCCTTGCAAGAGCCGTTGTCCGCGCCATGCGAAAAAACACTTGGGTTACCTCCAGCGAGCGATCGTTCAGAGAGTTCATGATTGCTTTGAACCGAGACGGTGGCGGAATTCTGTTCGAGGCGTTGTCTGACGACGAGGCTGATGATCTCATTGACGTCTGTGCGACCCGGGCGAAGGCGCACTTGGCACAGAAGGCAGCTTGACGCGACTAACTTCCAAGAGCTCTGCCCCGCGCACGAGGAAACTTGGAGGCATGCGAGACCGCAGGGCTCCTTTAGCCTGGGCTTTCGCGTGCCAGAAGCTTATGGAGCAAGGCCGCGATCTGCCTTGCAAGGAACGGCGGAACTGCGTTTCCCACCTGGACATATTGCTGGGTCCTATTGCCCAGGAACAGGTAGTCGTCGGGGAAGGTCTGCAGCCGAGTAGCCTCGCGCACGGTCAGGCTCCGGCACTGCATCGGATCGGGATGGATGAAGTAATGTCCATCCTTGGAGATATGGCTCGTAACGGTAGTCGCGGCCGCGTCGGCCAGTTGGACTCGAAAACGGTCATTGAAGACACCGCTGTGCCAGTTCCGGTGATCCGGGCTGAGCGCGAGGGGAAAATCGGCAGCTTTCGGGCTGTAGCCGCGCACAGCCCCGAACACAGCGGCGAACAGATACCGTCCCAGATCCGAGGGCATGTGCCCGCGCGTTTCGTGCTGGGCAATGGCACGCAGGTCCGGCCGCTCGAGCCACCGCAGAAGTTCATCGTTCGAGGTGCCATAGCCATCCGGCAGGCATGACGCCGTTCGACGGCTCGGTGCGTCCAACTTAATTCGATTGGCAACAGATGAGAAAGCTTCCCGAAGTGGGCTGTGCTCCTTCCCCTTATGGATTTTGGCCATGAGTTTAGCCGCTTCAATGACCTCTTTTCGCCACGCCGATGAATCGTCCCGACCACGACTGATGCCGCTGCGCAGTTCGGGCATCGTCCCGATCACGTCACTGACCGTCCGCGTCAGACCCGAGACGGAAACCTCCGCGCGGGCAGCCGCGCCCGCAAGGTCGGACCGAATTCCGACGATGATCACCCTATGGCGTCGCTGCGGAACCCCGAATTCTTCTGCGCGCACGATGAAATCTGACGGTCGCGCGGCTTCTTGCAGGCTGGCTTTTCCATCTTCCACCCGAACAGCCAGTAGCTCGTAGTGATGACCGTGGCCCGTGCCGAGCGAGGACAGATCCTCCATCAGCAACTCGAAGACAAGTCGGCTTTCGACAGTCGAGGACAGCATGCCCTTGACGTTTTCCATCACGAAAGCGGCCGGACGAAGCCTATCGAGCACGCGGATATACTCTCGGAACAGGTAGTGCCGCTCATCTTCTTCAGGCACATAGCCGATCTTGCCCTTGGCCCGGGCGCGCCCCACCAGGGAATAAGCCTGACAGGGCGGTCCGCCGATTAGAACCGTATCGTCATGGTTTTTGCGTAGCTTCGCGATGGCACCGTCAATCGCCGTCGCAGCTGCCTCAGTGCCGAGTTCGAGTGCACGAGCCTCATCAATGGCAAGCTGCCACGCTTCGGCGTCGACTGCTGACCAATCCGGCTCGGGGACAAGCCCCGAATGGAAATCGATGAACTGGTCGGGCAAGGCGCCGTGCAGCGCTTGGTATTCACGCAGGAACGCGCGCAGCGTCAGGGTGCGATGGGCCGATGCCTCCTTCTCGACCGAGATGCCGATCCGGAACGGCGCATGTCCATCCTCGACGAGGGAGGCAAATCCCTCGCCAAGTCCGCCTGGACCGGCAAACAGATCGACAATGCCGAAAGTGGCTGACAAATCAGGCTCCTGACGAAATTCATTCAGTCGGTGTATACTAGGTTCCAGACCGAAGACTAGGGTGCACGTGACCGATATCGTAGACAAACAGACCCGTTCCCGGATGATGGCCGGGATCAAGGGGAAGAACACGAAGCCCGAACTGGTGCTTCGGCGGGCACTTCATGCGCGCGGCTTCCGTTACCGGCTCCATTCGAAAAATGTCCCCGGGCGACCGGACCTCGTGTTTCCGAAGCATCACGCAATCGTCTTCGTGCATGGCTGCTTCTGGCACCGCCATGAGGGCTGTCGTCACACAACCACTCCATCGACGCGGCCCGAGTTCTGGCAGGCGAAGTTCGACGCGAATGTCGCGCGGGATAGGTCGGTGCACGATCAGCTGCTTGATGCTGGGGGGTAATCCCCCCCGAAAGTAAGGGGCTGCATAAGTAGAATTTTCTCGGCAAGATGCATGAGGAGATTCTGAATGAAGACAAGTAGATACACAGAGGAACAGATCATCGCGATCCTGCGCCAGGGCGAAGGCGGAGTGCCGGTGGCAGAGCTTTGCCGTGAGCATGGCATGAGCAACGCGTCGTTCTACAAATGGCGGGCGAAGTATGGCGGGATGGATGCGTCCATGATCAGCCAGATGAAGGCCATGGAAGATGAGAACCGCAGGCTGAAGAAGATGTTCGCCGAACTCAGCATGCAGAACGAGTTGTTGAAGGAAGCCCTTGGAAAAAAGTGACGGGGCCATCTCAACGCCGTGAGATGGCCGAAACGGTGGTGGAACGGCGAAAAGTCAGCATTGCGCTGGCCTGCCGCACCTTCGGGGTCAGCGAGACCTGCTATCGCTACAGCCCGAAGCTGAAGGATGAGAACGAGCAGATAGCCGATCTGCTGACCGGGCTGACGGATGCCCGCAAGACCTGGGGGTTCGGGCTGTGTTTCCTGCATTTGCGCAACGTGAAGAGGCATCCTTGGAACCATAAGCGCGTCTATCGGATCTACTGCGAACTTGAGCTGAACTTGCGGATCAAACCCCGGAAACGGTTGAAACGGGACAAACCCGATGCGCTGGCGGTGCCAGAGGCACCGAACGTGACTTGGTCGATGGACTTCATGGCCGATCGTCTTGGGGACGGTCGTGCATTCCGGCTCTTGAACGTGCTGGACGACTTCAACCGCGAGGGATTGGGTATCGAGGTTGATTTTTCCTTGCCCGCCGAAAGGGTCATCCGGAGCCTCAACCGCATCATCGAATGGCGCGGCAAGCCCGGCACCATAAGAGTCGACAACGGCCCGGAATACATCAGCGGAAAGGTGATGGAATGGGCCGAGGAAAAAGGGGGTACCATCCAGCACATCCGACCTGGCCAGCCGCAACAGAACGCCTACATCGAGCGCTACAACCGCACGGTCCGGCACGAATGGCTCGACCAATACATCATCGAAAGCATAGAGGAGGCGCAAGATCACGCCACGCAATGGCTATGGACATACAACAATGACCGCCCGAACATGGGCATAGGCGGCATCACACCCGCCCAGAAACTGAAAATGGCCGCGTAAGTTCTACGGACGCACCCCGTTAAAAACGGGGAGATTACCGTTGTGGCGTGGCTTGTGTTCGGAGAGACCTTGACGCTTGCAGGCATCATCGGCCTGGTCATCGCCGCGGCAGCCGTTGCCCTGACCCTGACGGTGCATCGGCCTGAGGCCGTCGGGAACGGAGAGCGTGCGGAATGCGGGACGTGTCCGAACCGCAATCGTTGCTTAGATCCCGCTCCGGTGCACTGAACTGGTCGGGGTACGTACGCAAGCGTTCCCCGGCCCGTGTTGTTACGGCCGCATCAAGTTATGCCCCTGGGATCGGGCCTTCGTACAAGGTGCAGCGAAGGTCAGCTTCGTATCGCGACCCTGTCGTGGGTGCAGGAGCGGCGAACGACGGCAATGGCGAACGTTCGATCTCTGCACCATCTCGGCGAGTGCCACCAGCGTCGAAATATTCAAGTTGCCGATCCTGAAACTGAATAGATTTCTAAAGCTTACGAGTTCTGAACCAAATCGGCGCAGTCATGAGGTCCGGAGAATATCGGCCTTGAGAGACCGCTACCGGGCCTCCTGGCGACGGAGCCAATTCTCAGCCCCTCCCGTATAACCCCCGAAAACAACGGAAATATCCGGCCACAGCCGGATCGGGCGAACACTTTCGAAAGGGCAAGTGGCGGAGAGGAAGTCCGCCACACTATTCTATCAATCATTTGTAATATAGAGATATTGATAATTAGATGAACAATGATATCACTAAATTACCACGCATCAATTTGTGCTACTCGCATTCGGTGCTAAATAGGATAGTGGATATCCTTGATCTGGGGGGGCCAAGGTATTTTCATCTAACTAGTAGGCACAACTCGTTGCAAACGCATTGCCAATGATTATTGGTGCGCATATTGGTCAGGAAATTGCTCGCTTACCATCGGTAAAGGAGGCGACCTCAATTAGACAGATGTACACGGCGGCATCCGAGATTTCCGACTTTGCAATCGCCAATCTGTCAATAAAATTTGGTTAACTCTACGAATACTCATTTTTTATACTGACGCTGGAGGTGTGCTGTTAACGATATATTTTGGTATATTTTCGTCACGATGGGATTGTGAGTGATTACACCTATATATATTATACCAAACAGTAATTTAATTATTGCGTGGGGCGGCTAGCAATGCCATTCGATCGAGTAGTGGATCTTCCACAGTTTCTAGAAAGTATTTCTGAAGCGGCCCCATGAACTGGTTGAAGTTATGCAGCACAATATGTTGAATTTTTTTCGTCAGCAGGGCCCAGTCATCATCTGTAAGGGCGCAGAGTCTTCGGAATTCGGCAAGAACTAATGCTATACGCAACTTATCATCTTCAATTGAATCATACGTTTCATCTATAAATGGTGCAAAAGTTTGAAATCCATACTCCCTCATCAGTTTTAATGTTCTCGGAAGCCCGATGATCAGGAATGGATGTAAACCAAGGATCGCTTTGAATGGTTTCTCAGTAAAACGCTCGTGGCCTCGACCATTCACGCCGGACTCGGTGACTAGGCTAAACCAACTTTCGGCATAATACCACCACTCACCCACGTCGATGACCGGGCTTACGCGTACAAAGGGGTCAGTATCCAACTGCAAGGCTGGTTGAGCTTCTAGGGTAGGCAACAGTTGTTGCAATAACTCGATATCTGGGAATGGTTGGCGCTTAAGCAAATGTTCTGTGCGCCCAGCAACACTCATTTTCCGATTGGCCAAGCCCGGAAATGAAATATGACCCATAGATTCTAGCCCGTGTTGCATAATATGCAGCATTGTCGCGAGGCGATGACCACGAGGCGTAAAGTTTAGGCAAAGATACCGCTTGGGCCGTGATGCGCCCGAATCTATAGAGGCATTATAGTCAACCACTCGTCGCGAAAGCTCGCCTGCCGGGCCGAGATCTTTTTCCGCATAAGTTGCCAGTTGACGAAGAAAACAATGATATATCGCAACTTGAAATTGCTTCGGCGCACTGTCACCCTGTCGATGAATCCATTCATTGTATCCATCTTCAAACCGCATATTTTGCGTAAGAAGCAGAACTCTTTCTGTTGGAATGCCCAGTGCCGAGAACCTGTCATGCAACAGTTTTAACGTGTGGTTCTTTGGCTCCATGCCTTCATTGCTGTGATCTATCACAAACAGGCCGCGACCGTTTCTCAGCGCCTCAAGAACCGAGGGGGGGGCATCTCCAAAGTATTCGAATGTCCGGTCGTCACGATCCTTGCCTGCTAATGGGCTAAATGAGACAGGATAGATAAACGGAGTACCATCATCTTCTTTCACAACACGGAATCGTTTTGCTGATTGATCTGCAAGAATAGAATTTACGAAAAACCGAGAATCGTACCTACCGCCAGGGCGCAGTAGGGTTATGACATTTTGCTTGAGTTTAGTCACATCGATGCCCTTGAAATAATACCATTTGCGCCTTGTTTACAGCGAAGACCCCACGGGTCAACACCGATAATGTCAGCATTTGCCAGATACACGCCAACAATTCAGCGTAAACACATTGTTAGCACGAAGTCATACCATCGATCCGGCCATTCAACATCAAACGTCCATTTTTGAATAACACGAAAAAATATTCTGCGCCAAGCCGACAGACAGGCACAGAATTCCTGCAAAAAATGAGTGAGGTCGCAAACGCCAATGCGCCATTGATCTGTGCAAATTTGACGGAAACACCTCCAATGATGGCCGTAGGCCAGATGAAGATGTAGGCCAGCCCTTAATCAGACGACTAGCAAATTCACCGAATGGAGCACCTGCCGAATTGGCTGCTAGGATATCAATATTTCTATCTCAACACAAAAAGTGCTGACACAAACCAAAAAACGCCCCAAACAGATAGCCACATTTTTGACCACAATTTTTGAAACACTGCGCGCATTTTGGACTGGGCATCGGGCTGGTGAAAATGTGACAATATGTTCATTATCACCATTGAAGCGATCAAAGACTGGGTGTTATCAGAGACCATGACAAAACGCGCATTAATTACCGGTATTACCGGGCAAGACGGTTCTTATTTGGCCGAGTTTCTTCTAGAAAAGGGATACGAAGTGCATGGCATAAAGCGCCGTGCCTCGTTACTCAATACGCAGCGAATTGATCACATTTATCAAGACCCACACAGCAACCACCAGCGGTTGAAGTTGCATTATGGTGATTTGACCGATAGTTCGAATTTGACTCGAATCCTCTCAGAGGTGCAGCCGCACGAGGTTTATAATCTCGGGGCTCAGTCCCATGTGGCAGTCAGCTTTGAAGCCCCAGAATATACGGCCGATGTGGATGCGCTTGGCACATTGCGGCTACTTGAGGCAATTCGGTTTCTTGGACTCGAAAACAAAACGCGTTTCTATCAGGCATCTACTTCAGAGTTATTCGGTCTCGTGAAAGAAACACCACAAAGCGAAACCACGCCGTTCCACCCACGTAGCCCTTATGCCGTTGCCAAACTATATGCTTATTGGACGTGTGTAAATTACCGCGAAGCTTACGGAATGTTCGCGTGCAACGGCATTTTGTTTAACCATGAAAGCCCACGCCGGGGTGAAACCTTTGTCACACGCAAAATTACGCGCGGATTGGCGAATATCGCACAAGGGCTTGAGCCATGTTTATACATGGGCAACATAAATGCGCTACGCGATTGGGGGCACGCCAAAGACTATGTGCGAATGCAGTGGATGATGCTTCAACAAGACAAGCCGAAGGATTATGTTATTGCAACGGGTGTCCAATATTCTGTGCGCGAATTTGTAATTTGGTGTGCAGCCGAGCTTGGCATTTCGCTGCGATTTGAAAACGAGGGTTTGGACGAAGTCGCGATTGTGGATGAAGTCACCGGTGACGACGCACCTGCGGTTAAACAAGGAGATATTATTCTGCGTATTGATGTACGGTACTTTAGGCCTGCCGAGGTTGAAACGCTTTTGGGTGACCCGACAAGGGCACGCGAAGACTTGGGGTGGCAGCCGGAAATCACCGTACAAGAGATGGCCGCTGAGATGGTTGCTGAAGATCTTAAACTGGCGCGTCGTCACGCTGTGTTGCGCGCCCATGGCCTTGATCTACCGGTCGCCCTAGAGGGAGGTGGGCATTAATGTTCAAGGTATTTCTTGCTGGGCATCGAGGTATGGTTGGCGGTGCAATAATGCGTCGACTACAGGCTCGCCAAAGTGCCGGCCAGAGTCTGGAATTGGTAACGAGATCCCATGAGGAACTGGATCTAACAAGTCAAGCGGACGTGCGCGATTTCATGCAATCCATACGCCCTGATATTGTGGTTCTGGCGGCGGCAAAAGTTGGCGGGATTCATGCCAATAATACCTACCCAGCGGACTTTATTTATGAAAATTTGATGATACAGAGCAACGTGATTCATGAAGCTTTTGGCGCAGGCGTTAGGCGACTGCTGCAGCTTGGTTCAAGTTGCATCTATCCGCGTTCAGTGCCCCAGCCAATGGCCGAAAACGCGTTGTTGACTGGCATTTTAGAGCCAACGAACGAACCATATGCCATTGCAAAAATTGCAGGAATAAAGCTTTGCGAAAGTTACAATCGGCAACACGGCACAGATTACCGATCTGTAATGCCAACTAATCTTTATGGTCCTGGCGACAATTTTCACTCAGAAAACAGCCACGTGATGCCAGCTTTGATCCGCAGGTTCCACGAAGCGGCTACCGAGAATAAGACTGAGGTGTCGATTTGGGGTTCTGGCCGGCCACGTCGAGAGTTCCTGCATGTAGATGATATGGCTGAAGCCAGTCTATTTGTGCTGGATTTGCCTAAAAATGTGTATGACAGAAACGTTCAGCCAATGATGAGCCATATAAATGTTGGCTCTGGCGAAGACATTTCGATATTTCAGCTTGCCGAGCTAGTTGCAGATGTGACCGGTTATACAGGTAAGATTGTCACTGACCCCACTAAACCCGACGGTACTATGCGGAAGCTCATGGATGTCGGCCGAATCCAATCTATGGGTTGGAGTGCGCGAATTACGTTGCGGGAAGGTATTGCAGATGCGTATCGCTGGTTCCTCAAAAACCGAGAAACTGCGCGGCTCTGATGATCAAACGGAATGCGATGATTGGATAATTTATGACACAAGAGATTCATCCTGTTCTGCTTTGTGGTGGTGCAGGCACAAGGTTGTGGCCTCTTTCTCGCAAAAGTTACCCCAAACAGTTCACGCGGCTTTTAGGTGAACACAGCTTGTTCCAAGTTTCAGCCAACAGGTTGGCAGCCCAGGATTTCGCACCGCCGATCATTGTTACAGGTTCGGACTTCCGATTTATTGTTACAGAGCAATTGGCTGCTATGGAAATTGGCCCAAGTGAGATATTAATTGAGCCAGACCCAAAAAATACAGCGCCAGCTATATGTGCAGCGGCATTGGTTTTGGATGCAAAGCATCCTGGGGCACTAATGCTCGTCGCTCCATCTGATCATGTGATACCCGACGCAGAACGCTTCCGTGACGCTGTCAGAGCAGCGGTGCCTTCCGCGCAGTCTGGTAAGATTGTGACCTTTGGTATTCGTCCCCATAGCGCAGAAACAGGCTATGGTTGGCTAGAGTTATCTCAGCCTATTGATGCCGAATGCTCGCCCGCGCCCCAACCACTAAGGACTTTTGTCGAAAAGCCGAATGTCGCTCGAGCACAAGAAATGATGGCTCGAGGTCAACATCTTTGGAACGCCGGGATTTTTCTGTTTTCAACGCGATCCATTCTTGCAGAGTTTGAAGCTCATACCCCTGAACTGCTAGATGTGGCCCGGAAATCTGTGGAAGGCGGCGAACGAGATCTTGCATTTATGCGTCTTTCGCCGAAGCCGTGGACCAAGATGCCTGACGTGTCGATCGACTATGCCATTATGGAAAAGGCTGACAATTTAACCGTCGTACCCTATGGTGGAAATTGGTCCGATCTTGGGAGTTGGGCAGCCGTCTGGCGAGAATCTGTCTCGGGCCCAGACGGTATGTCATTGAAGGGCCCTGTGACTGCGATAGGTTGTACCAATAGTCTTCTGCGGTCGGAGTCACCAAATCAGCAGTTGGTAGGCATTGGGTTAGATAACATTGTCGCAATCGCGATGGATGACGCGGTATTGATTGCACATAAAGAGCGTACGCAAGAAGTTAAACTGGCAGTACAAGCACTCAAATCGGCTCATGTAGCTCAGGCGGAGACCTTGTCACGAGATTATCGTCCCTGGGGTTGGTATGAATCGCTTGCAGTAGGCGGCCGATTTCAGGTTAAGCGGATCGTTGTCAACGCCGGTGGGATATTGTCCCTTCAGGCTCATCATCATAGGTCTGAACATTGGATCGTTGTCGAAGGTACTGCCCGTGTGACGGTAGACTCAACAGTAAAACTGCTTACAGAAAACGAGTCGGTTTACATTCCGCTAGGGGCTGTGCATCGAATGGAGAACCCAGGGAAGCTGCCTTTGACTCTCATCGAGGTGCAAACTGGCGGCTATCTTGGTGAGGATGACATTATACGTTTCGAGGATGCATACGCACGTGGGCAAGGTGCGAAAGGGTAGCGAAAGTCTAGTTCCCTAAGTTAATATTACAAATAGTGAACAAGGTGCCAATGTAACATAGCACTAACGCTTTAGATGCAATATCATATGCAAAAATTTGGATATGAGCAATCGAGTGGATACATCAAAACTCTCTGCTGTCAAATACCGCTATTTGGAACCATATGCGCTGACGGCTGACAGCGCATGAATGAGTAATTTCCTGTGACCGAAATTGCAGCCAAATCTGTAGCGTTCAAAATAGACCAGCGAACCTAATCCTGACCCATATTCCGCAGAATCTCCATCTGCCGTTCGGTTGTCACGGGTAAGTAGGAATTGATCGTGGTCGCCACGTTTTCATGCCCCATATTCATCGACCATGCTTTGAACGCCTCGCGGTTTGGGCAAATCTTGTCGCTATAATGGGTGAGGGTTTTGCGGAAGGCATGTGGGGTGTATTGCGGCATCTGCACCGCTGCAAACGCACCGCGAATGATCGTGTTCAACTTTGACCCATTGGTATAGCCGGTGCGCGCCAAGCTCGTATTCGCAAAGCCCTTGCCCTTCACCACCGCCACCCGCGCCTTGGGAAATAGCGCATCCTCTGGCCCGAACAATTTGACCTCGCGCAAATAGGTAAAATAGGCGGTGAAGCAGTCGCGATAGGTGGGATCAATCGGCAAGAACTGGCTATGGATGGTTTTCGCACCTTTGGTTTTTACTGACCTGCGCCCCAAGTTCCCTCCAGCTTTGCGCGGAGTCCGTGGTGTTAAATTGATGGCGTTAAGCTGCCAGTTTGTCCATGCTCATTTTCTCAGCAAATTCCATTGGCGTCAGGTTGCCTAAGGCTGAATGGGGCCTCTGCCAGTTGTAATCCTCCTGCCATGTTGCCAGCGTTTCTCGGGCTTCGCGCAAGGTACCAAACAGCGTTTCGTTCAGGCATTCATCGCGCAACTTACCGTTGAAGCTTTCGATGAAACCGTTCTGCTGAGGCTTGCCGGGCGCGATGTAATGCCAATCAATACCAGTCTCCTGAACCCATTTGAGGATCGCCATGCTGGTGAACTCAGTGCCGTTGTCTGAAACTATGGTCCTAGGGGCGCCACGTTCACCGATAACCCGATCCAGCTCGCGTGTGACGCGCAATCCTGACAGCGAGGTGTCAGCCACCAAGGCCAGGTTCTCGCGCGTGAAATCGTCCACCACGGCCAGAATCCGAAACCGACGACCGTCAGTAAAAGCATCCGACACGAAATCCAGGCTCCAACGTTGGTTCGGGCCATCAGGCAGCACCATTGGCTTTCTTGTGCCCAAGGCCCGTTTCCGACCACCCCTACGGCGCACTTGCAACTTCTCCTCGACATAAATGCGCCTCAACTTCTTATGATTCACGATGTGGCCCTCGCGCGCGATCATGACGTGGATGCGCCGATATCCAAACCGGCGCCGTTCACGAGAAACCCGTTTTATGACCTCACGCAGATCGCCATCATCGTCACGGATCGACTGATATCGAACCGTCGATCGATCAATCTGCAGCACATCACACGCCCGCCGCTGGCTCACGCCGTGCGCTTCGCACAGGTGAACCACCGCTTGTCGCTTCGCTTCGGGCGTCACCACTTTTTTGAATTGATGTCTCGCAGCATGGCATTGTCGAGCATCTGTTCCGCCAGCAACTTCTTCAGCTTCACGTTCTCATCTTCCAGCGCCCGCAGTCGCTTGGCATCCGAGGGTTCCATGCCGCCATACTTCGATTTGTATTTGTAGAACGTCGCCGAGCTGATCCCATGCCGCCGACATACATCGGCGGTCTTCTCACCAGCTTCCTACTCCTTGATCATCGCAATGATCTGCTCGTCCGTGAACCGTGCTTTCATTTGTCCGTCCTTTGGTTGGGCGGACTCTACATCAAACCGGAGGAGTTTCAGGGGGTCAGGTCATTACCTCGCGCGCATCCTGGAACACATGCCCAAGCTCGATGTTCACATGCTTGAGCTTTAATGTTGCCACGGCACCATCGCGCGCACCTGTCAGCATGAAGAAGGCAAACAGCGCCTTGTCGCGTTTCTGGAACTCGGTTTCAAACGGCATCGCCTGAAACGCATGTGCGGCCTGCTCCATTGTCGAATAGGGAATATCGCGTTCAGTATGTGCCACCCGCGCCGCTTTGCGATTATTGTTGAAGTAGTCCAAATCAGGCATGTAAACATAAGGGCTTTGGCTGCCATCGCGTCACGGGCCTGCAAATCAGCATAGAAGGCTGGCACCGCCTGCCAGTGCATTGCTTTGTGGTGCTTAGGCTTGGCTTTCACCTTTGGCAAAACTTGTGCATCGTGAATGGCGGTCACAGGGTTTTCACCCGAACGAAAGCCCTTGGACTTTGCCACGTCCAAAACAATCTTTATGCGCTGGGCCAAGCGCCGCGCAGTTTCGTGCTTTTCTGTCCAGATAGGGGAAAGGCACATCAGCACTTCTGGCTGTTCAATGCTATCAACTGGCATGCGTCCAATCTTGTGAAAGGCATAATCGCGCAAGGTGTTGATCCATTGCTGCCCGTGCTTGGCGTTTTTCCAGGTAGGCATGCGGTCGATATGCACCTGCTGGGCAATTTCCGCGAAAGTTGGTATCTCGCGCGCTGCATTGAACCGTGGGTTCAAACCTTGCTTGGCCATGCGCCGATACTCAAGCGCGCGTTCGCGGGCTTGGTTCAAGGTCACCACATCGGCACCACCCAAGCCAAAATCGGTGCGTAATGGCGCGCCTAACCGATTCTTCTGGCCTTTGACCGTGACGCGCACAATCCAGCGCCGCGCGCCGGATGGATCGACAACCAGATACAGCCCGCCGCCATCGCCATGCCGCCCAGCACTTAAATTCTCGACCAGTTTCTTGGTTAGCTTACCTGTCAGTGCCACGTTTCATACCACCAAAGGATAGAATATGGGCGCAATCGAAAGAAATCCAGCACAATGGCAAAATCCATCTAGGGCAATATAAAACAAAGAAAAAGGCCGCTTAAAGCGACTTGATCAAATCAAACAAAATGGCAAGTGGCGGACGGGAAGGGTCTGGCCGCAAACCCTCTCTACCCCTTAAGCCATTGTAATCATTGATGCGGGAATAAGCTCGTCAGTCATTCGGTGCGATCGGGCCTTACAGCGAACCAGTCAAACAATGGGGTGTGCAGGTTGACCGCGCCTGCAGATCTCAAGCGCGAACCTTATCTCCTTGCCCTCGCCCCAAGAATGTCGCGAGAACGATCTTCAAGTCGAGCAGCAGTCCGCGTTGTGCAATATACTTCGCATCCATTCGAGCAAGCCGCTCCGGATCACTCATGTCTACTCCGTTGATTTGAGCGAGCCCAGTAATCCCTGGCAGGACGCTGAATACACCATGCGCTTGGCGCTCATCTGTCAATTTGGTCTGCACAGGCAAGCCTGGCCTCGGCCCAACAAGGCTTAGCTCTCCACGAAGTATGTTCCAAACTTGCGGCAACTCATCAATCTTGGTCTTTCGTAAAAAAGCCCCAATGCCTGTTATCGCGTCAGCGGTCATTTCATGAGTACCGGCTTGCTTGGTTCCAGTCTTCATGGTCCGAAATTTATAACAAGTGAAAGTCTTTCCGTTCTGCCCAACCCGCTCCTGCGCAAATATTCCAGGCCCTGACGATCCCAACCGGACCAGAACCCAAACAATAGCTAGAATCCATCCCGCAAGTGTGATGACCGCAACGCTAAACAACACATCAATCAGACGCTTACCAATTCTGTAGACTATGTTTTGATCTTGGGAGTATGCTAGCATGATTGACTGCGGCTTGGCGCCAATATCAGTAGCCAAGACTCGTGCAAGCTCATCCACATGCACTGTCGGTAAAAGCGCGGTCAAGAAAGTAAGGGCAGCAGGGCGCAGGAGCGCAGGCACCTTCTTCACGATCGAGAGTTTGCCAACAAATTCATCGCCATAAACAGCTGGTAGAAAGACATTTGTAATAGCAATGTTTTCTTCGGCTTTCAGGATATCGAGCGCTGCGCGTTTGCTACGGGCGTATTCTGAACCGTGTTCGTCCAGAGCATGAAAAGTCGTAATGTTTACAAATCTCGAAACGCCGGCTCGTTTGGCCGTAGCTAGTGTTTGCTCTAGAAGATTAACGTTCACCTTCTGGTACTCATCCGCGTTAGATAGAGCGTTGTTGTTCAGGACGGCGAGATGCAAAAGCAATTCAAAGCCTTGCCCAGCTTCAGCAAGCGAGGAGTAACTGCAGTTTTTGACGCCAGGAAAGAGCTCGCTCAACTTATCCGGATTTCGGCCAACTAGGAGAAGCTCGAACCCAGCCGAAACCAGCCGCGGAACAATCTGCATGCCAATAAAGCCGCTGGCTCCGGTAATGATTACTCTCTTAGGCACGTGCATTTCCTCTGTATTTGGACATCACTATCGCAAAAAGTATGCTGGTTGCAGGAGCACCGCCATACTCAAACAGCCCGCAGCTGATCCGCTCCGACGGCCACGCGGGTCAGACCGCCCATGAGTTCCATCAGGACCCAAACCCGGCGGTCCGGCGCAATCTTTTCCACCTCTGCCACAAAATTGGCAAATGGTCCCTTGGTCAGCGTGACCTGATCACCGGGTTTCAAGAGCCTGGGTGGCAGCAACTTGCCCTTCGCATCACAGCGCAGCATCAGTTGCGAGACCAGATCCAGCGGCACAGCCGTCGGCTCCTCGCCGAAGCTCACCAGCCGCGTGATGCCATAGGTCGAGTTGACCGTCCGCCAGAACCCGCGGGCCACATCGAAGGAGACGAAGATGTAGCCCGGAAACAGTGGCCGCATGGCAGTGGCGAACTTGCCGTTCCGCTGCCTTGTCTCCTCTTCCATCGGCAGAAAGGTCTGGAAGCCCTGGCGCTTGAGGTTCTTGTCCGCGATATAGGCGCAGTTTGGCTTCAACTGCGCCAGAAACCAGCTTGTGCCGCGATCGTGGAATGTCATCTTGCAACCTCATTAAAACTCTACCGCCCACATATCGCTCGAACTTGAACAGATGCAAGTCAGCATTTCCGGAAGGTGTGTGAAATTTTGATGAAGGTGATGGCCCGCATCGCCCACAAAGTGTTGATATAATGAGATAATCCAGCACTATCAGCTTGATACACTCTGTGACCCGAGCAAACGTCCGACCGACAGACACACGGATCGGAGGCTGAGTTGGACGGGAGTGGCGAGATTACCGAGTTTCGGGCGGCGCAATATGTGCGCATGTCGACGGAGCACCAGCAGTATTCAACCCACAACCAATCCGACAAGATTCGCGAATATGCCGAGAAGCGCGGCATCGAGATCATCAAGACCTATGCCGACGACGGCAAGAGCGGCCTTTCCATCGGCGGGCGCGCCGCCTTACAGCAGCTGATCGCAGATGTGGAATCCGGCGCAGCTGATTTTAACGTGATCCTGGTCTACGACGTCAGTCGCTGGGGTCGTTTCCAGGACGCAGATGAAAGTGCCTATTACGAATACATCTGCAAGCGCGCTGGCATCAATGTCGCCTATTGCGCCGAACAATTTGAAAACGATGGCTCCCCGGTCTCGACCATCGTCAAAGGCGTCAAACGCGCCATGGCCGGCGAATACAGCCGCGAGCTGTCGGTCAAAGTGTTTGCTGGCCAGTGCCGCCTGATTGAGCTGGGATTTCGCCAAGGCGGCGCGGCCGGGTTTGGCTTGCGCCGTGTGCTTGTGAACGAGCGCGGCGAGATCAAGGGCAAGCTGAAGCGCGGCGAGCACAAGTCGTTGCAGACCGACCGCGTCATCCTGATGCCCGGGCCTGACGAGGAAGTGGCCTGGGTCAACAAGATGTATCGCTGGCTGATCGAGGAGGATTTGTCCTTCCGCGAGATCTCCGACCGCCTGAACGAGGAAGGTGTCACAACCGATCTGGACCGGCCATGGAATTCCAGCACGGTGCGCACCGTTCTGACCAATGAGAAATACATCGGCAACAACGTCTACAACCGCTCCTCTTTCAAGCTGAAGAAGCTGCATGTGGACAACCCACCCGATATGTGGGTGCGCAAGGAAGGCGCCTTCGAGGGGATCGTGCCGCTCGAGTTTTTCCTGACCGCGCAGGAAATCATCACGGCGCGGTCTGCCCGTCTGTCGGACGAGGAGCTGCTAGATCATCTGAAACGGCTTTATGCGGACGCCGGCCAGCTTTCAGGGGTTCTGATCGACCAGACGCCGGACATGCCGTCGTCCTCGGACTATCGCAACAGGTTTGGGTCTCTCGCGCGCGCCTATGAGATGATTGGCTATCGCTCGGATCGGGATCAGGAGCGCATAGCGCTGAACAAGCGCCTGCGCGGGATGCACCCGGAGATCATCGCGCGCACGGAGGCGGCAATTGCCGAGGTGGGTGGCACGGTTGCTCGTGATCCCAAGACCGACCTGCTGACCATCAACGGCGAGATGGTTGTCAGCTTGGTTCTCGCACGCTGTCAGCCACAAGGCGACGGCCAGCTGCGGTGGCGGATCCGGTTTGACCCGATGCGCTATCAGGCCGATGTGACACTGGCCGTGCGGCTTGATCCCGACAATCGCGAGGAGCTCGATTACTACCTTCTGCCTTGGCTCGATCTTCCCCGACAGGAAATCCGGCTCTGCAATCGCACCAGCATCGCCTTCGAGGCCTTCCGCTTCGAGGACCTCGGCTTTTTCTACGGCATGGCCGAGCGGGTCGGCATTCGCCGGAAATGGGGATGAGGAGAGGGCTTATGAAAATCAACGCGAGTACAAAACATGAACAGTCACATCAAAGAAGGAAACCATACCCATGATGACTGACACACCCGAGAGCGTCACGCTCGTCCCCATCGACCGGATCGATGTCCTGAATTCGCGGGACCGCAACATGAAGGTCTTCGAGGAGATCGTCGAAAACATCCGCTCCATTGGTCTGAAAAAGCCGATCACGGTGACAGAGCGCGAGGGTGCTGATGGGGCGCCCGCCTATTTGCTCGTCTGCGGAGAGGGCCGATTGAACGCCTTCCGCCTGCTGGGCGAAAGCCACATCCCGGCGCTGGTGGTGAATGTGACCGACGAGGACGCCTTCATCATGTCGCTGGCCGAAAACATCGCCCGGCGGGGCCATCGGCCGCTGGAGATTTTGGCCGACATCGAGCTTTTGCTGGCCCGAGATTACACCATCGACGACATCATCACCCGCACGGGTTTGTCGGAAAAATATGTGCGCGACATCGTCTTCCTTTTGGAAAAAGGCGAGGAGCGCCTGATCGAGGCGGTGCAAAACGGCACCATCCCACTCACAACCGCCCTCGAGATCGCCCGCGCCAAGCATGACGATGAAAACTTGGGCGACATGCTGGAAGAGGCCTACAAGACCGGCCAGCTCAAGGGGCACCAGATCACGGATGCCAAGCGGCTGATCGAAAAGCGCCGCGAAAAGGGCCCGAAAACCGGCGGCGATCGCCCGAAGCTGCCGAGTTCGGCGCATTCACTGGTCAAGACCTATCAACGCGAGGTCGCCCGCCAGCACAAGCTGATGCTGAAAGCCGATCACGCGCACCAGCAACTGCTCTTGGTGGTCCAGGGTCTGAAACGCCTTTTTGCCGATGAGCACTTCGTGACGCTTTTGCGCGCCGAAGGCCTCGACAGCCTGCCGAAATACCTCGCCGACCGCATTGAAACCGCCTGACCCATCGAAAGGATGAACCCATGAATGACCTCAGCACTGTGAAGCCTCTTTACCCCGGAGCCTTTCCCCAGCCTGACGCCGATGACAGCGACGCGCCCTATCCCAAGGCCCCGTTGAATCTGACGCTCGGGTTTGATCTCGAGACCTTCCAGATCCCGCTCGAAGAGCTGATGCCCTCCAAAAAAGTGCCGGACGGTGTGATGACCACGCGCAAGTTCAAGCAGATCGTGTCCTCGATCCGGGAGATCGGATTGATCGAGCCGCTGTCGGTCATCAAACCAGATCCGGAGGCGGCGGGTTTTCTGCTGCTCGATGGTAATTTGCGGGTGCTGGCGCTGAAGGAACTGGGACAGGACACCGCACCCTGCCTGATCGCCAAAGATTTCGAGACCTACACCTACAATCACCGGATCAATCGGCTCTCGACGGTGCAGGAGCACTACATGCTGCGCCGTGCCATCGACAAAGGTGTCAGCAAGGAAAGGCTGGCGCGGGCCTTCAACGTCAACCTCTCAACCATCAACAGCCGCATCAACCTGCTGCACGGGATCTGTCCCAAGGCGGTGGAGTTGCTGCAGGACCACCAGTTCACGCCCGATGTGACCCGGCATCTGCGCAAAATGAAAGCTGCTCGGCAGATTGAGGCGGTAGAGTTGATGATCGCCGCAAACACGATCACAGCGGCGCATGCGGACGCCCTGCTGAAAGCAACGCCGCCGGAACAACGCACCGACTACAAGCCGCCGCAGCCAGAACAGCCCAAGGGTGATCCTCTGGAACAGATCGTGAAGCTCGAACGCGAAATGAGCCAAGTGCAGGAAAAGTACAAGCATGCTGAGGAAAACTACGGGTCCGAGTTGCTGAACCTGGTCGTTGCTAAGGGCTACTTGAAAAAGCTGATGGAGAACGAGGCCGTCCGGTCCTACGTGGCGCGACATGCGTCAGAGATCCTCGAGCAGTTCGAACTGGTGCTGAATACAGTCAGCATGGAAGAGGCTGTGGAACAGGCTGAGCGGGAGGATGGACCAACCGCCGCCGAAGTGACAGCACAAGCCCAACTGGCGAAAGACGACAGTAACGCGGCATCTCTCCCGGGACAGAATGGCCAACTCGGGTGATGGGCTCGGCTCAGGATCAGCTTGCAGTATATCTTTCAAATTGACTGTTTTCCAAGCGACATAGGGCCGAGTCTCGTGGGTCAGCTGCCACACCTCGCTCGGTGCCGACGAACAACGGCAGCCATGAATCAGCCTTGTGCTGACGAAGTCGTTCAGTTATGAACTGGTCACATATCCAGGCCATCTGTTGGTGGCGCTTTTGAAGGCCCGCCGATGTCCTCGGAGTAAGTGAGGTCCCCCTCTGGTTGGGCCAGCCCCTGAGGGTTGGTGGCTACTTCAGCGTCCGAAGTGACGAAAACCTCTGAAATTCTGAAATTCCCTCTTGTTTGCGCGCGCAGCATTTGCTAACGCTCGAAACTGAGCGATGTGGAATCTATTCTCATCATCACCTTTGCATCCAACAAGGCGCCCCGCGGGCAGGCCTTGTGCGGTAGCTTGAGAAAATCCTGAAATGACCAGCAAGCGCACCAAGCTGCAGGAGGACACGCATTTTCGCGTGCTTCGCCTTCTGCAAGATAATCCGGAAATGTCCCAACGTGAGCTGGCTGAGGCAGTTGGCGTCAGTGTAGGCGGGATCCACTACGTACTGAACGCCTTGATCGACAAAGGGCTTGTGAAGCTGGGGAATTTCACGGCGGCAGAAGACAAGCGACGATATGCCTACGTTTTAACGCCGAAGGGGATTGCGCGAAAGGCAGCGCTGACGCGAGCGTTTTGGGTTAGGAAGATGGAAGAGTATGAGGCGCTCAAAGAAGAGATTGAGGCGCTTCAAATCGATCTGGATGCCAACGCAAGCCAAAAGCCGCCTTGAGCGCATTCACAACCCGCTTGGTGAACCATTATTCACGAAAAACTGCGAAATGCCGCTTGGGTAGAGCTGCTTTAATGCCGGCGGCGTCCAAGAGATGTTAAAGGAAATTGCAATTGATTGTTCCAATTGGACACTTTTCGACCAGTTCTAAAGACTCTTTTGGTCAAAGGCGGACACTTGTCACCGATACCGCACGTTTTTTTTGTCGCCCGATCGACGCGACGGAGGAACATCAAGAACTGCTTGGAGCGGCGGTGTGGCATGCGTTCGCAATACTTGCGCGCAACATCCTTATGCATCGTTTTCCCTGCAGACATGCCGGTCCCAGTGAGGGGGCTGAGCCCGCATACTGGTCATGACAGACGGTCCAGTCATAGTTCTTTGTGTTGTCGATTATTTCCTGCCTGGTTTTCAAGGGGGCGGACCTATTCGCACGATCGCAAACATGCGCAAGCAGTTGACTGAATCCGCCGACATCGCAGTCTTTACACGCGACCGAGATCTCGGGTCCAATGTGCGATATGATGCTATTCAGGCAGATACTTGGACCGAAACAGAATACGGGCCCATATACTATGCCAGCCCTGAAGAGTTTGGCGTGAAAGGCTTGAAGAAGGCCATGGCCTCGCTCGATTGCGACCTGCTCTATTTGAACAGTTTCTTCGGCTTCCGGTCGACGATCCAGATATATCTTTGGTCCCGCTGGCAGAACCGGCACCTTCCAATCCTACTGGCGCCGCGGGGAGAATTCTCTTCCGGCGCTCTGGCCCTGAAACGAATCAAGAAAAAGATGTTCCTCTCTCTGGTTCGCACGCTTGGGCTCTATCGCGACATTCATTGGCACGCCTCAACTGAGGCGGAAAAAGACGACATCCTGCGCTGCTTTCCCGGCGCCAACGTCGGCGTGGCCGAGGACCCCGTCGAAGTGAACTTCGATCCTTCACCGGTCGGACGAGTGTCGCCCAGGCCGAGCGGGCAGCTCCGCGTATCATTCATTTCGCGCATTTCGCCCATGAAGAACCTCGATCAGTTGCTGCGGATCCTTGCCGGGACATCCGCACGAATCGACTTGGACATTTTTGGGCCGATTGAAGATACAGAATATTGGGATCGTTGCCAGGCCCTCGTTTCGGACATGCCTAAGAATGTCAGTGTAAGCTATAAGGGCGCGCTCCATCCGGAAAAGGTTTCCTCTGCTTTCGCCGACTACGATCTTTTTGCCTTTCCGACGCATGGAGAGAATTTCGGGCACGTCGTTTTCGAATCCCTTCGGGCGGGAACGCCCGTCATCATCAGCAATAGAACACCCTGGCAAACACAAGAATCCGGAGCAATTTTGGCGATTCCTCTAGATGAAACAGAAACCTGGCGACAAGAGCTGGATAAATTTGCGGCCATGACGGTCGAGCAGAAAAGTCAACGTCGCGACGGTGCCCGGGAGTTTTCTCACCATTATGCCCGGACCTCGGGAACGGCGGCCAGGACCGTAGATTTGTTTGTCAAAGCCGTCGGAAAACCTGGCAAGAGCTGAGATCGGGCCACATCGTTGACGACCGATACCATGCCTCACCAAGCTAATTGAAGAACGACGCTCGTGACCAGACACAAAAGTACCAGCTTTGTCCGAAACGCCATCTTTGTCTTTGGCTCACAAATGATCGTCCTGGCAACCGGGTTCGTCAAGGCATTTGCTATTCCTGCGACCCTTAGCATTTCGGATTACGGGTACTGGCAGATCTATCTCTTTTATACGCTTTATGTCGGCGTCACGACATTGGGCTACACCGACGGGCTTTATCTGAAATACGGCGGTTTCGACCTTCAGGATTTGCCGTTCGCGAAGCTCCGGATGGCAAATTTGTTCTATCTGCTCCTGATCACAGCCGGGTGCACCGGTTTTCTCGTATTTGCTGGGCTGAACGAAGATTTTCCGAGACAAGTCATTTTTGCAGCTATCGCACTCAATGTTATCGTTCTGGGCGTAATCGCAAACATCGGCCTTACCCTTCAGGCCGTCAACGAATTGCGTGCCTATTCCTATCTGGTCTCAGCGGATAAAATATTTTTCACTCTGTGTCTGTTTGGACTTGTTTTTGATGACCTGAGAAACTTTTACTATCTCATCATCATGGACCTCATTTCAAAATACCTTCTTCTTATTTTTCTATTGTACCAATACCGTCAACTTTTTTTCGGCGGGGTGGCCGCGGTGTCCGAGGGTTTCAGAGAATTCCGAAGCAGTTTGGGGGCCGGATCGCAGTTATTGATTGCGAATCTCAGCGGGATGCTCATCTTCGGTGCCGGGCGGATCATCGTCGAATATAGCGGAAGCATCGAAAGTTATGCGCACTACGCTTTTGCCGTCTCGATCGCGAGCATTGTTTTCGTAAGCGTTTCAGCCTTGAGCGTGGTCGTGTATCCCGCGCTCAAACGATTGCCGAGAGCCAATTATAGCAGCTATTTCGAAAAGACGAATAATGCATTCCTGGTGATGCTGTTTTTTATGCTCAGCGGTTTTTTTCCGGCGGTGTTGGCCATAGATCACGTATTCGTAAAATACCAGCAGGTTATCGAATTTTTGGCGCCGATGTTCGTCGTTATCGTGCTTCAGGGCAAGATGACTCTCGTGAACAACACATTTTTCAAGGCGCTGCGTCTGGAGACTCCGATGCTTTTCGCGAACCTGTCGGCTCTGGTCGTCGTTTGCGTGCTTTCGACAACCATGTTCTTGTCGACTGGTGCACTCGCCAGTATTGTCTTTGCAACCCTTTTCACCGTTTTCGTCTGTGTCTATGCCTGCGAGTTCTATCTTCGCCAGAAAATGGGTGGTCGGTTCTCGGCAAATACGTTTTGGGAGATAGGGGCTCTCGCGGTCTTCCTCGTGATCACGACAGTATTTTCCACATCCGTTTCGCTTCTGGTTTGGATACTGTTTTCGCTTTACGTCGCGATACTCAAGCGGGATCAAGTCGTCTGTTTTGTCGAAAAACTGCGGACGGGCGAGTTCGCAAAATAGCCATTCGTGAGCTATTTCGGCGCATAAACACTCCACAGACGGTTTCCGACCACATCCGTCGCCTGAACTATTCCGGGACCAAGCCATGACCAAACCGCCGATACTGTCAATCGTGATGCCAACACATAACCGCGCGCAATATGCCGGTCCGGCAATCGCGGGTATTCTGGATTATCCGTCAAGGGATTTCGAACTGGTGGTTTCGGACACGAGCTCCGACGGTCGCCTCACTGCATTTCTGGCCGAGCGGCCCGAATTGCGGAATGATCCGCGTTTGGTGCTAATCCGGCCTGAGGGTCCGTCGAACCTGACGGAAAACCACAATTCCGCAGTGGCCGCGGCCCGAGGCACTTATGTCTGCATCATCGGCGATGACGATGGCGTGTCGAAAAGCCTTTTTGACGCCGTTAATTGGGCCGCAAAAAAGGACGTTGGCGCGATTTCACACCGCATTCTCGCGAACTACGCGTGGCCGGATTTCCGCTCCAAGCTGGTCGGGGCCGGGCATGCGAGCAGACTCTACCTGCCCCGCCGCCTGGAGCCTCCCAAATGGCGGATTGCCGCCGCCGATCTCGAAGCGCTGCTCGATCGCGGTCTGCAGGGAACACATGAAACACCCCGCTGCTACCACGGGCTGATCAAGCGGCAGAAACTCGAACAGGTCAAGGAACGCACCGGCGCCTATTTTCATGGCAGCAGTCCGGACATGTCCGGTGCAGTCTCCTTGGCGTGTATTCTTGAAAGGTATATCGAGATCGATATCCCGCTGACGATTCCCGGTGCTTCGGCCAAGAGCAATTCCGGCCGCAGCGCGATGAACACCCACAAGGGAGCGCTGTTATCCGAGAGCCAGACCAGCAGCTTCGAACACTCAGGTTGGGCACGCGGTGTGCCCAAATTCTTCTCGGTGGAAACCGTCTGGGCGCATGCAGGGCTGACAAGCCTCATCGCGCTGGCTCCGGATCAATTGCAAAAGTTCAATTTCGTTCATTTTCTGGCGCTCTGTCGCGCGCGCCATCCTGAGTTTGACGCAGAAATCGAAAGCGCAACCTGGGAAGCCGCCGACCTTTTGTCCCAGGCCCTATTGACATTCCAGTCAGCGGTGGACCACGAAAAGCGTAAGGTTCGTCGGGACCGATATGTATACTTGGCAAAACGACTTCTCCGGCCCACCGCCGCAGGCGGGAGAAGATATGAGGGAGGCCTCGACGATATCTTCGCCGCGCAGCGGCGCCTCAATATCGAGATGGAAAAAATGAGTGGTAGCTTTGAAGACTACATGCGGAATTTTGATTTAGCCCGTACCCCTTGATGCTTTTCGAAGAAGCGTAGGAGTTTCCATGCAAAGGCGAGATGTGACAGTTTACCAAACCAATAGGCAATCTCCTGCGCTTGGTATTAAGATGAGGAGATTGCTCGTCGTCAGGAAAAGCAACTTTTTGTGGTATGCCCTGATCCTGTCGGTCTCGATCCTGGTATATATCTCGTCCCAATCCCTCCTAGCCCATTACATCAATGGCGACCAAATCTTCTATATAAACTTCTACCACTCCTTGAAGCAGGCTCCATTTTCTGCCGTGACGGAGTTGCAACTTATCAATACCGGAAGCGCAGAGCCCCTTTATGGCTACATTTCCTGGATATTTGTGAATTTAGGTTTCGAAAAGAATACGTATATCGCGCTATCCAACGTTCTCCTGACCATGGCAGTCGGTCTGGCCATGAAGAATTCCGGAGCAAACCCGATCATATTTTTATTTGTCGTGACCAACTTCTACTTTGTTGTATTGCTCACGTCGGCCGAACGCCTCAAGTTCGGGTACCTCTTCTTTGCTCTGCTGTTCGCGTTTCCTGGGAAAATCAGCATTGTCTCAGGACTTCTTACTCCGCTTTTTCACTTTCAGATGTTCATCAACTATGCGTCGTTGTTTCTCGGTAGATTTGCCGAAATGCGCGTCAAAGATTTCAAGAAGCTATCGACCCTCGTACCTTTCGTCGCTCTGACGATTGTTGCCGCTTTTGGCGTATACTACATCATGGAACACTACGGCGCGTCGATCACATTTAAAGTGGAACACTACTCGGCTGTAAATACCTTTAAAATTAGCGATTTCGTTCGACTTCTCGGCCTGATTGCATTGGCTCTTGTGCTCTCTATTCGCTTCGGAACTCTTCTGGCATATATGGCCCCGATCGCCATTTCCGTGGCCTTGCTGGGGCCGGAAAGGGTCAATATGATCGGATTCGTTACGCTTCTGTTTATTGCCGCCAAGAACAAACAGTTGATGAATCCATTTTTTATTCTTCTATTGTCCTATTTTTCATTCAAGACCATTGACTACATCAAAAACATATACGCCTACGGAAACGGTTTCGTCATATGAAATCGGATACGGGACGAAGGAAAGACAAAGCTCGAGTCGCTGCAATGCCCGCAGGGGCAGGCATATGTGTTGTCGGCACAATCGGAGTGCCTGCACCGCTGTGCGTGCCTGTCCTGGCGAGTTCCGGTATGCAAATGCGTATCGTCACCCAAAAGTTTCAAACCATCTAACACTCAAGAGGCTACTAGCGTGTTTACCGACAAATCCCTCCTCATCACTGGCGGCACCGGCTCGTTCGGCAACGCCGTTCTGCGCCGTTTCCTTGACTCCGATTTACGCGAAATCCGCATTTTCAGTCGAGACGAGAAGAAACAAGATGACATGCGCAAGAAGTACAAGAGCGACAAGCTCAAGTTCTACATCGGAGATGTGCGCGATTTCCAATCGGTATTGAACGCCGTGCGCGGCGTTGATTTCATTTACCACGCTGCGGCGCTCAAGCAGGTGCCATCCTGCGAGTTCTACCCGCTTGAAGCCGTCAAGACCAACGTGCTCGGCACAGAGAACGTGTTGGAGGCTGCAGTTCAGGCCGGTGTGGAGCGGGTCGTTTGCCTGAGCACCGACAAGGCGGTCTATCCAATCAATGCAATGGGCATCAGCAAGGCGATGATGGAAAAGGTGATCGTCGCTAAATCCCGGTCGAGCAACGATACGGTGATCTCCGCCACCCGCTACGGCAACGTGATGGCATCGCGCGGCTCGGTTATTCCGCTGTTTGTCAATCAGATCCGGGCGGGCAAGCCGATCACAATCACAGACCCGTCGATGACCCGTTTCATGATGACCCTCGACGACGCCGTCGATCTCGTGATTTTTGCCTTCGAGAACGGCCGCGCGGGTGAGATTTTCGTGCAGAAGGCTCCGGCCGCCACAATCAAGACCTTGGCGAAAGCCCTCACCGACCTCCTCGGCGCCCCCGAACACCGGATCGATATCATCGGCACCCGTCATGGCGAGAAACTGTTCGAGGCGCTGCTGAGCCGAGAAGAAATGGTCGCTGCGCAAGACCTGGGAGACTATTATCGGGTGCCCCCGGACCTGCGTGATCTCAACTATGGCAAATTTTTTGAACAGGGCGAAATCGAGATCTCTGAAGCAACCGAGTATACCTCTCACAACACTACGCGGCTTGATGTAAAAGAAATGCAAACCTTGCTCATGAAGCTCCGGTTTATGCAAGACACGGTGCGCGGGGAACATGTCGATCCAGAGGAATGATCTGGTCAATTTCTCGGGCAACGACAGTCTAATAGGAAACAAATAGATGACAGAACTACGAAAGGTGCGGATCCTCATAGTCGGCGCGACCGGAATGCTCGGCTCAACCTTATTCCGGGCCTTCAGCGCGGATCAGAGCTTCGAAACATTCGGGACCATTCGCGGCGCCGGCGGGGCAAAGCATTTTGCACCGGAACTTCGCGATGCCCTGATTCCCAATATCCATCTAGAGGGTGAGACCGGTCTGCTAACCGCATTTTCGACCGTCCGGCCGGATCTTGTCGTCAATTGTGTCGGGATCATAAAACAACTGCCGAACGCCAACGACCATCTCGAAAGCCTGGCGATCAACTCGGGCCTGCCGCATCGTTTGGCGAAATACAGCAGCATGGTCGGCGCCCGGCTCGTGCATTTCAGCACTGACTGTGTGTTCTCTGGCAAGGGTGGCCAATACAAGGAAGATGACTTCCCCGACGCCTATGACCTGTATGGTCGCACGAAATACCTTGGCGAGGTCGACTATGAAAACGCCGTCACACTGCGGACGTCGATCATTGGGCACGAGTTGACCAGTGCCAAGAGTCTTGTGGATTGGTTCCTGAGCCAGTCGGGCGAGGTCAAAGGGTTCAGGAATGCGATCTTTTCCGGCCTGCCGACGATCGAGGTTGCGCGTGTCGTCCGCGAATTCGTGATCCCCAACCCGGAGCTACGTGGCCTCTACCATCTGTCGGTCGACCCGATCAACAAGTATGACCTGTTGCGTCTCGTCGCCGAAACCTACGAGAAAAACATCTCAATCATCCCGGATGATCAGCTCATCATCGACCGCTCACTCAATTCGGACCGGTTCCAGACGGCAACGGGGTTCGCGCCGAAACCGTGGCCTGAGCTGGTCAAGGCCATGCACGACGAATACCACGCCAACGCGGTGATCGACGCCTGACCGGGCTGTCCGGTGTGTCAATCCAAGGCCATTCGCGGTCGTGGCTTGCCCACCGGGCCAGCTGCGTCGGGCATCAAAATTTTTCGAGGAAGCCATGAAAAAAATGCGCGTAATGACAATCGTGGGAACCCGACCCGAGATCATCCGGCTTTCCAGAGTGATAGAGCAGCTTGATCGCTACTGTGACCACCTGCTGGTCCACACCGGCCAAAGCTATGACTATGAATTGAACCAGGTGTTTTTCGATGATCTCGGAATCCGAAAACCCGACCATTTCCTGAACAGCGCCGAGGGCAGCACCAGCGCGGCCAATACAATCGGCAACGTCATTTCCAGCGTCGACCGGGTCTTGTCCGCCGAACAGCCTGAGGCAGTTCTGATCCTTGGCGACACCAACAGCAGCCTTGCTGCGATACCGGCGAAGCGCCGAAAGATCCCGGTCTTTCACATGGAAGCGGGCAATCGCAGCTTCGATCTTCGCGTGCCGGAAGAAATCAACCGCCGCATTGTCGACCACACCGCTGATATTAACCTTACCTACAGCACGATTGCGCGCGACTACCTGCTGCGCGAGGGGTTACATCCTGACCTGGTCATCAAGACCGGCAGCCCGATGTTCGAAGTCCTGCACCATTACCTGCCACAGATCGAGGCCTCGACAATTCTGGAACGGCTAGGGCTCGAACGGGAAAACTATTTCGTTGTCAGCGCCCACCGCGAGGAAAACATCGACAGCGACAAAAACTTCGCCAAGCTGGTCGCGGTTATGAACGCCATCGCGGAAGACCACAACATTCCAGTGATCGTATCTACTCATCCGAGAACGCAAAAGCGCATCGACGCCTTTGGGCTTCCATTCCACCCGCAGGTCCGACTGCTCAAACCGCTCGGATTCCATGACTACGTCCATTTGCAGAAAAACGCCAAAGCAACGCTTTCCGATAGCGGCACCATAACCGAAGAGAGTTCTATCTTGAACTTTCCGGCGCTCAATTTACGCGAAGCGCACGAACGTCCGGAAGGCGTCGAAGAAGCGAGTGTGATGATGGTGGGTGTTGAAGTTGACCGTGTTCGCCAAGCGCTTGCTGTGCTGGCTGATCAGGATCGTGGCCCTGCACGTAGTCTTCGCCTGGTAGAGGATTACTCTATGCCAAACGTCAGTGACAAGGTACTACGGATCATCCTCAGTTACACCGACTACGTGAACCGCGTCGTCTGGAAAAAATACTGAGCCCAGCTGTGAAACTCGTCCTGATCTCCGATTCATTTCCACCGGTGCGCAACTCCGGCGCAGTTCAATTGCGTGATCTGGCGCGTGAACTTGTTCGACAGGGGCATGACCTCACGGTGCTCGCTCCTAGCGTGGATCTCGAGCAACCTTGGGAGCTTGAGAACTACGAGGGTGGGCAGGTCCTGCGCCTGAGAGCACCGAGGATTAGGGGCATCAGCCAAATCAGGCGTGGCGTCAACGAATTTCTTATGCCCAGAAAAATGTATCGAAACCTTCGGCGCAGCCCGCTCGTGGGGCAGCGCTGGGAGGGGATCGTTTGGTATTCACCGTCGATTTTCCACGGTCATCTTGTGCGCAAATTGAAGAAACAGAGTGGCTGCAAGGGGTATTTGATCATCCGTGACATTTTCCCTGAGTGGGCCGTCGATGTCGGTATTTTGCGACGTGGGTTGGCTTATCGTTTCTTCAAATTGATCGCCCGTCAACAATACGCCGTGGCCGATGTCATCGGCGTGCAAAGCCCGGGGAATTTGGGGTATTTCGAACCATGGCATAAGGCTCGTGAGGGCCGTTCGCTTGAAGTATTGCAAAATTGGCTCGACAATCCATCCAGCGATCGGTGTCCGATAAAGATCAAGGAAACGCCCCTCGCCGGTCGAAAAATTCTAATATACGCTGGCAATATGGGGATCGCGCAAGGCATGGACATTTTGCTAGATCTCGCTGAAAGGATGAGGTTTCGCCGCGACATCGGTTTTCTGTTTGTTGGTCGAGGTGACCGCCGTAAAGAGCTAGAGGAGCTAGCCGTCATGCGGGATCTCGACAACGTACTTTTTTTTGATGAGATTGAACCAGACCAAATACAGGATCTATACAACCAGTGTGATGCTGGGATGGTCGCGTTGGATCCCCGTCACAAGTCGCACAACATTCCAGGTAAGTTGCTGTCCTATTTACAAAATGGCCTTCCAGTTCTCGCCAGTATTAACGCCGGGAACGACCTTGCAGATTTGATCAGGAGCGAAGACGTGGGCGAGGTTTGCGAGACCAACAAACTTTTCGACCTTGAACAACACTGCATCGCATTAATCGATCGGCTTGATGAAGACCAGTTGTTGCCAGATCGCTGTGTGCGCTTGTTTAAACGTCAGTTTTCAGTTGCACAAGCTGCTCAGCAGGTTGTTCTGGCCCTGCGCAAGAGATAGTAGAAGTCTTCGCAAGGTCGTGTTCGCTAGTGGAGAGGATTTTGGGCGAAGTCGAAAGAGGGTTCACAGAGGCTGATTTTGGCGTGTCTCAAGGCAAATTATAACATACGCGCGGTTGCATGCGTGATTGACGTGGAACCATCCCGCGTGGTGAAGTAGTTACAACCTTTGCGCGAGACTGGTGGCTTCGTATCTGCCAGAGCAGGCGGCCAGGTGAAGTTCCATGCTGATGTGATCCGAGACGCTGCAATACGGGACCAGTTGATAAATGCTGGATAGCGGACCGCAGTGGTTTGGGAGTGTCTACGGCGCAAGCCGACCTATTCGCGGCAACGGTTCAGCTTCTGGCAGCATGGCTTCCTTTGAACAGCAGGCAACTTGAAGTTGTCGAAAAGGAAAGAGTACACTCCGAGTGACCGGTGCACTGCAGATCGATCTGAAAACCGGAAAGCAGCTCTGCTTCTATTCGCAGCTGCGGACTTGCTCCCGCATTACTGCGTAGTCACCCATCATTTCGACGACTGCCGATCCGTCCGGCAGCATCGCCATCTCCTCGGCCGCCCGCGCCTGAAACTCCCTGCTGTACTCCACGACCGGCGGACATGCCGCCAAGCCGTTCGCTTCAAAACCCGCCGTTGCGCAGCCGGTCAACCAGTTCGTCGCGATCACGAGGACGACGAGCCGTGGCCTCCAGCATCCGGCGTTGGATTGCATTGGTCTTCTCCGAGATTTCGAGACGTTCAGCAATCCGCCCGACGTGCTCGCCGGAACGGCGGATCGAAAGCAGAAACAGGACGATGGCGACAGCCATAGCTCCATAGCGCAAAGCGGCCCGCGCCGATGGGCTGGCGGCGATCCCGCCGAAAATGGTCGCGATCATCTCTTCCCCCGCTTCCAATCATCAAGCCGGGCATAGATCGTGACCGCGATGCCAATGAGCGCGACGGCGATGAACACCCAACGCAGCGTGTCTAGATAAGGGACGAGCGGCAGAATGGCGTCCTGCGTGTCAGCCAGGACATTCTGCGCCACCTCAACTCCCGCCGCACCCAGCGTCGCCACTCCGGCCGCTCCGCCACCTTTCATGGTGCGGCTATCGGCCAAGACCTCGCGCGCTGGCTGAGTTTCCGCAGCAAAGGCTGTCGCGCGGACCGGGAAGCGCTCACCCCACTGCCGCGCCGGGCCAAGATCGACATGCATGAACCCCGAGCGCGGATAGAACCCGAACCCAAGAAAGCCGACTGCCCGCGCCGCCGCCTCGAACGCCACCGGGTCATGGTTCGACATGGCGATGTCGAAGGCCGCGCCGTCCATGTGCTTCGAGCGGGTTGCGCCGCCAACGGCGCGGTTATGCTCGGGGCTCCGATAGGCCGAACGGACGATCAGCGGCTTGCCGAGCCGGTCCCGCAGCGCCTGCAGCTTGTCGAGCGCGGGCTCGTTGATCAGCAGCTTGCCGGTACCCCGGCAGGCAATTTCGGCGGGCGAGAAGTTGGTCCAGCGCCAGGCACTTTTTGGCAGGTCGCGCCAATGGTCGTAAAAGGTCGTGGTCATGGTTTCCTCCAAAAACGAAAAAACCCGCCACATGGGCGGGTTCAGGGTGGTGCGTGAGTTGTCGCGATGGGCGGCTAAGGACCGCCGCCGAATATCTTGAGCTTGATCGCGATGCCCGCGAGCAGCGCCAGCATCACGCCGGTGGTGATCATGCGGACGGCGGTCTGCATGGCGGTGCGGCGCACCAGCCGGATGCAATCGAGCAGCGACCGCAGATCACGGATGTCCAGCGCGGCCTCTTCACCATCGAGGCCAACATCGGCAAGCGCGCGCTTGGCGCCTTTCTCAGCGGCGCGTGCCAGCATGGCCTCGAACTCGGCGTCTGGCATGCGTACGAAACCCTGGTCGGATCGGGGTGGTGTCATGGGTCAATCCTCCCGCCGCTCAGCCAACCTTGCAGCCCCAGAAGGACGTGTGATCGGCGGCGAAGTAGCCGTCCGCGACCCGAAAATACCCCTGAAGCTCGACGGTATTGCCTGCGCTCAGCGGCACCATGGTCTGAAGCCAGATGGATGTGGCCAACGAAACATGGGTGGCCGAACTCTCTCCGAAGGAGCCCCGGATTTCTGTCGCACCGTTCAGCACCAGCCGCCCGCGCATGCGGGCCGTGGCGCTGGCGTTGATCTTGTAGAGAAGTGTGGCGCCGAAGAGGTAGGTGCCGTCGACGGGTGCGGTGAAGAGGCTGGTCCCAGAATCGAATGCGCCTTGGTCGTTGTAGTCGGTGTTATTCAGGCCGATCTTTGTCCAGGCTCCAACGCCCACGTAGTTGTCATAGTTCGTGTAAGCCTTGAAGCGCGGCAGTTGCGGCTGCTCGACGATGCCGGTGGCGTTGTCCACGATCAGACCGTCGAAGAAGGTGCTGCCGTCGGCCGAAACCGCGAGGCGGAAACTGTCGGAGCCGAAGAGACCGACGAGCGCCTTTGTCACGAAACCGCTCTGCAGGGTCAGGCCGAGATCGTCGCCCGCCGCTTCCTTGTTCATGGTGTAGAACAGATCGCCGGTCCCGCCTTCGGCCACGGTCTTGGCGGTCCAGAGCGCCGCGTTCAACTTGGCGGAGAACGGGTTGGCGGCATCGGCTGTCGTGCCGAGTCCAAGCAGCCCAAGGTTCTGCAGATCTGCCGGCGTGGTGCCAATCCAACCCGCGCCATCGTAGACCAGCAGCAGCCCCTCGTTCTCAACCCATGCACGCCAGCCCGCCCGGGGCGGCAGGCGCAGCCAGGTCCCATCCGTGAACAGCGCCACGTTCAGGTCCCACCCCGTCCAGTCACCGGTCCCGCCGCTCGCCACGATATGGCGGTCGCCATCGGCAGGGCTGCCGGGCGGCGCGGTCAGGTCGCGGTCGAGGACGGAAAGCTGGACGAGCCCGTCGAGCAGCCGAAGCGCCTCGTTATGGGTGACATGCTTCTGGGCCTGCGCCGCGAGGATGTAGGGCAGTAGCAGATTGGTCGTGGTGTCGGACATGGGTTGGCCTTCAGAAGGTTAGCGTGACGGTTTTGGCCGCACCCCGCCCGATCAGGGCGGAGAGCTGGAAGATGCGGATGTCGAGCGTGTCGCCGGGTCCCAGCAGCGCACCCCAGTCGGCCGTTTGCTGGGCGGCTGTGTAGATTGCGCTTGTTGTGGTCACGCTCAGCACCCGCTTCACCGTGCTGCCATCGAGGATCTCGACGTCGTAGGCTTCGACCTCCTCGATCAGCGGCACCTCCACCGCGCCCCAGCTGTCGGCTGCGAGGGCCCGGGACCGCCGCGTCCAGCGGATCGTCAGATCGCCGGGCGTGCGCGGCCCCCGCCATGGCTGCTCCACATGGGCCACAGAGAATGGCCGCAGACCGGCACCAACTGGCGTAAAACTCTTGGCGACATAGGTCTCGTCGTTGACAGAGCGGCTTGCCGGGCCGATGCGCCAGTTCCACGGAAGCCCGAGATCGGCCTCGGCGATCGGCAATGACGCCAGAGCGTCGCCCAACACCGCGACCCGCGCGCCGATCGGAGCCGGATTGCCCATCGCGCCCTCGGTGCCGCGCTGGCAGCGCAGCAGGCGCGTCAGCCTATAACGGCCCGGCGCGATCAACTCAGCAGCGCTCGCCTGCACGATTTCCCAAGTGCCGGGCGCACTCTCGATGGCCAGCGCATTGGCCCCACCGAACAGCGTCAAGTCCGTGACACTTTCCAGCGTACCAGAGAGCAGATCAACAACGAGCGCATTGCCGAGATCGAACCGTGATGTGGGACCAGCATAAAAATCCGAGACCAGCGCGCCGATACGTGCCCGGCCGCCAAAAGTGGTCAGTAGCTCAAACCCGTCTGTCGACGGGCTGCGAAACACTGCCATCTCCCCCGGCCAGGGAACAGCATGGGCCGCGACAAACGGCCGATGCGCGGGCTGATCCTCAGTCAACTGAGGCAGGTCCAGCTGCACGACCTCGGGTGCGCCGAACACTACGGCCTTCGAGAGTGAGGACGGTCTTGGTGATCCGGGCGGCAGGTAATGGGCCTCCCGATCCTGACGGACCGCTTCGATCCCGCGTGCCTCGGCATCCGCGATGGAGACGAGCCGCAACGGGATGTGCCGCTCTTCATGGGCGAGCGTGACGACATCGGCCGGATCAAGCGCCAATCGCGACGGCGGCAAACGAAACGCTGCTGTTTCTCGCCCGGTCCAGGCTTCCATCAGAGCACGGCGGCAGCGGCGCTCGGCCTCTTCGGGCGGGACCGCCATGGGGAAGCTTTCCGAGGCGATGCGGGTCGTATCCACCGTGATCCGGCGCGCCTCGACGAGGGCGGCATCATAATCCTCATCTGCACGCGCCACCTGCCATTTGAGCGCCTGTGGCAGTTCCGTCTCCTGCGCGCGGGTGAGTTCCATAACGTCGCCCTCGCGGGCCGCGACCAGATCATCGTGTGTCACGCTGGCCACGGCGGCACGTCCGCGCATGACGAAGCGGATGACGCCTTCGGTCTCGACCGCGTCGAAGCCGAAATGCCGCGACAGCGTAGTGATTGAGGCGCGCGGGCTTTCGAGCGCACCGATGGCGTAGCCTTCGACTGCGCCCCAGAGACCGGTGATGTCGATCCGGGCTTCCGGCATTCCCGCACGCACACAGAGATGCCGGACCAGCGCGGCCAGCGACACCGCACCGAGCCGTCCGGTCAGCCAGTGACCGAGCCGCCAGTTCGCGCCGTCTGTCCAGACATCGGTCAGCGCCGGAAAGAACGGATAGGGCCGCGCGTCCCAGGTCCAGGCGGCGCATTCCGGAACGTGGACCATGCGCCCGCCATAGACGGACGACACCGGGTTGTTCGCGGCCTCACCCCACCAGAGATATGTCGCCTCGAGATAGGCCCGCTGGATCGCGTCATCGCGCCAGCCCCGCGAGAAATGCGGCGTGAAGCTCTCGGACGATTTCGGGTCGAAGAACACGTTCGGCTGGTTCGTACCCCGGTCGATGGCGGGACAGCCCAACTCGGTGAACCAGATCGGCTTGGACTCGGGCGCCCATGCCGTCGGCGTCCCGCTCTCTACCCCGCCCGGGCGGTCATAATGCGCATTTGACCACCAGGCGCGCAGATCCTTGTAGCGGAAGACCCATGGCTTGCTGGCAGTACCATCCGTGATCGGTGTGCGGACCTGCGTGGAGCGGTCGGCGGCGCTGGCATAGAACCAGTCGTAGCCTTCGCCGCCCGCGATGTTCCCCTGCAGGTAGGCGCGGTCGTAGATCGCGGGCCAGCTATCCTGTGCATCAAGATGTTCGAACCCGTCCCGCCAGTCCGAGAGCGGCATGTAGTTGTCGATGCCGATGAAATCGATTTCCGGATCTGCCCAGAGCGGATCGAGGTGGAAGAACACGTCGCCCGAGCCGTCGCCTGGCTGGTGCCCGAAGTATTCCGACCAGTCCGCCGCATAGCCGATCTTTGTGCCCGACCCGAGGATCGAGCGGACATCCGCGAGAAGGTCACGACAGGCCTGTACCGCCGGATAGGTGGACGCGCCGGAGCGGATCGTCGTCAGCCCCGGCATCTCGGTGCCGATCAGGAAGGCATCGACCCCGCCCGCCGCCGCGCAGAGATGGGCGTAATGCAGAACCATTCGCCGCAGGCCCCAATCGCTCGGTGATCCGGTCCAGCTGACGTTCTCACCCGAGACGCTGAAACTGCCCGGAGTCGCCGCGCCGAACAGCGCGGCGACCTGCGTGGCGGCGGTGGCGCTCTTGTCCACGGTCCCGGCATAGCCAGCAGCCGGGGAACAGGTGATCCGGCCGCGCCAGGGGAAGACGGGCTGCCCCGTCTCGGCGGCGTTGTCGGAATACGGGTTCGGCAGCGTATTGCCGAGCGGCACATCCATCAGGATGAACGGATAGAAGGTGACGCGCAGCCCACGCGCCTTCATCTCCTGGATCGCCTGCACCACCGCGAAATCGGCGGGCGTGCCGCCATAGACCGGGCGATCCTGATCGTCGCGGCTGACCAGAAAGGCGTTGGCGCGGCTAACGCCATTCACCGACCAGGCCGACGGCGTGGTCGATTTGGCTGTGACCTCGACCCCGGGCCGCACCTTGCAATTGTCTGCCCGCAGATCGTCGCCAAACCAGGCCACCACCAGTGATACGCTCTCGACGTTCGGTGCCATCGCCTGCAGCCGGTCCAGCGCCACCACCATGTCGGCGGTATCGGTCAGCGCGTTGAGGTTCTCGGGCTCGGAAGACCCGCCGCTGCCCTTCCGGATGCCCTGCGTGGCATAGGCGAACTCACCGGACGCCGGGATCATGGTGACGGCCCTCACGTTGCCCTCCGCCGTGTCGGGATCGGCAAGCGGGCGGAACACCTCGAAACTCAGCTGCGGGATACGGTTGCCGTAGTTGCCGAGCGGCAGGTCCTCGAAGACGACATAGGCGGTGCCGCGATAGGCTGGCGTGTTTGCCGCGCCCATCTCGGCTGTGATGAACGGATCGGCCGCCTGGCTCTCATCGCCAGGATACCAGCGCCATGTGATCCCGGCGGTGTCCAGCGGTTTTCCGTCGGCCCAGATGCGTCCGATGCCGGTGATCGGCCCCTCGCAAAGCGCGACGGCGAAGCTCGCGTAATAGAAATACTCGGTGGTCTTGACCTTGCCGCCACCGCCGCCGCCTTTGCCGCCACCCTGCGTGGTAGTCTTCGTCTCCTCGCGGAAATCCGTCGCCCAGACGATGTTGCCACCGATCCGCATGCGGCCGTAGAGGCGCGGAATCACCGCCCCTTCGGTGGCCGAGGTGATGCGCAGGTTGTCCATCCGCGCGCCTTCGATCCGCTGAGTTGGTGCCAGTGACGAAATGATCCAGCTGTCGACGACCGAGCCGATGGTGGAGCCGATGAAGCCACCGATGGTGGCGGCGCTGACGCCGAGGATCGCGCCGCCAATGCTACCGCCAATGGCAGCGCCAGCGGCACCGAGAACGAGGGTGGCCATGGGGGGATCTCAGCGTTGTGGAAAGAGGAAGGCAAAGGCGATGCGCCGCCGCCACGATGGGGCGAGCAGTTCTTCGATCACGCCAAGGCGCTCATAGGCGTGGAGGAAACTGTCGGGCCCGGTGAGGATCCCAACATGCTTGGCAACGGCGCGGGGCTGCATGCGAAAGAGGACCAGCGCGCCGGGACCAGCCTCAGAAGGTGCGATTTCCGGCATTATGCGCCGAGCACCATCCGCAAGAACCTCGCGGGGCCCGGTCTCGCCCCAATCCCGGCTGTAGGGCGGGATCGGGAACGGCTCGGGGCCGACGACCTCGCGCCAGACACCCCTCGCGAGCCCGAGGCAGTCGCAGCCAACGCCCCGAAGGCTGGCCTGGTCGTGATACGGTGTGCCCAGCCAGGACCGCGCTACCTTGATAACCCGCTGTGGTTTGACCGCATTCAAAGCACCGCCCCCTCGTGCCCACCATCCTTGGTGGCATAGCGGAGAACCGCGTCTTGGCCGGGGATGTGCGGGAAGCCACGAAAGTTGACGGTATTTGCGAACTTCGCGCCGCAGGTCTCCAGGCGCTTGTCGCAGCCTGCGCGGACAATGAAGACGTCGCCTCCGGCAATGGGCCGAACGGGCGCTTCGAGCAGTGTCAGCACCGCGATGCCGTCTGTCACGTCATGTGCGATGATCTCGGCGCGCCGACCGGCATTCGTGCCGTTTGTCCATTCGACGGTGCCGAAGGTAAACCAGCCGGAAGTGAACCCACCGAGCCCCGATGCGGTGAAAGCCCGATCCCGCAGCACATCGAGTACCGTGCCGTTGCCTTTGAAAGCAGGATCCTCCTGATCAACGCCACAGCGCGCATCTCCAAGGGCTGCGTCGCAGGTCGCCTGAAAGGTCCGACCGACCGTTTGGCCAAGCACATGAGCCAGCGAGCGCACCTCCGCGACGAATGCCAGCCGCCCGCGCCGGATCTGGCCGATGGCGCCGCGTCGCATCAACACGCATTGGTCCGTGTCGGACCAGTTCACCCGCCAGACCTCGACTTCGGCATTGTCCCAGCGACCGTCGAGGATGTCGGTCTCGGTGATCCGGTCGGAGGTGAGCACACCTTCGGCGTCCTGCGCATCGACGGAGAGGTCGGAGCCCGACCGGACCTCGGAGGCTGTCAGCCCGCTCTCGGGCTCGAAGTCCGTGCCGTCAAAGCTCAGCGTCCGGTCGTGATCGGTGAAGCCGAAACTCGCGCCGTCGGCGCGGAGGATGCGCCAGCACCAGGCCAGCGTTGTTGTCCCGTCGTCCAGATGCGCTTGCAGATCGGGGGTGATGCTTTTCATCGGCGGAGTTCCAGAAGTGGGATGGTTGTGATCGAGCCCAGCCGCTCGAGATCAAGCGTCACGTTGAGGGCGTCAGTGTCGAAGCGGACGGGCACGTCGAATTCGAAGCCCGCGGTGATCGATACGCCGGAGCCTGGCGCGGTACCGAAGGTGACGAGGCCGGTCGTGGTGACGACCGACCAGCCGGACGGCTGCTCAACGCCGTCGAGGGATATCCTGACACTGCCCGCCACTGGCTTGGCGATTGTCCGTGTCCAGGATTGCGTCCCGGATGCGTAGCGCTTCACCAGCTGGAAGGCGGTTGTCGTGCCGTCGCCGGTGCCGATGGCCTGATCGGTTGGCGATGGCGTTCCCGAGGGCAGACAGGACTTATGGTCGCCCCAGTCCTTGAAGCGGAAGCCATGAAGGCGACCGTTCCGCGCCTCGAAGAAGGCGACCACTGCCGACAGATCGTCCGCGCGGCGGATGCCGTAGGCCACATCGTAGCGACGGCGCGAATTGGCCCAGCTGGCGTTGCGTTCCTCGTCACCCGAAGCGAGCTCGACGATCTGCGTTCGCCGCTCCGGCCCGCCGCGGGCGCCCCGGCTGATGTTGTCGGGAAACCGCACCTCGTGAAACGCCATCACATGCCCCTCCGCCCGAGCGAGACCGCGCGGGCGATGTCGGCAGCGACCTGCGTCCGCGACTGCCGGAAGCTCTCGGCGTCACGGGCCATGATGGTGACGTTCACACCGCCGCCTCCGCCATACGATTGCGCCTCACGCCGCGACAGCACGCGTTCGCCACGCTGCAGGATCGCAGGAACCTCATCGTGGCGCAGCCCTGCAACGCCGCCGGAGTGCATCCGAGGCGCAGCCGCGAACGCCATCGCCGGGACCATCCGGCCTGGCGCGGAGGCACCTACCATGCCGCCTGCATGCAAGATGTTTGCGAAAATCCCGCCCGCACCGCCGAGCGCGCCAGATAGCGCGTTAGCGATCGGCCCCAAGATGAACCGGCGCGCCGCCAGTTTGGCGAGATCGGCCAGCAGTGAGGTGACCAGACCGCGAAAGTCCAGCTTGCCGGTCTTCACGAAGTCTCCAACCGCGTTCTCTGCCGACTGGAATGCGCCGACCAGCGCTTGGCCGATGTCCCCGCCAATCTCGCGTGCCTTGCTGGCATAGTCGCTGAGCGCTGCGGTGACTGCCTGCCAGCCGGTGACGGCGGCTTCGGTGTTTGGTTCGGCGGCAGCGGCAGCGGCCCCGGCCGCAGCACCGGCACCGGCAGCGGCGCGTCCGGCATCACCAAGGGCTGTCTCAAAGCGGTCAGCTGCGTTGGTCGCCTCGGTCAGCGCGTCCGCGCCACCTTCATCGCTGCCCCGCACCGCATCGCGCAACGCCTGCCAACTGGCGAGCGGCGCGCGTGCCCCCTCGGCCAGATCGCGCGCGGCACCGCGATAGGTATTTGCGGTGGCAAGCGCAGTATTGGCCGCTTGGGTGAGCCCGAGCTCGGGTGCGGCGAGCGGGTTGTCCTCGAAAGCCCGGTCAAAGGCAGTCTGAGCAGCGGTCGTCGCGGCCGTCGCGGCACCCTCGAAGCGGTTCTCGATCTGACCCAACTCAAGATCGGGGATGATCGAGATGCGCCGCTCGGACCCGAGCGCTTCCAGCCCCTGGTTGATCCCGCCAATGAACGTGTTGATGCGCGAGACCACGCCGTTCAGCATCGCCTCAACACCGTCGATCAGGCTGTTCGCCGCCTGAAACACCAGATCGCCAATGGCTGCGGGGAGCATTCCCCAGATCGCCTTGTTCGCCTCGTAGGCTCCCTCAAACGTGTTCGCGGCCGTATTGCCGAAGGCCACGACGCTTTCGATGGCGCTCTGCATCCCGGAGGCAGCATCGGCCTTGAGGTCGAAAAACATCACCGTGGCCGCAGCGCCCGCCGCAGCAGCCCCCATCTTGATCCGATCCCAGACTTCGACCGCGAGATCCTTCAGGAGCGACATCGCCTCACCAAATCCGCCAGCTCCCGACACAAGGCGGGTGAACTGGTAGACAAGCTCGCCCGCGCCAACGATCAGCGCCCCGATGCCGGTCCGGATCAGGGCGCCACGCAGCAGGACCAGCGCCGTGGCGAGCCCACGGACCGACAGCGCTGCGGCTGCCATACCGGCGACCCAACGCCCTGCAAGAAAAGCCACAAACGTGGCGGCATAGGTGGTCAGACGGCCGATGTTGTCGAAAAGGCCTCGGATCGCGATGCCGAGTGGCCCGGTGCGGCTGGCCACGGCCGCCATGGCATTCGCGACCGCTTCCAGCGCGGGTGCCGCAGCGACCGCCAGCTGGTTCGACAGCCCGCGCCAGACGAGGCCAAGACGCGAGATCGCGTCGTTGGTCCGCTCGATCTGGTCGGCATCCTGCTCCGACACGACGACGCCGAAGGCCAGAACATCCTCTGTCGCCTGGCGCAATGTTGCGGTGTCGATCCGCGACATCGCGATGGAGCCTTCCTCGCCGAACAGCTGGCCCGCCACGGCGGCGCGTTCTGCGGCGGGCACGAAGCTTTCGATGGCGGCGTTGATCGCCCCCACCCGTTGATCCAGCGGCAGCGCGATCAGGTCTGTTGCAGACAGCCCAAGCCGGTCCAGCGCGTCGGCAGCAGGTCCCGTCCCGGCGGCCGCCTGGCTGAGCCGTCGAGTCAGATCCTTTGTCGCCTGCTCGATGCCCGACATGGAAACACCGGCCAGCTCACCCGCGCGCTCAAGGGTCTGGATCGAGGCAACTGTCGTGCCAAGCGACTGCGCAAGCTTCGCCTGCGCATCGACGGTCTGCAGTCCCGAGCGGACCATGGCCACGCCTGCAGCAGCGGCTGCGGCGACCGCAGCTGCAGCGGCAATCCGGACCCGTCGGGAGAACGCCGCAAGCCGAGCGTTGGCCGCTTCCATCTCGCGGCTGAGCCGTCCGAACCCGCGCGCCCCAGCCTCGCCGACACCTTCCAGCTCGGCGCGCACCTGTCGGCCGCCCACCGCAGCAAGGCGGACAGAAACGCGCTTCTCAGCCATTGGAATGATCCACCTGTTCGTTAAATTTTGCGACCATCACCGCCTCAACGGCGGGCAGCAGTTCGGCCATGGCCAAGGGCGGAATGCCAAGTGCGTCACCGAGGGCGAGCACCGCCGACATGTCCCAGCCGATCACCGCGCCCGGCAGCACGCGCAACTGGCCGCCGAGGCGAGCCACCAGATCCCAGACCTGCCAGCCTTCAAAGGTTGAAGGTCGGTTCATCCGCGCCGGGCAGGTTTCGCACGTCGCTTCACAGGCTTTGCAGTAGCCTTCGCCCCCGCCGAAGGACCATTCGGCAAGGACGCGGAGACGTTTTTTTCCTGTTCCAGCAGCAGGCCCTTCGAGACGTAGGTCAGCTGGAAGGCCTCAAAGATTGGCCAGACGTCGAGCAGCGCGTCGATGGCCTCCGGGCTTGGGTCGATTGGACTGCCATCCGCATCGCCGATGCCCTCCCAAGTGAGAACTGCCCGGCGCGCCAGCGCCTTGGCAAAGGCAACGGCGCGTTCCTCGTCGGACGCCTCCTCGGGGACCGCCTCCACAGCGGTGTCGCTGCGCGTTGCAACCATCAGCGCCGTAGTCAGCGGGCGCAGCTGCAGCCGGACGCCCGGCGCGAGGTCGTGCCAGCGGGGTGCATTCGTCAGATCGAGCGTCAGCATC
The DNA here is from genome assembly GCF_020447305.1 of Abyssibius alkaniclasticus. NCBI lineage: Bacteria > Pseudomonadati > Pseudomonadota > Alphaproteobacteria > Rhodobacterales > Paracoccaceae > Abyssibius > Abyssibius alkaniclasticus. Next base: position 2,078,561 of record NZ_CP095732.1, on the reverse strand, counting down.
AGTAAATCTCCACATCATTCACGAGGGTGGCGGTGCACATCCGGCCGACCGTGCTGTCACGCGCGGCCTGCCAATCGAAGGTCGCCTGCACGCCCTGCGGCCCGGAAATCTCGATGCGGGGGCGCGGCAGGTAGACGGCGTGCACGGTGAAGGTGAAGCTTTCGCCGGAGGGCAGCACATAGGCGAACTCCAACTCGCAGGGATCGCCATTGATCGCCTGCGTCACCAGCGTCTGGTCGGCGAAACGCACCTCGATTGAGCCGGTCAGAGCGGCAATAGACGGGTCTGCCCCATCGATGCGACCGTCCGAGCGGATGGTTTCGATACGGTCGAGATTGTTCGCGTAGGTGATGTCGGCTGAAACGACATTACCGAGCGCGGTGCCATTGCGGCTGATCGCGCCGTTGAAATGGCCGAAGCGCTGCAAGTCGAGCGCGGCGGGTGTCCCGGCGCTGGTCGTCGTGCCCACGGTCTCGCCCTGCGCCACCAGTCGGGCCGTTGCGGTCAGCAGGCCAGATCGCTGCATCTGCCAGTTGATCTGGTCGAGTACGCAGCCGGAATACATCGCAAAACGCGGGATCTCGGGCATGCCCGTCTCGATCGACATGCTGGGCAGCGTCCAGGACCCGGACTGGAATTCATGCGTCCATGGGCCGGTACCGGTAGTGATCGGATCGCCAAAACTCGCCTTCAGCCAGAACCCGAAGGCCTCGGCGTCCAGCGGCACGACGACATCCCCGTCCGCCGTCACCGCATCCTTGATTGGCGCCAGCGGATCCCGGCCATAGCCGAGAAGTTCCGAGTTCAGCAGCGGCTGCTCTGCGCCGAGCGAAGTGCTGGCGAAGGGCATCTTCGTGAAACCGCCCACGGGGGGCGTTCCATAGGTCGTCTCGAACGCAAGCGCCATCTGCGCCCGCGCCCCTTGGGCTCGTGCCATTGTGTTCTCCTCGGGTTGTCGGGATCAGCCGAACGGATCGGCCGTTGAATAATGCAGCACCACCGGGATCACGGCCGCTTTCAGGCTGGCCGTGCCCTCAACGGGCAGATCGACCGGTCGCGGGGCTTCCGCCTCGCCCCAGTCGCAGAGGCCGCCCAACGTGCGGTCGCCAGCAATTGCCGCGCCGATGCTGGCAGTCAGTCTGTCGAAAGTGGCGTCACGGTCTGCGCCTTGCACGACCGCTTCGATCTCAGCGCGGTGCTGGTAGTGGTAGCGCAGGGGCGACAGCGTCACCTCGGGCTCGCCGGGTTCACCGTCGCGCAGGATCAGCAGCCCATCGGCCGGGACGCGCTCGGGCAGCACCTCGCCGCGCAGGGCCATGGCGGGCAGCGCCGAGAGTCTCGCGTGCAGCGCGGCTAGGATAGTTTCGCGGGAGGTAGGCACTCTGAATTCCTTCTCTGCGCCACCTTTGGCTTGCCGTTTGATGCAATTGAACGGAAAGTACCGTTCACTTCATACACTGGATTCCTGATGGCCAAAAACCTCCATATAGATGAACGGGTTTTTGTGCCCGTATCGAAGATAAAAGCGAATGTGCAGTCGCCATCGTCCTTCGTCGAGAAGCGAGTATTGGCAGTAGAAGGCAGGAGTGTTCGCGTCGATGTCGGCAATGCAGAAACCGAGTTGGTTGCAAGCAGCCTGTGTCATCGCAATATTGGCGTTTTGATGCTGAATATTGGAGACTTGGAGACAGAAACCACACTTCTCGATCCGCTGGGTAAATCGATACTCCAGTTTTGCAGACTGCTCGTCTCCGATGACTTCATTCATGCTTACAAGGTGAGGTCCTTGCAAGAAATTGAAGTCTTGTGGGGCCGATCCCATGCAGCCTATTCACATGTGATCCTGATTGGCCATGGTAGTGATGCAAGCATCAAATTCGCGAATGGTGATTGGATTGATACAGATGCCTTCATGAACGTATTTGATGTTGCAGGAGTTTCAGCAAAGACCTTTATCAGTCTGTGCTGCGAGACCGGTTACAAGGCATTTGGCGGAGCAGCATCCTCTCACAATTCATGCGAACGATTTATTGGCCCGTTCCACAGCGTGCACGGCGCGATTGCTTCTCAGTTCGTTCAGACGTTTCTCGTCTACCATCTGCTCGAAGGAGAAACCGCGACAGTCGCGTTCAAACATGCACGGGCAAGCGTTCCTGGCAGCACAAGCTTTCGTCTCTGGAAGGACAGAAAGCTGGTAGCTGGACCGAAGTCATAATCGCACCGCGACCCACTTCGCCACTATCAACCCCGGAACACTATCGAGCGCACGCTCTGCGTCCCGGTCGAGGTTCAGCCGCTTTGGCAGCTTCACCTGCGGCACCAACAAGAAGATCGGTGCGGTGACTTTGCCACGCCCGGTCTTCGAGCGGGACACCACAGCCTGACCCTTCGTGTTCAGTCTCCCTTCGGCGACAAGCAAGCTCGGACCCGTCCGGCGATAGACAAACCGCAATCGCAGACCACGCCGCCGCTCCCATTCTCCGGGGCTGATCCGGCCGCCGCGTGTGGATTTGCCTGCAGCGGGTAGCGGGATTGCCAACCAGAAGCCGTCCTTCGATCGGATCAGGGGGCCAGTGTCATGTGCCCCGACAATAACCGGGGCCTTCGACCAGACCAGCGCGGCCGCGTCGAGGCTCTCGCCCGACCTCGGGAAGTTCTGGTTGCGGATCGAATTTGCGAGCCTTCGCCCAAGCCCCGCGCCGGTGATCTGCAACCGCCACGCAGATTTCAGTCCGGTCCCGGCCTCGCGCATAGCGGCGGTTACCGCGCGTTCGCCCGCAGCCACTTCCGTTGCCATCATGGCGACGATGTCCGGATCGATGTCGAGTTTGAGCTTCATGCAGGGCGCAGATCCACGGTCCAGACCAGCCGCTCGCGATCGCGAACAGGCTCGCCCTGAATGAGGAAGGCGTCGCCGTCGATCTCGATGCGGTCTCCGGGGCGCGGAGCTGGAACCTCAGCGACACGCAGATCGATCCGGGTCGTTTCCGACCAAAGCCGTGCGTCGCCGAAGTCGGTGATCGCATCAGCCTGCCGCGAGACGATGCGCACCAGCATGGGCGTGCCGCCGTCGGCGATATATATCCCTTCCCTACCGATGTTTGGATCGGTAAACAGTATTTCCATTGCGGATGCAAATGCGCTGGTCATGACCTATACTGCCCCTATGAAACAGAATTTATCTTCAAACAGCCCAGTTCGAAGGCGGGCGCTTGTTGCCCTAAGGACAGCATTTGCGCGCCAGCGGCCCGACATCCTGATCGACGACAAAGGCTATGCCCCCGATTTTTGCGATACGCTTCTGCCGCTTGTCGCGACCGAGGATTTCGAGGTTGACCTGCAGGCCGGGGATGGCAACGAACTGCAAACCAAGTTCCGCGCCGCGCATTCATCCTCGGGGCTCGCGGTCAATTGTTTTGCACCGTTTCGGACCCGGATTGTCGATCTGGCTCTGCCGAGCTGCGGCCCCTTCGCGGCGCTGCAGTTCGAGCGCAAGTGCCCAACCGGCCTTCGTGGCGGTCGCGCCCCCAACCTCGATGTCGTTCTGTCGGGTCCGAAAGGTGTTGTCGGAGTCGAGTCCAAGTTGAGCGAGTATCTCGCAAGGCACCGAGCCTCATTCTCCCCCGCCTATGCCGAACAGATCCGCGATGATCGGCGAGAACAAGGATATTTCCATGAGATGCTGCGCCTGATCGATGCGCCTGACAGTTACGTCTGGCTGGACGCAGCGCAATTGATCAAGCATGCATTTGGGCTGGCGCGCACCTTTCGGGAACACCCTGTGACCCTGCTTTACCTCTATTGGGAACCCGCAAACCCGGATGCCAGTCCTGAGTTTAGGGCCCACAGGCAAGAGATAGCCGCCTTCGCAGAACGTGTGGCCGGATCGACGCCAGGGTTTCGGGCCATGAGTTATCCTGAACTGTGGCGTGCTTGGGATGATGCCGGGCCAGCAGAGTGGTTGGCGCGGCATCTCAAGGCATTGCGGGCCCGATACGAGGTTACCCTCTGATCCCTCACGTCCGCCGTGCCGAGCGCAAAACCTGAGGCCGGGTGCAGATCGGCAGTGGATTGCTCTCGATCTCGAGGCGTACCCATTCGTCACGGTCCCTATCGGGGATCGTGCGGGCGTAGAGCGGCAGGCCCAAGGTGTTGACCGTCTCGAAGGTGTCGGCGGGGGCGTGGTAGATCTCGAACAGCCCCTCGATCCCCTCGGGATAGAAGAAGGCCTTGTCGGTCGGCACACCGAAGCCCGCCCCACCCCGGTAACGGCGGAAGGTAATACCGCCAAAGCTGACCTCGTCGGCAACCCGGCCGCGAAGATCGGCAGCGGCGGCCGTGTTGAGATAGGTCTCGCGCACCTCCTTGTGGGCGATGAGATCAGCGAAAAAGGCCGAGCCGCATTCGGCGCGGACCTGCACGGCCCCGGCGGCGAGCCCGCCCATGCTGTCTTCGACGCTTTCGATCAGCGCCTGGCAGCGTTTGCGTAGCGCGCCAGAGCCCGGGGTCGCATTGTCGAGATCGAAATCGATCTCGGTGGCGGGCGTGATACCAAACTCGGTGAAGTAGTTGATCACCGTGGCGCTGTCCTTCGGGTCTTTCACGATCCCCTGAATGCCGTTCAGCAGGTGATATTCGAACGTCGCCTCCGCATCCTGGCGCAGACGGGCGAGCTTGCGGGCAACCTCGCTTTGCACCTGCTGGGTAGCGCTTTCCGATCCGAAGTCGCGAATGCCTTGGATTTCGGACGCCCAGAGTACGTCCTGTTTCTTGAACTGGCGGCACACAAAGGCGCGCATGTCGCGACGCTCGGGAACCTGTTGCTCGGCCGCCGAGCCGCGTTCAGAGAACGGGATCAGCGACAGCGTCCCGTCCCGGCTCTCGATCACGACCGTGCGCGAGCGCACGCCGCGCGGCAAGAACAGGCTGGCGCCCGACAGGATCGCGGGCTTGAAGGGGATGTTTTCCAGCGCGCGGGTGAGTTCGATGATGGTGAAGGCATCGCCTTCGAAGATATCCATGGTGGTCATGGGAATGCCTCCTTTGAGGGTTTGATCAGCGGACGAGGATGCCGACCGCCAGCAGCGCGGCATGGGCGGCGGTGATCTCGCCCTCGCTGGGGGTGCCGACAAAGACAAGATCGTTGCGATTGACGACGGCGGGGCCGCGAACCAGCGCAACGGCGGGCACATCGCCGCCTGTGGCGTCAGCCTTGCCCCAGAGCACCGCCACGGCGGTTTCGGTACCGTCGACGGCGGCGGGATCATGGGCGGTGTATTTGCCAGACGCGGTGATCTTGCCCAGCACGGTGCACGGATCGAGCGTGGCAAACGCTGTTCCTGTGGCGACGGTGATGGCTTCGCGGGTGTAGTCGCGGAAGGCTTCCCAGACGAGGAAGCCTCCGGGATGCGTGGTCTCCGTGAGCGTGGTCATTTGTTATCCTTTCAGTTTGAAGGTACGTGCGACGATCTCGCCCCATGGGCGGGCTGTCGTGCTGCGGCCCGGTTGTGCGTGATGGGCCGTGATTTCGGGTTCGGCCTCGGACCTCAAAGCCAGAAGGGCCATGCGAACGTCGTCGAGACTGGCGTCCCGTTCGAGGAAGCGCCCTGCCATCTGCGGCTGGCCTGCAAGGCGACAGAGATCGACGACAGCGCGAGCATGGGTGATCGCCTCGGCGCGGATCGCGGCGGGATCGGGCGGTGCGACACCCGGAGCCGGGGCCGGATCCGAAGGGCTGGGCATGTCGTCGGTGACACCATGCCCTTCCGGCTCGACAGGCGCTTCGTCGCTGCCCCTCTCGACGGTGCCGTCGGCAGGTTCGACATCGCCATCCACGGTATTGTCGATTTCTTGGTGCGTGTTGATGCCTGTCTCTGGATTGCCTTCGGCCGGAACGCCTTCCGGCTCTGCCACAGCCACTGCCTTGACAAGGTCGGGCGGCGCGTTGCGGAACCGGCCGATGTCGAAGCGCGCGGCGATCCTCACAGGGTCCGCCAGCCGGTCCGCGAAGCCCGCCGCCACCGCATCACCCGCATCGAACCAGGTCTCAGCCGCCATCAGCGCTGCGATCTCGTCATCTGGTTTGCCGGATTTGGCGGCATATCCCCGGACGAGGCTGCCCGCGATCTTGTCGAGCGCCTCGGCCATTGCGCGCATGTCGCCCGCCGTGCCCATTGCCAACCCCGACGGGTCGTGGATCATCAGGAACGCGTTTTCCGGCATGACGATCTCGTCACCTGCCATCGCGACATAGGACGCGGCAGAGGCGGCAATACCGTCGATCCAGACCGTGACCGTGCCCGCGTGCCGCTTCAGCGCATTGTAGATCGCCACCGCATCGAAGACTGACCCGCCCGGGCTGTTCAGCCGCAGATCGACCGGCGTCCCGTCGGGCAGTGAGCCGAGTTCGGCAAGGAACCCCTTCGCCGAAACCCCAAAGGCGCCAATTTCGTCATAGATCGCCACTTCCGCACCTGTTCCCCGGGCGCGGATCGCATACCAGCTTGTCATATTGTCACTCCTGTTCGGTGGCGGGATCGGTGGAGGCGGATCCGTCGCCCATGTCTTCGCCTGTGCCATCTCCAGGATCAGGCCGCGCGGCGGGTGTTGCCCGCGCCCCCTGTGTTTCGCCGGGGCTCGCACGATAGCTCAGCCCCAGATCAGCAACGCGTTTGGCATCCGCCGCATTCTCTCGGTCGACTTCCTCGACGTCATAGCCTGTGGCCTCGACCACCTTGCGGCGCGAGGTAATGCCCGCCTCCATCGCCAGCACTTGCGCCTGGATGTCCTTAAGAGGGTCGACCCAATCCCAGCGTGGCGGGATCCATTGCACCGGCCGCGCGACGGCAGGATTGCCGATATCCAGCGCCCCCGACAACACGGCCGTCTCAAGCCAGCGCCGCCAGATCGGCCGACACAGCTGGTGCGCCATCACCCCATGCTGCAGCTGGCCGATGCGTCGCCGGAACTCGACCAGCTCTGCCCGCAGGCTCGAATAATTGGCCTGGCGCACATCCCCGGTTACGAGGTGATACGGAAGCCCCAGTGAGGCTGATACCGACAAGAGCGTCCGATATTGAAACGCCTCATAGCCGCCCCCAACATCTGCAGGACTGGAGAACTTCACATCCTCGCCCGGCAGCAGCACCTGCATCGTGCCCGGCTCGAGGCTGGCCAGCGCCGCCCCATCGAGATCGGCTTCGGACTCGCCCATCATCGGGTCTTCCGGCGCGATCTTGGTGATGAACCCAGCGAACATCGCTGCAGTTTTCTTCCGGTCCAGCTCGGCGTCGTCGTACTGGTCCAGCAGAAACAGCCGCACCATGGCCGGAGCCACATGAGGCAAGCCCCGGATCTGGCCCGCATCAATGGGGCGGTAGATGTGCAGAACATCCTCGGCGGGCACGCGCACCGTTTCCGGGATCACCGCTCCCTGATCGGTGCTGTCGCCCGGATGGCGGCGGCGGAAGTGATAGGCCACGCGGCGGCCGATGCCGTCAAATTCAATCCCGCAGCGGATGCGATTACCATTTGCCGCCGTCTCGGTCTTCTCGAACGGCAGCATCTCAGACTGCAGCAGCTGCAGTTGCAGCGGTATGAGAAGGCTGTCCTCGGCGCGGCGGGGGCGCAGACGCACAAAGCATTCGCCCGCCACGAACATCTCGCGCGCCACCATGGCCTGCAGACCGTAGAAGTCCGTCAGACCGTCGACGTCAGCCTCGTCGGTCCATGCAAGCCACAGCTGCTGAACAACGTCACGCAACGCCGCATCTGCGATCAGCGACGACGGCTTGATCCCATCGCCGATCATGTTCGACGCAAATGCCTCGCAGGCATTGGCGGCATAGCCGTTGGTGACGACTAACTCGCGCGACCGCGCCAGCAGGCGGGGGCCGCCCGAGGCGACCAGCGAATTGATGTTCTCTAGCGGCGGGTTCCAGCCCCGCAAGCGCCGCCTTGCCAGAGCGCCTTCGAGGCGCGCTGACACGGCTGCCGGGCCGCCCGAGGATGGGCGGCGAAAACGATCAAACAGGCCCATGGATCAAAGACCCTTCGTCGTCGTGACACGCACCTGCCGAACGATCCGCCGTCCTTCAGCAGCCGCGATCTCGCGGTCGAGCGCCTCGATCGCCCGGTCGATTTCTGCAACGCTGCGATAATCCACCGTCTTTCCGTCGTAGCTGACGCGCGCCACGCCAGAGGAACGCTGAACAGCCAGGGTCTCGCGGCGGGCACGGAGTTCCGTCAATGTCGGCATCTGAATTGACCTGACTTGGGAATATGTTTCATTGAGCCAACCGAATCCCGAGTGAGGGCAAAACCATGACCCCGACCGAAATCATGCGCGATCTCGCGCGCGACGACATTTTTCCGAAAACCGCCATGGCCGAAGCAGGCACCCGGCGCGAAGAAATGGCGCCAGTCTTCATCGATCTCGTAACCCGCCTCGCACATCAGCGTATCCCGGCGATGAAAGACGCTGATCTGATGGCTTTTATTCCGATCTTCCACATGCTGGGCGAATGGCAGGATCCTCGTGCCTATCGCCCTTTGGTTCAGATGCTCCGTCGTCCAACCAAGGTCATCGACCATCTCCTCGGGGACGCTGTCACCGAAACGAGCTTTCGCGTCATCGCCGGAACATTCGACGGTGACCTGCAGCCCGTGTTCGACGCGATCGAGGACAGGAAGTCTGACGAATTCGCGCGGTCATCGCTGATGAGCGCCCTCGTCTTGATCGCGCAACTGCACCCCGCTCAAAGCCACGTGATTGAGGATTACTTCCGGACCTTTCGCCAGCGCTGCCCCAAAATACCCACGGACGTCCTGACTGGCTGGATGGACGCCATTGCCGCCCTCGGGCTCGAGGACATGTCCGAGCCCGTGCGCGAGGCTTTCGACCAGGGCCTGATTCCGAAAGAGTATTGCGACTTCGGGCATTTCCTTGAGGATCTGGAGGCCACCCTCAACGAAGGTGTTTCCCCCGCAAACCGTCGTTACCAGAAAGCCCTGATCACCAATGCCATCGATGAGTTGTCGAAATGGCACTGTTATACCGATGAGTTTCTCATCCAGCAGAAGACCCGCAAAGTTGACAACGCCTTGCGCGTGGCCCCCTGGACAGAGGCCCTCACAAAGACACCTGACAAACTTGGCCGCAACGATCCCTGTCCCTGCGGCAGCGGCAAGAAGTTCAAGAAATGCTGCCTGCATTGAACCGACCCGGCCAACAAGACCCTGCGTTTCCAGCCCCTTCACCTCATGTAACTTGAGCGCACGGTTCGCCGCTGTGGTCCCGCGCGCCGAGAAGCGGGCGTGGTGTTTCCCGCCCCGTCCTCAGCCATGTCCTCCGCCGTGATCCCGACCTGTGCTTCCAGATCAGTCCACCGCGCATCAGACCAGCGGTCAGCGCCCAATATCCAAGCGGCTGCTCGGGCATATACCCGACAATCCAGAGCCTCATTGCGTTCGCGCAGCTTCTGCCATTCGAGCCGGGCAAAGCCGCGTTTGGTGCGCACCGTAATCAGTTGTTCGGCCGTGAATTGCTTCAACCACTCGCCGTCCGCCCAGTTTGGCAGATGGATCGTTCCGGGCGGGCAAAGGTGCCCAGCCTCGATTTCCTCCCGCGTCGGGCGGTCCTGCCGCAAATAGCGATAGGTCTCGGTCTTGAAGGTCGACGTGGCGACCGTCCAGAGCCGCGCCCCGCGCCGCAGCCTTTTGCCTGCGATGGTCGCGTCTACATAAGTCGGGCCAGTGACCGGGCTCGAGCGGTTGAAGCCTTCAACGCCTTTGACCGGGGCAACCTGCGCGAATCCGACCTGTCGCGACCAGGCATAGACAGCACTGGTCTCGTAGCCGGTATCGATCGCCAGCCGTGCCAACGTCATCGGTTGACCTGAGGCATGTTCCCATGTCTGACCGAGCAAATTGGTCAGCTGCTGCCAGCACGCCTGGTCGCCGGGCCCGCCCTCGATCACGATGTGATCAATCAGCCAACTCTCCAGCCCACGGCCCCAAGCCCAGACATCGACTTCGATGCGATCCTTCTGAACATCCGCTCCCGCAGTCAGGAACAGACCGCCTGTTGGCACAGCGCCAGCATTCCAGGTCTCGCGCTGGTCTGCCAAGCGCTGCCAGTCGGGCGCTTCACCGGTTTCGACCCACGTCTCGCCGAGGATCGTGTTGCGAAACGCCTTGATCGCCTCGTCCGACCCTTGGGCCGCGTCCCATGCCCGCACGATCCGCTCCCAGCTCAGCCAACCGATCGGCGAATAGAGCGCCGAGAGGTGATAGCCGACGGTGCCAGGATCGGCGGCCGTCGCAGTCGCGCGCCATTCGCCTGCCTCCAGCATTGCTGTCTTGTGGTGCTCTGCGATGGGCTGGTCGCAGCCCTCGCAGTAATATTCAGCAGTCTCCGGCCGCCCCTTTTGCCAACGCAGCCGCTCGAACTTCAGCCATTGTTCGTGACCGCAATGCGGGCATGGCACGAAAAACTGCCGCTGGTCGCTGGCATCATATTCGCGCTCAATCCTGCTCAGTCCCCGGATTGTCGGGGTCGAGACCAGGAACACCTTGCGCCGATGGGCAAATGTCAGCGACCGCGCTTCGGCCAACGTGACCGGATCGCCTTCGTCGTCAGCGGAGGCCGGATAGGCGTCAACCTCGTCCAGAAAGATGTAGCGCGCCGGAGTCGAGCGCAGGCCCACGGCCGAGTTCGCCCCGGTCATGATCAGGATGCCGCCCGCGAATTCCTTCGACAGCATGGTATTGCCCGCGTCGCGGGAGCGGGCCGGTTTGACCCGCTCGCGCAATTCCGGGCTTTCATCAATCAGCGGGTCGATCCGCTGCCGTGAGTTTCGTTTCGCCAGTTCCACCGTCGGCTGGACAGCAAGCATCGGCCCCGGCGCCTGGTGGATGGCAAAGCCGATCCAGTTGTTCCCGGCCTCGGTCGCGCCGACCTGCGCCGCCTTCATGAACACGATCCGCTGTGTCGGATCGCCGGGTGAGAGCCGGTCCATAATTTCGCACATGTAGGGCGTGCGGGCGGTGCGATACCGACCCGGCTCGGCCGATGCGCGGCCCGAGAGCATCCGGTGCCTGTCCGCCCATTCCGACACGGTCAAGTCCGCATCTGGCGTGAGGCCCGCTCCCCAGGCGCGCAGGATCTCTGCTGCGCCGTCGAACTCGAGGGCTTCATCACCGGAGATCGGGTTTGATCTCGGCAAGCTCGTCGAGCTGGGCACGGACATGTTTCTCCAGAACCTTCTGCATAGCGGCGGTTTCCACCCCCAGATCGGCCGCCATCAACGCCGCAGCGCGCGACGGCCAGTTGACCCAGGTATCGCGCTCCTGCCGCGCCAGCCGGAAGACCAGCGACAATGCACGGGCCCGATCGATCAACTCGCCTTTCAGCTTTTGCAGCCGAAGGCGGCGTTCCTGCGCCTTCAGCACTTCGTTCGCCGTCTTGGCCTGCAGGAACGTGGTGCCGCTGCCGACGTGCGGGGCCGCCATTCCCTGTTCGCGCAGCGTTTCGCCTACGGCGGATACCGCCGCCTCCGGGACGGGTTTGAGCTTTGGCTGCGGTGCTTTCCGTGTCTTGGACGGATCGGTCGCCTCAGCGCGCAGGGCATCGCTGGCCACCGCGTCAATGCTGCCATCGCCGTGCAGCACCAGCCGTCCCGTCGCCTTGGCCTTCTGGATTGCGCCGCGTGAAAGGCCGACGCGGGCGGCGTATTGGCGCTCGCTCAGACCCTCCATTACGCGCTCCGATTATCATTCAAAATCATGTTCTTATGTAGTTGATAAGCCTCCGAAGCAGAGCGAACGTGATCCTACGAAAACGATGCAACTCACCACGGAGCCACCACGATGACCCGCCTGAATCCACGGACAACGCCCCGCCACCAGCTGCGCGCAGAAAAGGCTGCGCGGAACAAGGAGGCAGCGCTCAATGCATTCATCGGCAAGAAAGCCGAGATCGATGAGATGCTCACCCGCTTGGCAAGCCTCAGCGACGGGCATTTCAACGCCCACCCCGACGAGATCAACTGGGGCCACGTCGGCACCCTTGAGCATTACGCAAGCCTCCTGAAGCGCATTGCCGACAGTGCCTTCAGCGAAGGCGAGCACGCCGAGTGACAGGAGCCAACGCCATGGAAACCAGCACCATTCGCATCGCCATTCGCGGCCTCAACGAGCATTGGGACACGAGCCGCATACCGGCGATCCTCGACGAGATCGAAGCATCGCTCCGCGAGGAAGCCAACGTTCGGGCGCGCCTCACCGCCGACAGCATGACAATCGCAATCGACGTCGCCACCGACCGACTGCCCGACGCCGCAGCGCTGCTGCGAGACCTCGGCCTGATCTGACCTCGGGCCGACGCCCGAGCTCCAGCCGCGCCGATGCGCGGCTTGGGGTCGTAGGAGACCGCGACGGTCGCGGTCCGAACACGGAGCCGACCCCATGACCAAACTTTCCGATACCCAGACGATCATCCTGACCCGCGCAGCCCAGAACGCGGACCGCATTGCATTGCCGCTGCCCGACAGCCTGCGCGGCGGGGCTGCCGCCAAGGTGGTCAGCGCCATGCTCACCAAGGGCTTCCTCGAAGAGGTCGAAGCCGACATGCGCAAGGGCGAGTCCGTCTGGCGCGAGACCGGCGACGGCCACGGCGTCACGCTGGTCGCCACCGACGCAGGCCTCGCCGCTATCGGCATCGAGCCCGAAGACGCGAACACCGCGCCTGCGGGCGCGACGGACGCGCCGACCGAGACTGAAGCTGCGCCCAAGGCGCGCATGCCGCGCGAGGGCACCAAGCAGGCCGCGCTGATCGTCATGCTGCGCGCGCCGGACGGTGCGACCATTGAGGAGATCATGACCGCGACGAACTGGCAGTCGCACACGGTGCGCGGCGCGATGTCCGGTGCGCTGAACAAGAAGCTTGGCCTCGAGGTGACCTCAGAGAAGGTCGAGGGGCGCGGACGGGTCTATAAGCTACCGGCAGTCTGAAGGACCAACCTTATAAATGCCAAGCCGCCGTCCTTCGGGACGGCGGCCGTTAATCCCAAGGTGGATCGCGATGTGTAGGAATCTCGGTGCTAAGAGCGCTCAAGATCGTCAATACGTCGCATGACGGCCCTAAGGAATGCGTCACGGGGCTGCCCCCCATCTCCCTGACCGCGGCCCATCATGGAGGCAACATCGTCTACCAGATTTGACCCACTCGAAACGGGGAACTCAAGCGGAACTCCACCAGCGCGGATGTCGCCGGACGCTATCCTCTCGATTGACTCAATATCAAGAGGTTCGACTTCACGAGACAGAATACGGAATCTTTCGCCCGCCGGGATACCGCTCACTTCTGTATAGCCGATGGGAAGGCCAAGGGCTGCCTCGACGTCCTCCCAGCCAAAGCCAAGTGCCGTCATGCCCTCTTCTGAGAAAGCTCGGGCGGGGCAACTCTGATAAGGAAACGCCCGACTACAATCGAGAAGCAATTGACCCAGCTTGGCCAAGTGCGCAGCACAACTTGCGCTGATATCAACACCTGTCAGATCGGGTGGAACATCATGCGGATGTCCGACGAAGCGGTAGGTCCAGCCACCACCGGGCAGAGAGCCACCCACGAAGGAAACCGGTCCCTGCTTTTGCGAAACGTTCCGGAGCTCTAGAAAGTAGCGCATCGCTGCGTCTATCTTCATCGCTGCCTGCTTCTCCGCGTACCAGTCCGAGAATCCGGTAACGCTAGCCATCGCCTTCTGAAGCACGAAGGAAACGCTCCGACTAGCCGACAAGAAGGCGTTTAGTTCGAACTGGAACTCAAGTCCGTCCGACTTCGCCAACCGAGCCAAGAAGTGTTCGGCCTCCAAAAGCTTCTCTTGAGGATGACGAAGCGACGTGAAAATATGGGACATTGTCGATCCGACCTTTGTTGCAACTACGGCTTCGGCACCTTTAAATCCGTCCAAACGATGTCAAATGCCGTAAAAAGCACTATCTGCCAATTGCGTTGCGACATAAAGGTTTCCCAGAGCCTTGAATAAAGATTGTCACGAAACGACCAAGGTCGGTATTCGCACTGCATGGCGCGGAAATTCTGAGACCGCTTTCGTCATCCCGATTATACGACCTCGTCTGCTGGTTTCTTTCTCCGCATCCGGATCGCCTCGAACACCCGACGTAAGGCGAAGGAACGGGCGATGCTCACCACCGTGAAAATCGCTCCTATTTTCAGGTTCTCCGCCAACGTCGTGTGCAGCCCGAAGATCGGGAAGATCAGGATCTGCGAGGCGACCGCGACGCCGTAACCAACCACAACGTTGGCGACGGCCTCGGCCAGCGACATGGCGCGCGACTGTTTCATCCCGCCACCTCATCCATCGGCCAGCAATTCAGCCGCGAGAGTACGCAGCGCATGCGCTGCAACCAAGGGGACCACGCCGTTGCCACAGAGGCGCAGCCTGTCCACCCGGTGGGCCAGCCCATCAGCGCCTCGACGAACAGCGGGTTCAAGGTCCGGCGCGGCTCGGAGGTATCGCTCCCAGCCGTCGACGTCGCCAGGACCTGGCGGCCAAGCAGGCCGTTCACCGGTGTGTTCGCCAATGTGGTCGCACCGTCCTTGTGATCCCGCGCCGTCGGCGTCATCCACATGCGGCTGGCATGAGTCAGGTCCGCCGTCTTGCGGTTGCCAGCACTCGGTTTGCAGCCATCGTTCGCCATCGGCGTCGGCCAGTCCCGCGCCATCCCGTCCAGACCCTTCTCGTGCTTCCGGTCTCCGCCCCGGCTCCGAAAGCTGTCGGTTTGCGGCGTCGGCCACAGCGCGGCGCTCGTTGCCAGGTTCATCCCATGCTTGCCTGCTTCTTGCGAGGGCGTTGGTTTCGTCTGCCGGTTCTCGTTCGCACTTGCCCTCGGCGTCGGCCACATTCGCAGAATTTCCGTTCGGTTCCCGCCACTCGAGCGGATCCCAGAGCAAGCGCGCGGGGTCGGCCAGTTCGTCATCTTCGCGAATGGCGAGGATGAACAGGCGCTCCCGTTTGTGGGGCGCACCGACTTCCGCCGCCGTAAAGAGGCCTGCCGCAAGCTTGTAGCCCATGCCGACCAATCCGCGGGCGACTTCGGGGAAACCGAGGCGGAGATGATGGGCGACATTTTCGAGGAAGATGAAAGGCGGTTCGACCTCGCCGATGATTCGTGCGACATGCGGCCAGAGGTGGCGCGGATCCTCGGTGCCGCGCCGTTTGCCTGCGACGGAGAACGGCTGGCACGGATAGCCCGCAGTGACGATGTCCACAGCGTCGCGCCACGGGCGGCCATCGAAACTGGCAACATCGTCCCAGACAGGCGTGCAATCCAAGGTCGCGTCTTCCATCCGCGCCACGAGAGTGGCTGCAGCGTAGGTTTCCCGTTCGACATGGCCCACAGTTCGATATCCGGGGATGGCGATGGTAAGCCCAAGGTCAATGCCGCCTGCGCCAGAACAAAGGGAGAGGCCGAACAGGCATGCGTCTTCGGTTCCGGAAGTGCGCCCGGAGGAAAATAGAGCCAGGTCATGCATGCCTCAATCGTCTTTGATCTTGATTTCGTTGAACGTCTCATCGGAGCCAAAGAGAACGGCGTCCTTGCCCGTGAACTGCTGCCATCGCTCCACAGCGACATCGACATAAGCCGGATTGAGTTCGATCCCGTAGCAGACTCGGCCGGTCGTCTCCGCCGCAATCAGAGTCGTGCCCGACCCCATGAAGGGCTCGTAGACCGCTTGGCCGGGGCTCGAGTTATTCAGGATTGGCCGGCGCATGCATTCGACGGGCTTCTGGGTCCCGTGGACGGTTTCAGCATCCTGATCCTTGTTGGCGATCTGCCACAGCGTTGTCTGTTTGCGGTCGCCAGCCCAATGGCCCTTACCGGTTCTCTTCACGGCATAGAGGCACGGCTCATGCTGCCAGTGATAGTCGCCGCGGCTGAGCACCAGTCGATCCTTTGCCCAGATGATCTGGGATCGGATGTTGAAGCCTGAGGCCTCGAGGCTTTCCGCGACGGTCGTCGCATGCAACGCGCCGTGCCAGACATAGGCCACATCACCCGGAAACAGCGCCCAGGCCGCGCGCCAGTCAGCGCGGTCGTCATTCAGCACCTTGCCGGTGCGCTTGGTGGCTGCAGCCCCCGCCTTGTTGCGCCAGCCGGGATCGTATTCGACGCCATAGGGCGGATCGGTCACCATCAGAAGCGGCTGCACATCACCGAGCAGACGTTCCACGTCGGTTGCAACGGTCGCGTCGCCGCACAGCAACCGATGCTTGCCAAGCAGCCAGAGATCGCCAGGGCGGCTGATCGGGGTCTCGGGCGCCTCCGGAACATCATCCTCGCCCTCTCGGGACGCGGCCTCAGGATCGACATCTCCGGCCAACAGCGCCTCGAGTTCAGCGTCATCGAAACCGATAAGCGACAGATCGTAGTCCTCGGCCAGCAGGTCGTTCAGTTCGGCCGAAAGAAGCGCCTCATCCCAAGTACCGAGTTCCGTCAGCTTGTTGTCAGCGATGCGATAGGCCCGGCGTTGCGCGTCGGTCAGATGGCCCAGAGCGATTACAGGCGCCTCGGTCAGCCCAAGCTGCGTGGCAGCCAGCACACGGCCGTGACCCGCGATCAATTCGCCGTCGTCGGCAACCAGGCAGGGAACGGTCCAGCCGAACTCCGCCATGCTGGCGGCGATCTTGGCGACCTGATCCGCGCCATGCGTTTTCGCGTTGTTCGCGTAAGGCTGGAGCTTGGCCAGCGGCCATGTCTCGATCGCGTCCGGGGCAAAGCTTAGGGTCATGCTGGTCAGATCGCCTCAATGGGGTGGATCCCCTGGAATCCGGACACCGGCAGCCAGCTTGGACTCCGCAAGGGTCCAGCGGCCACCGGACGTGTCCGGTTCCAAGAGCTTGTTTTGTTTTGGTTTTCAGCAGGACGCGGGTGGATGCCCGCTGGGGTGGCTTCCCAAAAAACCGGCCCTGTCGCTGGCGATATTGCGCGCTTCGCCCGCCAGCATACGTTTTCGGCCGGAAAGGAACCGGAAAACAATGGGTTAGGGTTTTCTCTCAGTTCCGTTCGGTCATCGCTTGCTCCGAAAAACCGTCGCCACCCTCGTACCCCGTCAACCGCCTGCCTCTCGTCTTTCGAACCGCCTTGGCTCCGATCCGGATTCCGGTTCGGACTCTGGGGTCCACCTCGAAATCCATCTCGAAACCGTTTGTGCCGTCCCGCACGCGCCTCTCCCGAGCATATCCAATTTGTAGCCTCATTCTCGAAATGTGTAAGGCCCTGCGATGTACACCGGAAAAATTCCTCACAGGACGATTGTTCTTGACAGGCTGTTTGCGTTTTCGATCACGAACCGCTGCGAACGTCGGGCCGGAGGCAGGCGGCCATGAAGACGCCAGGTGATCACCGCGAGCCCGAACCGCCACCGTTTGTTGGCTGCCGTCCGGCTCAGTCCCATCTGCCAGCAGATCGGTTTCCACGACGTGCGTTCGGCACGCAGCCAGACGATCCGGGCATCATCCCGTTCCAGCCAGCGCAGCCAGAGCAATGCCTCCTCGGCTTCGGTGATCTGGCGCGGACCCGGCCGGGGTCGCCGCATGTGCGGCTCCTGTCCGACCTTGTCCGCGAAGCTGTGGAAATACTCGGGCCATGCGTTGAAGAAGCCCTGCGGCATAACGCCGGGCAAGGTGCGGAAGACGTCGGCCGCGCTCTCCAGCCGGTCCTCCACACGAGTGGTTGTCCAATCACCCATGGCGCGCCTCCCGTTCCAGTTTGCCATACAGGCGCTCGCCAAGCTGGCGCACCAATTCGCGCTCGGGCCAGGTCAACCGGTCATCGTCAATGGCGACGGCCAACAGCCCCTGTTCCTTCCAACCGTCCCGTTTGACCTCGTCGGGCTGGCGGCGATGGCCGCCATAGCCCTTGGGCGTGAAGCGCATGCCAGTCATTGCACACCTCCGTGGGTTTCAATGGCCCAAAGCAGGATCGCGATGGCATCAGCCTCATTGTCATCAACTGGGCTGAACCCGCGCGCCCGGGCGGCGGCGATCATGGCGTCCTTGTTAGCGTTGCCCTTGCCGGTTGCGTGGCGCTTGATGGTACCGACAGGAACGCCCTGGTAAGGCACGCTGCGCAACTCGGCCCATGCGGTCAGGGTTGCCATCAGGCCTCCATAGACGTGGGCTGCGTCAGTGCCCACGTGGCGACGGACCTCCTCGAACCAGATGGCAGCGATAGGCCCGGACAACCGCTCCAACTCTCCCAGCCAGTTCGTGAAGCGCAGGTATCGCATCCCACCACCATCGAACCGGCCATTGCGGAACGATGCTGTGCCGCTGGTAATCAGCCCGTCAGCGCCATGCAGCGCCCAGCCCGTGGTTGTGCCAAGATCGAGCGCCAGCAATGTGCGCTGGCCGGTAAACGCGGGCGGCACATTTCGGACGGCGTTCTGATTGGGGTTGGTCATGGTCTGGTCCGCCATGGGCTTTCTCCTTTTGTGATTGGCTGCTCGAGGGGTGGAACGGGTCAGACTGCGACCCGAGAAATTGCCCAGGGGTAGGTGGTGGCTCTCCCCGCCTGTAGCGGGGAGGACACCTACCCCTTTAGGGGGGACTTTTCTGAAATCTGAAATCTGGCGTAGGGCGCTGATTTTGTTGACCAAATCCAGATTGCGGAGCAGATTTCGGAAACACCCTTCCGAAATCTGGAAAGGACCTTCCAAACCTCTGAAACCAAATGGAAAAAGCCAGATTCCAGATTTCAGCAGGATTTCAGATTTTGCAAAATCTGGCCAGATTTCGGAATTTGGACACCAGATTTCGGGAGGCGAAACTGCGTGTTTCATCATGCTTCCTCCACCTCGCGATAGACCCAGACGGAGGGGTTTTCGACGGGCAGAACAGCGCCGGTCTGCGGGCATTTGTAATGGCTGGGCAAGACATCGATCAGCTCCGGTGTGACCTCTCCGGTGTCGGGATCGACATGCTCCCGGCTGGTCGCAAGGCGCATGGTCTCGACGCAGAGATAGCCGTATTTGCTCCGCTCGGTCGCCAGATCCAGCGCCGCCGCAGCGGCCCCGCGAACGAACTTCACGTACCCTTTGGTGGTCAGCACGTTCAGCCGTTCGCGGATGATCGATTGCCCACCGAGCCCCCCGGTGTTCTCGAAGGTCTCCGCGAAATGGGTCATCGTGTACATCCGACCCTGAAGGGCCTCTTCGTACAGCAGGCCGCAGATCACCTCGCCCTTGCGGTCACGTTCTGCGTCGTGCTTCGCCCCGACGTCCTGGCGCACCAACCGCTCGTTCATCGGGTTGATCTCGACCCATTGGCCGCCGACCTTGTCGATGAGCTTGGGCGGCAGCGCAGGACCGTTGCGCAGCTCGATTTCCAATTTTCGTTGCGAACAGTCTTCGTCGGGTCGGTGCAGGATCAGACCGGAGGTGTAGAACCCGCGCAGGGCACTGGCGCCGGAAAGTGCCAGGAAGGGATCGTCCTTCACCTGCTGCTTGCTGAGCTTTTTGGTGTGGTGGATCAGGATCACCCCGCAGTCGGGGTCGATATGGTCGCGCAAGACCTCGACCCTTTCCTTCAGGAAGAACATCATGGCGGTGTTGTCGTTTTCGCCGCCGCCATCGGGCCCGCCGTCAAAGAGGTTGCGGATCGGGTCGACACAGAGGATGTCGGGTGGTGCTTCCGGGAACGCTGTTTGCACGGCGCGCGCGACGCGCGCACTGCCCTCATTGTCGAGCAGCATCTTCAGCTTGGGCGTGGCGACGAACGTATCGCGCGCGGCGGTCAACACCTCTGGTGGCAGCGCGATCTGCTTCAGACGTTCGCGCAGATAGTGATACTGGATCTCGGCCTGCAGATAGAAGACCCGCAGCGGCCGCGGTGGGGTGAAGCCGAGGAACGGCACGCCTGCCGCCATGTGCACGAGCCAGGAGATCAGCAGGTCGCTTTTGCCAACCTTGGGCGCGCCACCCAGCACCAGCAGCCCGCCTGGCGTCAGCACGCGCGGCGCAATGATGTCCTGCGGCATGGGGCTCTGGTCGTCCAGCAGCGCGCCGAGCGTGAAGGCAGGCATGTCCTCCGGCCCCGGTGCACCATTGGTCAGCCGGATCAGGGGCGGTCCGTATTTCTCGACATGCCGGTTCCAGAGTCGCTCGGACTCGCGCTTAAGCCGCTCGACGGGCCACTGCGGCCGCAGCATGGCGGCGTTGTAGCCACAGATGCCTTCCCAGCCCTCGTCCTTTGTCATCCGGCCCTCGTGGACCATACGGATGAAATGCCCGATCGCGGCTGATGCCCCTTCGAAGCGGGACCAGTCGTCGGCTCCGCCCTCGCGCACCGGGGTTACCAGCACATCGTCCATCGCCGGTTTGTCAGGATGGGTGAACTCGGGCTGCAGGGACACGCCCGGGGCGGGAGGCATGTCGGCCACAGCCTCGATGAACTCCGCCAGATCGCGTTCGCGTTCTGCATTCAGTTCGACGATGCGTACCTGCGTCTTGAGGCTGTTCTTGTAATAAACGCTGCCTGCAACCCGGATCGGCTGGTGGGCTGAGCGGAAGTGCATGTCCCCACCGACCTTGGCGGCAATATCACCGCGCAGTCGGCAGACGCGTCGAATGTCATCTCCCTCGGCGGGCTCGGTCAGCGCCCACCAGACGTGGCACTTCCGCTGCCCTTCGGGTGTCACGCCACCGCTCTCCACAACCATGGTTGGCGCACCGAGGTGGCGCTCGAGATGGGCGCGCTTGGCCGCGATATCGCCGGTGTCCAGGTCGACCACGACGGTCTGCATCTGCAGGATTTCGGCGGCCTTGGCTTGCCCAGGCGCGGCCACGGTGCCGGGGATCACATAGACCGCTGCGCCCTCCCGCGACGCCCATGTGGCGAAGGTCGCCATCTTTTCGGGGGCGGCCTGATCCGCCTCCAGCCAGATGTTGTGTGGACGACCATCAATGCCCTGGCCCTTGTCGATGAAACTGCGGACCGGAATCAGGCCTTCGCAGTAGCCGAAGACGACCTGCATGAACTGGGCGATCTGCTCGGGATCAGGCTCGTCGCCGAACACATCAATCTGCGGGGCCGCGTCGTTGAAGTCGCGCCACGGATTGAAATGTACGACGTTTTTAGTCGGCATATCTGAAGTTGTGTCGTCGCGCATGGGTGTGTCCTGGTCGGGATCTGATGGATCGGTGGGCTCGTCGGTCATCTGGCCAGCCCCCAACACCGCTCGGAATGGGCGCAGAACCGGCATTCGAAGAAGTCACGATTGGCGGCGATGCGGGGCAGCAGCTCGCCCGCGTCGGTGGCCTGCAGGATCCGCACGGCACGATCGGACATGCGCTGCGCGAGATCGGCATCGAAGGGGACGAGCTCATGGTGCAGCTCGGCGGTGTCCTTGTTGATGGCGGTGAACAGCGCCGGTGCGGCCGAAATCCCGGGCACCGAGGGCTCCATGTAAGCCTGGTAGATCGCGATCTGGGCGGCATAGACGGGCTTGGAAACCGTGACGCCGTCCTTGACGCAGGCGCGCCAGTTCTTCGCGTTCATGGTCTTGCATTCCCAGAGCGCGGGTGTGCGTAGCCCAAGCGCCGCCGGGGCATCGGCGATGATCCCGTCGACATGGCCCCGGATACGACCGCCCGCGACAGAGAAGCCGAACTGGCCGCCATCGCGTTTTTGAGTGACCAGATCGATCCCGGCCGCGCGCAACCAGCGGATCGCAAGATCCTCGAGTTGATGACCAATCGCGAAGATCCGCAGCGTCTGCCCGCTGAAATCTGCGCCTTCATCCTTTGGCGCACAGGCAAACTCGAATTGCAGTGCGCGTTCGCAGGCATGTCCCAGGCGGGACGCGCCGAGATAGGTCCGGGGCGGCGTGGCCTCGCGTTCGGCGATGAGGGCGGCGTCGACCAGCGCGTTGATCCGCTCGGCCATGGAGGGGCGTGGGTTGAAGTCCAGCATCAGAACGGCACCTCCAGTGTCTGGGCCCGGGCGATGTCGGCCATGGCCTCGCGGAAGCTCTCGACGGCCTCCTCGATCAGGGCGCGCACCTGCGCCTCGGTCAGATCAGCGAAGGCTGTCTGCCAGCCGATCTCGTCCATCAGCAGTGCGATGCGTTTCATGGTGGCGGTGACGGCGGCGCGTTCTTCTTCTGTCAGGTCAACCATGGCAAAACGCTCCCGCGCCAAACGCGTCCACAAGCCTTGGCAGGGCATCGAGCAGAACCAGACCGATGGCCGGGGCCGCCCCGTGCGCGGATGCGCACATTTCGATGATCGTGGCGGCGAAGCCGCCGGGCGGACCGGATCGCGCCAGCCAAAACCACGCGTGGGTTGCTGGCAGACAGCACAGAGCGTTCCACGCGGATGCCAGAGACGCCGCCGTTCCTCGGCCGTGATGGGGGCTGAAGATTTCATGGGTCATGCCGCCCTCCGTTCGGGACCAGCCACCGCATTTACGGCTGCATGGATGGCGCGCTTGTTGAAGCCGAAGGTCATCAGCGCCGAGGCACGGTAGCGCGTCAGACCGAAGTCGTGGCGGCACTCGGGCGGCAGGTATTTCAGCTGCTTGTCCGTGGGTGGCTGGCGCAACCATCCTCGCGTCTTGAAGGCGCTTTCATCACTCTCATGGGTGTTCAGCCAGTCATCAGCCTGCGCGAGGCAGACGGTGCGTTCGCCGACGCCCAACAAGCGTGGCCGCTCGCCCTTAGCCCCGCCGATGGCGTACCAGACGCCCTCCATCCAGAAGATACCGCCCCAGGCCGTAAAGCCCGTGGCCATCAG
Source organism: Abyssibius alkaniclasticus (assembly GCF_020447305.1). Taxonomy (NCBI): domain Bacteria; kingdom Pseudomonadati; phylum Pseudomonadota; class Alphaproteobacteria; order Rhodobacterales; family Paracoccaceae; genus Abyssibius; species Abyssibius alkaniclasticus. The sequence goes on along the minus strand of NZ_CP095732.1, from coordinate 2,055,745 downwards.
CGCGTCGTCCGTGCCGAAGAGATCGACCCATGCGAAACTGGACCGTTTCAGCAGGTCGATCTCAGTCATGACAAAGCCCGAGAGCGGAGCGGCATCCGCACCGTTCTCGCCATCCTCTTGCAGCAACACCTCGCCGCAGAGCGGGCATTCGGTGGCGGCGAGCGGGATCTCTGCCGCGCAGGCCGGGCAGGATTTTGTAGGGGCTTCACCGGTGCCGATCTTGCCATCCAGATCGACATCCTGTTCCAGCGTGCCGTGGATCAGGCTCGATGTCCCGAAATCCAGCACCACGCAGTCGGTCTTGATGATGCCGGGGTGCTCCTCCGGATCGACCGTGCGCAGCCCGCGCCCGACCATCTGGATCATGGTGGATTTGTAGGAACTGGGCCGAAGCAGCACGACGCAAGCGGTCGGCGGATGATCCCAACCCTCAGTGAGTACGGCGACATTGACGACCACGCGGGTCTTGCCTGACGCGTAATCAGCCAGGATGGCCTTGCGGGTCTCAGAAGCCAGATCACCATGGATCAGTGCAGCCGAGATCCCTGCGGCGCGGAATGCTTCGGTGACGTGCTCGGCGTGTGCGACAGTGGAGCAGAACACCACGGTCTGCCGGTCGCCTGCTTTCTCACGCCAGTGGCGGATCACCTCGTCGGTGACCGGCGCGCGGTCCATGATATCCGCCACCTCGGTCATGTCGAAATCGGCACTGGTCTTGCGGACCGACTTCAATTCCTCCTGCACGCCCACATCGATAACGAAGGTCCGTGGTGGCACGAGGTGCCCCGAGGCGATCAGCTCGCCCAACCGCACCTGGTCGGCGACATTGTCGAAGACCTCGCGCAGACCCTTGCGATCGCCCCGGGTTGGCGTTGCCGTCACCCCGAACACCCTCGCGTCGGGATTTGCATCGCGCACCCGGTCGATGATCCGGCGGTAGCTGTCCGCCACCGCGTGATGCGCCTCATCAATCACCAGAAGATCGAGGCGCGGCATGTCGGTCAGGTTCGACGCCCGCGCCAGTGTGGGCACCATGGCGAAGGTGACGTCGCCGCCCCAGGATTTCTCTGTCGCGTCGATCACAGATGTCGACACCTCCGGCACCACGCGCTGAAACTTGGCGCGGTTCTGCGCCGTGAGCTCGTCGCGATGTGCCAGAACACAGGCTTTGGCACCGTCGCCGATCATCTCGCCGGTGACCGCCGAGAGCATGATGGTTTTTCCCGCGCCGGTGGGTGCCACGCCCAACGTGTTGCCGCGGGAGGCGAGCGCAGCAACACTGCGCTCGACAAAGATTTTCTGGCGGGGGCGCAGGCGCATGTCCGATCCCCCCTTACTGCGCCCAGCTCGGCCGCCCGGGGGCACCGGGGTTGGCTGCTGGCGGATTTGACGATGGCGCTGCGGGTGCATTCTGCTGCGGGGCGTTCCCTAGTCCGGCGTTACCGCTGAACTGCAGGGGGGCCGTTCCCATGATCTGCGCATAGTCGCGATGATCGGGAGTCACCGCGCTGCGGATCTCGTTCTTGTCGTCACCGCTGGCATCGGTGCCAATGTCGATGCGCGCGATGAACTCGATCCCGTCCAGATCGGCAAAGCCGCTGATGCGCCGCGCGGCCTGCGCCTCGGGCGACATGTCCTTGTCGGAAATCCCGCGCGCCGAGTTCAGCATGCCGCGCACCAGACTGCGGCCCATGTTGGTCCAATCCGGCCCCTTGGGGCTGTAGAGCCCAATCAGCGTGAAGATCTTGCGCCGGGCATATGGACCCTCCGTCACGGTGAACTCGCCATTGAGGTAGACCGCGCCGGTCGAGCCGCGCGTGGCATAGCCGCCGGTCCAGCCCTGCGAGGCATCGTCGAACCCACCCGGGCGGATGGTCAGGCGCACCTTGGCCAGCGTGCCCTTGGGGATGAGGTTGGTGTTGCTCTGCGCGTCGTTGAAATCGTTCCAGGAACCCATGGGGAACCTCCTTCTATTTTCAGGATTGCGGTTGGGATTGGTCGTCACCGGCCGGATCGGCAGGCGGCGGGGCGTAGGTCAGGCGATCCGTCGCCGGGGCTGCGGGCGTCCGGATCTTCGCCATCAGGCGGCCGAGATGGGGTTCTTCGACTTGTGCCAAACGACCGGAGCGATCCTTGGCCGGAAAGCCCCAGGGATTGATCGTCTTGCAGACAAAAGCGCGATACGGATCGCCGCCGTCGGACTTCAACTCCGCCATGGTGATCACCTCATCGACGATCCCCGGCAGCTCGAGGCCTGTCTTCGAGCCGTCGATTTGCGGCTGGAACACCTTGCGGTTGAAGTCGTCGAGCTTCTCGTCGAGGATCCCGACGAACCAGACGTTCTTCGCCCGCGTGTGCTGGAGATGGGTCAGCCAGCCGATCATCTCGCGGCCATGCAGACCGTAGGCACCGCGCACATCCGGCTTGCCGGTCTTTTCAGACATCGCTTCGGGCTGGCCCTTGCACCACCCGAAGCACAGCCGACCCGCGACCGTGATCGAGTCGACGAAGATGGTGTCGTAGCGATCGAGTGCTGCAGGATCGCCGAAGCGGTCGCAAACGGCGGCATAGTGCGCCGGGCTATAGGGCTGCTCATCGCGTAGCGCTGGGTTGGGCCCACCGATGAACACCGTGAAATCCCGGCATTCCGTCCAAGTGCGCGGCCGGATGCTATCACCCGCCCAGCCTTCGATGGCGAGATCGCCCGCTTCGAGATCCATGAACAGCGTGCGGTCGGGATCGAGCGTCCACAGGAGGGAAGTTTTGCCAATTCCACTGACCCCAAAGATACAGCCCTTGATGCCACGCGGCTCCACAAGTCGTTGATCAGCACTGATGATGGGGAGGCTCACTGGTCAGCCCCCTGCGCGAGGATCTCGACCTTCAGCGTACCGGGCCGGACGGTGCGTGCGGGCTCGAAACCCTGCCGGATGGCCTCGGGCCAGGCGGCGTATTTGCGCTCCGGCACCTTGTAGGCGAGATCGACATATTCAGCAGGATCGTCCCCGGCATCCTCGATCCGCGCGACCATGTCGGCCAGTCGGTCCTGATCCCAATCCACCCGCTTCGGCAGATCAGCGACCACGGTGAAATCGCCGTCATCGAACCGGACTGTGCCGGTGTCCTTGGCCTGAACCTGGCGTTCCTCAGCGGCGCGGGTGGCGTAGCGGACAGCCAGTCCGGCATCGAAGCGGATCTTGGCGGCCTTGTCGCGCTTCAGGCGCTCGTCAATCTCGCGCTGCAGGATCGCCAGCAACTCGACCGGCAGGGCCGCGATTTCCGCTGCGCTGAGAGATGGCAGATCGTCAGGCGTGGGGGTGTTCTCGGGGAATGGCATGAAATGGTCTCCGTGATCGGTGAAAAGGGATTGAAATGCGGGCATCACGCGCTCGCCCTGCGTCTCGAACCGGTGGCGTCGCAGGGCTCGCCCTGTTCGGCGAGCAGCAGCTCGGACAGCGAGACGGCAGCGGCTTTGGGCTTGGGCCGGGCGACGGCGATGTAGGCGAACTGATCCGGGCCCACGCGCTCCTGCACGAGATGCACGAGACCAAGTTCAGCGGCCCAGAAGGCCCGCGATCCAAGCCTGCTCAATTCGGCCCGCGCCGCATCCGGCAGCCCTGAAAACACAGGGAAGATGTCGAGCACCAGAAAGCCGCGATGGTATTCCAGCCGGTCGCCGGGAACGGCTTGCGCCACCCAGGCGCAGAACTCGATCTCGGAAAGCGGTCGGCTGGCGCGAACCGTAATAAAGGGTGTGGTTCCCATGAACATGATCTCCTCCTTTCGCCTCTACTCAGGCCGCCGCGACATCGTCCCAGCGGGGACCGAGACCGCTTCGGTGTCTTGGTTTGAGGCGTTGTGCTGGTCGTCCGGCTGACCCGTGTCGGCGTCGGCGTAGACCGCCACGAGAGGCGTCCCATCCTGGTGGGCACCGGCATTCTCGATGCGGTATGCACGCTGGTTCTTCAGGATTTCCGGCAGCTCCCAGCGGCGGTAGAGGCCGGGGATGCGCTTGAGGTCTGCGGACAAGAGGTCGGCTTTGCGGATCATGCGGGTCGACTTTCGGTTTGAGTGGGGCGCGCGGTGGCGTCTGAATGGGAAAAGCCACCGCACCGCAGGGATCGGGACACCCGATCAGCGAAATTCTTGCAGGACGTCGCGCAGACGCCGGGTCGCCCGCTGATAGCGTTTGCGCGTCGCCGCCTCAGACAGCCCCAGTTCGGTCGCGACCTCGGATTGAGAGAACCCGTCGATGGCCACACGGATCACCAGATCCGCATCCGTGCCGACGATGCGGACGAGATCGCGGTGGAGCAGTTCGGGAATGGCGTCACCCGACAGCACCTCACCGTCGGCCGGGATTTCGTTGGTATCGGCCTCACAGCGCAGGCTCTGGTGCCTGTCCTCGCGTTGACGCGTTCTGATCAGGTCCCGCTCGATGTTCCGCAGGATGGTTGCCGCGATCCAATTGACGCGCTGCAGATCCAGACCCCGAATGGCCTCGGAAGCTCGTGCAAGGATTTCGGATGCAATCTCGTCGCCGGTGCCGATCCTGCGCCAGATCGATCTGCGCCGAACGGCATCCAGCCCCGGCCAGAGCGCCAGCAGCATCAGCGTCAGGGCACAATCGGCGGTCTCGCCACCAGACTGCGCGACCCTGACCAGCGCGACCAGCAGCTGGTTTTTCTCGTCCGGCGCACGGCCACCGACGTGCAGCGTGTCCAGCAAAGCGGCGGGATCAGCGAAATGTGCGAGCAGTTCGCTGCTGCGCCGCAGAGCATCGAAGGTGTTTTGAAAACCGAGAGTTGATGAAGAAAACATGAGGTGATCACGGATCTCGTGCCACGCGATAGACATTGGACGCCTGCCTTGCGGCCAGGCGTCCAGCGCCTTTTCGTGGCCAGGTCAGGACGTCGTGCGTCTCTGCGATTTCAGGAAATTGGTGAGATGCGCGCCTTAGCGCGCAGGTGATTGCGCCTGGTTCAGCGTTCCGCAGCCCCGACAGGTGGCCACGACCGGAAAGCCAACGAAATACTCGTGGCCCCGCGCGAAACGCAGGTGCATGCGGCCGTCCCGGCAGACGCCGAGCAGCTTGTCACAGCGCGTGCAGCGCCATTCCGGGCTCAAAGGGTTGGGTTTTGATTTTGCGCCACCGGCCCAGCTCATCTGGGCGGGCTGGCGGGAAGTATCGGGAGTCGGCATGGAAGTGCTCCTCTGATGAGTGAGCCTTTCCAATAATCAACGATTTGTTAGACCGTCTCCCGGCGCATGTTAGACCGACGTTAGACGGGCCCTTCGACCAGCGCATCGGAGACACCTTCGGTCGGTTGCCCGGCGAGCATCAGACGCCAGTAGCCATTCTTTGCACCCTTGCCGATATAGACGTCCCGGATGCTGTCCCACGTATTCTTCCGGAACGTCTGTTGGGGGCTTCTGGATTCGAAGCCTTCCATCAGCGCTTTGACCTGAATATCGGGGCTGCCTTTCCCGGCGGCGACAACAAGGCGTTCGAAGATTGTAAGTTGATCGTTCCCGGTGAGGTGCAGCGGCTCCTTGCCTGGAATGAACAGGGTGCCAGACTGCGCACCTGTCCGGACAACCCGCGGTGACACGCCCCCGCGTGCGAGCGAAAGGTTGTTTCGATATGCGAGTTCGATGCCGTCGCGGGCGAACAGGATCTCCTCGTCCGCCGATGCGAGATGGGACAGAAGTGGCACAACCACGTTGGAGCCGAGATGCGATGGCATTTCCTCACTGGCCGCGAGGATGATGCCGACGCCAGCTGTGTTCCGCGCGCGCAAGGCCAGGTCAAGCCTTTGGGCAGTTTTCGGGTCATTCAGGCGCCTGGCGAAATAGACGGGCACCTCGGCACCATCCACCTGCATTGCGCCGAGCAGGGTCAGGTCCGGGTCTAGGATCTGGGCTGTTCGCTTGCTCAAGAGCGGCTTTATCAGCCGCATGAGGGTCTCGTGAAGCCATTGGCCGTTAATCGCGAACATCTCGACATCCGACACCGGTCGCTTGCCTGCGTCCTCGCCGAACGGGCCCACCGTGTTGACCATGCCCTCTGTCGCCGACGGCTTCACGGTGCCTTCCCCGTCGAGGCCGTCATCGTCGATCAGGACCACATCCTGACGGTCGCGGCGCTCAAGCAGCCCACCCTCGATCAGGCGACTGGCGTCGAGCCCGAGTTCCAGCAAGTATCCTCCGCTGACGTCATCTTCAACGCGGTCATGGAGTTGCACCAGTTGGGGGAAGATTGCCTGAAGGTCATCGGGCGCGATCTGCCGGAATGCGCTCAGGATCCCCCATTCTTTCAAGAGAGCGAATCCCAGGGCGCGCTCTTCGGGATCCGTCTTGCTTTGCAGGTTACAGCTCTTCGTGCCGGAGATCGTGAGATTGAGCGCCCGCTCCTTGTCATCGCCGACGCGGTTGTAGGCGACAGCAATGGCAATCCGACTGAAAGCTTCGGCACGGCGGAATATGTTTCTGGTCCCCAGATACTTGTCCGCCACCTCTTCAATGTCGTCATCGACGGCGACCTTCAGTTGCAGCTTGCGGCGCCAGATCCCGAGCCGGATCTCGGCTTCCACGACGCGGGCAAACGCGAATGCATAGCCATCGATTTCCGGCGGCTGCAGACGAAGCGAGGTACGAAACCGCGAGAGGTTATAGCGCTTCCAGGTCAGAGGTTTCTGGGAGATGTCGTGGCCGAGGGCAACTTCGGCGAACGAGTCGCTGACTGTCTGGCGAACCACCGGGCTGTCCGCACAGACCTCGATCTGACGAAGCGATGGCGTGTAGATCAGCGTCGCCTCGTTGGGTGGTCGATAATAGATGGTTCCCCTGCGTCCGTCGTGTCGATGGTCATAGACGCTGGACAGCGGCCCGCCATGCCGGACGATCAGCATGATGGACGCGGCGTGTGTTTCAGTGGCGGGCAGATCGAGCGCTTTCACCGTGCAGGAAATCTCGGGTTTCAGTTCGAGCACCCCCTTGATCTTGGCCGCCAGTGCCGTCTCGTCGATTGCGGTCGCATCGAGGGCTACATGATTTTCAAGCTCGACCTCGAAGGCGTCGTAAAGCTTTCCGTGCTCACGAAATTGTCGAGCAAAATGAAAGCTTTCCGCGTCCTCAAACGTTTCGCGCGCATTGAGATAGGTCCAAATGCTTCTGCAGATCTGGTCTGGTTGTCGGTCGAACTCCTGCGACTGCGTATCATCGAGTTGCTGCTTGATAATCGTCGTGAGGGAGGTCACGCCCTTTCCGTCTGCGAGCGCCCGAATTCTACGTGATCGCTGCTCTGCCGGTCGCAGTTCATCCTGATCAAATTCAGAGAGCGTTTGGATGAGGTCCAGCCGAAACGCCTCCACGGCATCGTCATCTGTCAGGTCAGATGGGTTATCTGGCAGGGCGAAATCTGGCTCGTTTTCGCCCTCTCGGACGGCAAGTGCTGCTCGGGCAAGATCGATACGCGCATCTTCGATCAACGCAAGAATATTGGGACCGACCGGAATTGCTTTGCGCGCCATGAAATCACCTCAACGAATGTTTGCTCTCTACCTGATTCAACCTCGGATAATCGTTGACGAAACTTTCTTTCGCAAGAGGTGATGTTCACTACTTGTTCGCGCTTATAGGTAGCCACAGGGTGCGGCATGTCCCACAAGGGGCTTCGGGGTGGCTTTTGATTGGTAACAACATCACCAATCACGGCTGCCAGAGACATGAAACGACCCAACCCACTCCCAGCGGACCAGATGACCCCGGCGGAACGCCGTGCCGATTTGTGTGGCCTGCTGGCTATCGGGCTGGTTCGCCTGCGGATGCGCGATCGGGCGGAGGTATCTGAGAATAGAAGAGAAAGTTGCCTACACTATCCGGCCGACGAATGGCGTCATGCAACTCCAACTCACCGGAGAAACACATGACCAAACAAGACCCCATTCCCGTCCGCCTGGCCGCGCTGAAGACAACGCCAACGCCAGACCTGAAGACGCAATGGCGTGAGCTGTTCGACATCGAGCCGCCGCCGTTCAATCGTCGCTACCTCGAGAGCCGCCTCGCGTACCGCATCCAGGAACTGGCCTATGGTGGCCTGAAGCCGGAAACTGTGAAGCGGCTGGAAGCTCTCGGCGAACAGCTGGACGGTGGCGACCGCAAGAAGAGCCGCATCCGCGCTGACCTGAAGCCCATCGTAGGTACACGGCTGATCCGTGAATGGCAGGGCATTGAGCATCTCGTCACCGTCACGTCTGACGGTTTCGACTGGCAGGGCCGACCTTACAAATCGCTGTCCGCCATTGCCCGCGCCATCACCGGCACGCGCTGGAACGGCTGGGTGTTCTTCGGCCTGAAAAATCACAGGAGGGGCGCATGACCAAACCCATCGTCAGAAAACTGCGCTGCGCCGTCTATACCCGGAAGTCATCGGAGGAAGGTCTTGAGCAAGAATTCAACAGCCTCCACGCCCAGCGAGAGGCCTGCGAGGCGTACATCGCCAGTCAGCGGTCAGAAGGCTGGGTGTTGGTCCGCGATCAATATGATGATGGCGGCATTTCCGGCGGCACGCTGGAACGACCCGGCCTGAAACGACTGCTGGCCGATGTCGAAGATGGCTTGGTTGACGTGGTCGTCGTGTACAAGATCGACCGCTTGTCGCGCTCACTGATGGATTTTTCCAAGCTGGTAGAGGTGTTTGACCGCAATGGCGTCACCTTCGTATCCGTCACTCAGTCCTTCAACACCACCACCTCCATGGGGCGGCTTACGCTGAACATCCTGCTGTCATTCGCCCAGTTCGAACGCGAGGTAACCGCCGAACGCATCCGCGACAAGGTCCGCGCCAGCCGTATGAAGGGCATGTGGATGGGTGGCGTGCCACCTCTGGGCTACGAGGTGAAGGACCGAAAGTTGGTCATCAAGGAGGCCGATGCCGCCAACATCCGCTGGATCTTCGCCCGGTTCATCGAGATCGGATCGGGCACGGAATTGGCGCGGGAACTGGCGGCGCGCGGTATCCAGACCAGCCGTGGCAACCGGATCGACAAGAAGTACCTGTATCGCCTGCTGAACAACCGCGCGTACATCGGTGAGGCCGTACACAAGGGCGACAGTTATCCCGGCGAGCACGATGGCATCATCGACAAGGATGTCTGGGACAAAGTCCACGCCATCCTGACCGAAAGCCCCCGCAAGCGCGCCGCGCGCACACGCGCCGACACTCCTGCGCTGCTGAAAGGTCTGCTCTACGGCCCCGACGGGGCGGCCTTCTCGCCGACACACACCCGCAAGGGCGGTCGGCTGTACCGGTACTACGTCAGTCAATCAGTGCTGAAGCACGGCGCGGGCTCTTGTCCGGTCGGCCGTGTTCCGGCAGGCGAAATCGAGGCCGCCGTCATATATCAACTCCGCGCCGTGTTCCGCCAGCCCGAAATCGTGGCCGGAACGTGGAAAGCAGCCCGCTCGGAGGATGGCGATATCACCGAGGCCAACGCCCGTGACGCGCTAACCCATCTTGATCCGCTGTGGGACGAACTGTTCCCCGCCGAGCAGGCACGCATCGCCGCACTGTTGATCGAACGGATCGATATCGGCACCGATGGCCTGAGTGTTAGCCTCCGGATGGACGGTCTGACCGGTCTGGCACGAGAAATGATGGCCGAAGTGGGGTACGCGGCATGAACCGCGCGACGCCAGTGACGGAAACAGTGACAGTGCACATCCCGTTCCGCCTCGTGAAGCGAGGCGGCCGCAAGGAGATGCAGCTGCCGGACGGGGCATCCAACCAACGCCAGATAGACAACACCTTGGTCAAGGCGCTGGCCCGCGCGTTCCGCTGGAAGCGGATGCTGGAAAGTGGGCAGTTCGCGACGACCGCCGAACTTGCCGAACATGAAGAGATCGCGGTTACTTACATGACGCGAGTGCTGCGCCTGAGCCTGTTGGCGCCCAACATCGTGGAGGCGATCATCAAGGGACGGCAGGCGTCGGATTTGAATCTAGCTGATCTGCTGGGACCATTTCCATCAGAATGGGCGGCGCAGCAGCATCTCAGTCCTGTTCAGTGACCCTCAGGTTATGAGCCGAATCTTCCGGGAAGGCGCCTGTCCTTTGATTTCAACTGGTTACGCGGTAACCCCTTGAACTGGCGTCGTTTTCTAACCGCACCTTGCCGCAGCCGACCGCAGCGGACGGGCCCAAACGGGGAACAAAGTAGTTAGGCAGGTTGACCTATTGTTGACCCGCTTCGAAACCTTCCCCGCCCGCGTCACCCTTGTGCTCCAATGTCGCACAACCATCGGTCAATACAGGAGTCAATTTTGCGCGCGCGCAAATCGGTAGGACTCTCCGCCGGGACCATGCCGAACTCGACCCATCAGAGATGTCCTGATCGATCAGCCTGAACCAACATGAGCGGCCAAAGCTGACAATCAGGCGCGGTAGGGATACCGCAGCGCAGCTTCTCTGAAGCGGTCGTTTGTGCTCTACGCAGCATCCCTACTCGGCCGGAGGTCGGCTATGCGGACTGAGCGGCCTGATGCTGCCGCAGCAGGATTTCACGCGAACATCCAAATCGTCTTCGCTGTAGCAGCATCGAATTCGCGGCGGCGCGGCGTAACTTCACGGAAGCCGTCATTCCCTACCTTGCAACAGCCCAAGATTCAGTCCGGGCATTCGCTGCGCCGTCAATGAACTGGGAGGATGCGGGACGGAACGAACCGGCTTTGCTGGACCAGCAGACCGTCGAATCGATCATTCTGCCGCCACGTCGCCCGTTCCAAACGCGCCTTCGGCCTGCCAACGCTGCGCGATTTCGCCCAAGGATTCCAGCACTTGGCGCAGATCGTTGCCTCGTTTTGTTAAACCATAGGTGACCGCGGGCGGGATCGTTTGCGTCTGATCGCGCCAGATCACACCGGCCGTCTGCAACATTCGCAACCGCTCCGTCAGCACCCGGGTTGAAATTCCCGGTACAGCCCGTTTCAGCGCCCCGAAACGTTGTGGCCCACCATCGCTGAGGACCCAGAGAATATAAGTTGTCCACGGCCCCATCAGCAAGCGCAGAATGGAGTCCATGGGACACGCGGGCGGTGTTGTTTGTTTCATTTTGAGGTTCTCCAAGGGCAGTTACTTTTCAGTGCCTACTTTTCTTTCAAAACTAAGACGCTTTATAATACTAGAGCGAATAGCAAAACCTAGCAAGGGTGAGCCATTCGGAAGAATGCCCAGGCAAATATTACAAAAAAAGGGGACGTCGAAATGAGCGAAAAATCTGTGAAAATTACATACTGGGCGGCAACCGGGTTGGTTGCGTTGGTCTATCTGGGCGGGGCGACATTTTACATCACCGCGCATGACATGGTTGCGGGAATGTATGAGGGCTTGTTGAAGTACCCAACCTACATAATATGGCCGTTGGCCATCCTAAAGATCGTGGCGGCCGTAGTCATCCTTTGGCGCCCGTCGACGTTCCTGTCCGATTTCGCCTATGCGGCGATGTTCTGGCACCTGTTGCTGGCCGCTTCAGCGCATATAGCTGCGGGCGATCCGGGCTGGCCGCCGGCGATCATCGCATGGGCGGCACTGATCATATCGTTCCTGACGCAAAACCGGGTTCGCGAAAAGAAATCGCCCTACGGTGATTTGCTGAATAGCGCGGCGTAACCGGAATCTTAGCAACCATAGGCGGGCTGGATCGTCAGGCTTCGCTCGCAATAAAGACGAAAGGATGCAGTACATGACCCGAATGCCAACGATGTTCATTCCACACGGTGGAGGCCCCTGTTTCTTCATGGACTGGGACCCGCCAGAAACCTGGAACCGGCAGCGCGAGTTCCTTGCCGATGTGTCCGCGTCATTGCCGGAAGCCCCCAAGGCGTTGCTGGTGATTTCAGGCCATTGGGAAGAGCCGCAATTTACGGTGCAGAAAAACCCGGCCCCGTCGCTGTTGTTCGATTATAACGGGTTTCCACCTCACACCTACGAACTGACTTGGCCCGCGCCCGGCGATGTCGCGCTGTCCGACAGGGTGCAGACGCTGGTCGAGGCGGCCGGGTTCCCCTGCCCCGTTGATGAGGCGCGCGGTTACGATCACGGCGTGTTCATCCCGCTCAAGGTGGCCTTTCCGCAGGCAGACATTCCCTGTGTGCAGCTTAGCTTGCGAAGTGATCTTGACCCAACTGCGCATATTGCGGTCGGGCGGGCACTGGCACCGTTGCGAGATGAAGGTGTTCTGATCATCGGTTCGGGCAACACCTATCACAACATGCAAAAAATGATGCATGCGATGCGGGGTGGTGCAACCGATTCCGTGAACGGGCAGGAATTTGACCGCTGGCTAAGCGATGCGGCCACCCGCACCGATCCAGCAGAGCGTGATCAAATGCTGGCTCGGTGGGACGCCGCCCCTGGTGCCCGCGATGCCAACCCGCGCGAAGAACATCTGATTCCGCTGCATGTTGTCGCGGGGGCCGCCCTTGCCGACAAAGGCGTGAAAACGCTGGAGGATCACGTGCTCGGAGCAGTCGAAAGCGCGTTTACCTTTGGCTGAATCCCATCAGACGCTTGAACATCCAAATCCAACCCGAAAAATCGAGGAATACCCAATGACAAACATTCAAAACGGCCCTTTCATCGTCACCGGTGCATCCGGCCAACTTGGCCGACAGGTCATCGACAATCTGATTGCGGCCGGTGCCGGTCCGATCATCGCCGTCTCCCGTTCGCCGGAAAAGCTGGCCGATCTGGCTGACAAGGGAGTTGAGGCCCGCAAGGGTGATTTCAACGACCCCGCATCGTTGAGCGCGGCTTTTGCGGGTGGCAAGCGTTTGCTGATCATTTCGACCGACGATCTGGAACCAGGCAAGCGACTGGCAGCGCATAAAAACGCCGTTGCAGCCGCGACGAAGGAAGGGATCACACATATCGTTTATACGTCATTGACAAACCCGGTTGAGGAAAGCCCGATCACGTTCGCCAAAGATCACAGCGACACCGAAGCGCTAATCAAGGACACCGGTGTCGACTATACCATCCTGCGCAACAACCTTTACACCGATCTGGTGCTGATGGGTGGTGGGCAAAGCATTGGAATGGGGCAACACTTCGCCGCTGCCGCTGAGGGGAAAACCGGCTATGTTACTCGCGCCGATTGCGCCCGCGCCGCTGCAGCGGCCCTGATGCAGGAAACCGGTTCAAGCGTTTTGGACATCACCGGCCCCGCGGCGCTTTCCCAAAGCGACATCGCGGCCTTCCTGTCGGAAATCTCGGGCAAGGATATCCCCTATATCCCGATCTCAACCGACGATCTGGTCCAGGCAATGATCGGCGCTGGCTTGCCAGAGTTCATGGCAAAGGTTTTTGCGTCCTTCGACGAGGCGATGGCCAAGGACTATCTGAGTGTTGCAACGGGTGATCTGGAAAAACTGACCGGACAGGCCGGCCAGTCGGCGCGTGATTTCTTGATTGCCAACAAGGCGGCCCTGCTCACCCCACCGGCGCAATAAGGAAACCATGATGAAGCTTTACAACGCCAATTTCTCGCCCAACGCCCTTCGGGTGCGGGCGGTTGCCCTGGAACTGGGGATCGATCTTGAGATCATCGAGGTCGACATACGCGGCGGCGACAACCGCAGCGTGGAATTCCTGTCGATGAATCCCAATGCCAAGGTGCCGGTGCTGGCAGACGGCGATTTCGTGATATGGGAATCCCGCGCCATCAATTCCTATCTGGCAAGCAAGAAACCCGAGCGCGGTCTTTATCCCGACGACCCAAAGGCCCGGGCAACGGTGGATCAGTGGCTTTACTGGCAGACAATTCACCTTGGTCCGGCAATGCAAAAGTTGTCGTTCGAGCGGTTCCTGAAAGCGAAGTTCGGCATGGGAGAGGCGGATCAAAGCGTCATAGACGCCGAGTTGAAGAACGTAGATCAGTTCCTAGCAGTGCTGGAATTCGGCCTTGCGGGCAAGGATTGGATCGCGGGCGATCTTAGCGTTGCGGATTTCGCGCTGGCCTCGACATTCATGTACCGTGTGCAGTCTGATATCTCGCTTGACGATCTCCCGAACGTCGCGGCCTGGATCGAACGGCTTGAGGCGCGCGCTTCGTGGAAGGAGGCGTTTGCACCTGTTCGGGCCCTATTTGGCGTTTAGAATCCACGGAAATATCTGCGGGGGCGAGGCATTCGCCCCCGCCCCAAAGAAGGCCATATCGTGCAAATAGGCATATACACATTCGCAGAGTCGGGCGCAGAGTCGGGCGCCGATCAAGCTGGCAGCGTCAGCCCTTCCCAAAGGCTGCGCAATCTGGTTGAGGAAATCGTGCTGGCCGATCAGGTCGGGCTGGATTGGTTCGGCGTTGGCGAACATCACCGCCCCGACTATGCAGTTTCAAATCCTGCTGTGGCGCTGGCAGCGGCGGCAACACAAACCAAAAACATCCGCCTTTCCAGCGCCGTTACCGTGCTGAGTTCCGATGATCCGATCCGCGTCTTTCAACAGTTTTCGACGCTGGACAACCTGACCCAGGGGCGCGCCGAAATCATGGTCGGGCGCGGTGCCTTTGTTGAATCCTTTCCGCTGTTTGGTCATGCGCTGGATGACTACGACGGCCTTTTTGCTGAAAAACTCCGGCTATTGATGATGGTGAACGAAGCCGAACACATAAGTTGGCCCGGCACAAAACATTTGCCTGCGGTCGATCATCAGGGCGTCTATCCACGTCCCTATCAGAGCAAGCTGCCGATCTGGCTGGGTATCGGGGGAACGCCTCAATCGGCGGTGCGCGGCGGAAAACTTGGCCTGCCGCTTGCGCTTGGTATAATTGGCGGGGAACCTGTGCGGTTTGCGCCTTTGTTCGATCTTTACCGCTCTGCCGCCACCAAGGCCGGGCACGACCCGGCCATCCTTGAAACCTCACTGAATGTGCATGGGTTTGTGGCCGAAACCAGTCAAGCCGCCCGCGACATTTACAGTGGCCCGCATAATGAGGTCATGACCCGACTTGGCGCAGAACGCGGATGGCCCCCGGCAACCCGTGAACAGTTTGATACCATGAGCGGCCCCAGCGGCGCGTTGTTCGTGGGCGGCCCCGCAGAACTGACCGACAAGATCCTCGCCCATCATGAAATTTTCGGCTTTACACGGATTACCATTCAGATGGCGATCGGGCGGCTCGATCAAAAATCCCTGATGAACGCGATCGAGATCCTGGGAACCCGCGTTGCACCGGACGTCCGCAAGGCTCTGGGGTCCTAACCATATAAACCAGAAAGGCTGGAAATGTTTGAACTGACGCCCCGCATCGGCCCGCGACCAGAGACTACCGATTGCGCGCCTCACGAGCAGGTAAGCCAAAACCCCGACGCCAGTACCTATCAAGAGCTCAAAAAGCGCGCATTTGATTTTCCCTTTGTCGAGCGTCGCCCCAGCATTATTTCTGTCCCCGGAGCCGAAGCTCTTTGGCTGGCACATGATCATGCCCACGGCTGTCGAGAATCTTTTATGGTGGGAAATGAGTTTGCCCATGTGCATCCGCATTATGACGGCTCCATGCATCTGATGCTGCCAATCGAATGTACGCTTGAACTGTTCGCCAAAGGATGGGGCGAGCCGCACCCGATGGTGGCCTCAGGCAAGATCCCCGCAACCGCCGTCATGGTGTTCGCCGCGCGGGACACAGCCGAGATCGAAACAGCATTGAAAATCCTCGCTACGTCTTATGATTTCGCGCGTGGAAAACTCTCAAACCCCGCGTCGATCCGGCTGTGAAGCTGGCTCCCCCATGTGTCTGACGTCAGCGCCTATGGGTCCAAATAGGGCGATTTGATAAGAGAGGGTTGTTGGCTCATCGTTACCACCGAGGAGTGGGACATGAGACAGACAACTGGAACCCGAAAGAGCCCTGGCGAACGTCGCAGCAAGGATATTTTCTGTATCGCAATCGGTGGAAATCAACGAACTGCGTTCAGCCCTATTGCGGCACGTTCGTGTGAGCTTTGTACCGCCCCCCGAGGCACTTGGTAAACTCCTCGAATTTTATGAGATCGCGGTGCTTCAAGATCGGATTGCTGTGGCAGAGGCTTCTTTAGAGAAAGCTGATCTTGGCGTTAACGATCAAGGCCTAGTCTATGCGTTCGAAGCGTTAGGCAGTCCTTTGACAAGGGAAGAATTAGAAGACTATTGTCTCGACGAATTGGGTATGAACGCGAATAGCTTCTATGTATATTTGAGCTATTCTCCATTGGTTGTAAAACTAGCAACTGGTGTTTTTTCTCTAGTTGGTCAGGATGTTGATCCCGGCACCATTGAGCAACTCAAGGAAAAAATTCGTGAAAGCAGGTTCGATGCAACTTCTGGTTGGTCAAAGGCTGGAACACTGTGGTGGCATTTTCAGGCAGACCGCCCAACGATCAACGCTGGTTCACATGCAGTCCCTACGTTCGTATTAAATCTGACTTCTGGAGAATGGCGCCTTCAAACTGTCGATGGCTTGCAGTTGGGGGGCGTGAGGATTGATAATGGCTTCGCCTCTGGTTTTGCAAAGGCTTTTTCAGCGCTGGGCGTTACCAACAAAGACTTTCTACAGTTTGATTTCGATATTTCTAAACGACGGGTCTTCATTCGGATTGTTGGTATTGAGCCGGAAGAGTTTTCTTCGTTCGTTGAGAGCGACGAATTTGATGAGGAAGCCACTATGGACGAGGACAACTGATTTTTTTGGCAATTCAATGGCAACAATCGTAGCCTTTTATTGCGAACTTTAAGATTCGGCCAAATTTTCGCGACGACCTCTATTCACGGCCAGCTCCAACCACCCTCAACCGGGGCTTCAACATCTCCCCCACCGCATTTACCCCGGCCCGCAGCGGCGAGTCGATCAGGTGGGCGTAGCGCTGGGTGGTGCCAATTTGGGTGTGGCCGAGCAGCCGCCCGATCATTTCCAGTGAGGCGCCGCCGGATACCAGCAGCGAAGCGAAGGTGTGGCGCAGGTCGTGGATGCGGACATCTGGGATCTCGGCCTGCACCCGCATCCGCTCCCAGAACCGTTTGAGATCAACGACCGGCTGGCCCGGGACATCGCCGGGGAATAGGAACGGGCAGCCCTTCGGCACCGCATCGCCACGCAACCGGATCAACGCGACGGCTTCATGCGAGATCGGCACGCGGTGCTGTTTGAAATAGGCGTCCTGTTTGGTCCAGATCGCCAGATCGAGATTGAATTAGTCGAAGGTGGTGGTGCGGGCCTCGCCGCAACGGGCACCCCCCCTCTGTCAGGGATGTTGTCCGCTGCTCTACTTTTCCTCTATTTCTCAGGTGGGCGGGATAGGACGATGACGTGGGATATTCACCGGAACGAAAGACAGCTGTGCTGAAGCGTATGCTGCCACCGAACAACATGGCCATTCGGCAGCTGTCGCAGGAGGAAGGAATCTCTGAGGCGACGTTGCACAACTGGCGGGCTGAGGCGCGGCGCAAGGGACAGCTTCTGCCCGATGCTGACGCGGGTCCCGAGGGCTGGTCTTCGCGCGACAAGTTCGCGGCGGTGTTGGAAACGGCGGCACTGAACGAAACTGATTTGGCCGAATTCTGCCGCAAGCGCGGACTCTATCCGGCGCAGATCGCGGCGTGGCGATCGGCTTGCGAGCAGGCAAATGACTGGGACCGTGCGAGCACTGCCCGTCTGGGTCAGGCGACCAAGGAAGAAAAAAAGCGGATCAAGGGTCTGGAGCGCGAGCTTGCCCGCAAAGACCGCGCATTGGCCGAAACCGCAGCGCTTCTGGTTCTCAGAAAAAAGGCGTCAGCGATCTGGGGGGACGGAGAGGACGCATGATCAGCACCCCACATCGCCAAACAGCAACGATGCTGATCGAAGATGCCGTTACCGCCGGCGTGCAGCGCGCCAAGGCCTGTGCCGAGCTGGAAATCAGCGATCGCACTCTGCGGCGCTGGACGAAAGACGGCCAGCTTCACGCCGATCAACGGCCCCTCGTGCCGCGCCCGGAACCCGCGAACAAGCTGAGCGCTGCCGAACGTGCGGCGGTGCTGTCGCTATGTAATTCAAAGGAATTTAGCAGTCTGCCCCCAAGCCAGATCGTGCCAAAACTGGCCGATCAGGGGCGGTATCTGGCATCCGAGTCCAGCTTCTACCGCATCCTGCGCGCGGATGGTCAGCAGCATCACCGTGGCCGAGCCAAGCCCCCAGTCCGGCGCAAACCACCCACCAGCTATCTGGCCAGTGCGCCATGTGAGGTCTGGACCTGGGACATCACGTGGATGCCCGGGCCGGTGGCAGGCATGTTCTTCTATCTCTATCTGATCGTGGATATCTTCAGCCGCAAGATCGTCGGCTGGGAAGTTCATGAGCGCGAAAGTGCAGACCTGGCGGCCGTCCTGATCCGGCAGGCAGTGCTGGCCGAGGGATGCTTTATGCAACCGCTCGTTCTGCACGCCGACAATGGTAGCCCCATGAAGGGTGCCACAATGAAAACGACCATGGAGAAACTTGGCATCACCGCGTCGTACAGCCGCCCGCGCGTCAGCAATGATAATCCCTTCTCGGAGGCTCTGTTCCGAACCTGCAAATACCGCCCGGACTGGCCGAGCAAGGGCTTTGCCACAAAAATAGATGCTCAGGCTTGGGTAAAATCCTTCGCCAGTTGGTATAACGGCGAGCATCTGCACAGCGCCATTCGCTTCGTCACCCCGGGCGCACGCCACGCTGGCCATGACCGCGCAACGCTGGCAAACCGCGCCATGCTCTATGCAAATGCGCGTGCGCAAAACCCAGAACGCTGGTCAGGCAAAACCCGCAACTGGCAACCCGCCGGACCCGTCTGGCTGAACCCCGAAAACGAAATCAGCGCCCCCGAAATCAGAGACGCCGCATGAAATCGGCGGACAACACCTTTGACAAACACCGCACCGGTCAGTAAGCGCAGGCGGATGATCCTGGCGGCGCTGGATTCAATGCAGGCACCAAATCGAGAATTCGATCTTTGTTCCCTCCGCAAAGCGAGTAGAATTTCGAAACGGTCAAAATCTCCGTTCGTGATAGTCGTGGTGAAACAATGGCTTAAGGCTGAACACCAAAACTCCGCAGTCATCAGCTTCAGAGAACATTGGCGCGGAGAGAGCCATTTTGAGCCCGACCCCAGTAGGCGCAGTGCACAGCCTGCCGCGCATAACCCTTGAATATAACGGAAATTTTCCGCCCTGCGGCGGGCCGGAGAACAGTTGTGCTTGGGCAAGTGGCGGAGAGGAAGGGATTCGAACCCTCGAGACGGTTTCCCGCCTGCGCCCTTAGCAGGGGCGTGCCTTCGTCCACTCGGCCACCTCTCCGCTGGCGGGTTTATCCGGCGCGGGTGAAGGGAACAAGTGGTTTTTTGGGTAAGCCGCAATTTTGCATCATGCGGGGGCACAATCCGGATACTGCCCCTGCAATTTTGCCTGACTGGCGGGGTGGCGCATTCAAACTTTGGCCCTATGTTGGGTGGATTACACCCTATGCACCGTAACCATCAATTGGATTAAGACCATGAAATTCACGACGATCGACATTTCCCCTGAACTTGAAAAGATCGTGGCTGGCGCCAGCAAGCTTTATGACAAGGCACCCGAGGCGCAAAAAGCGGCTGTTTCGGTGCAGATCCGTGAAAACATGCTTGTCGAAATCAAGCGGCAGGGCAAAATCTATATTCAGGAACAGACGGCCGTCAAAACGCTGGTTGAACGCGATGTCAAAACCTCGCTGATGGCGCTCAAGGACGCATCCGGCGCGTTTTCCGATTTGAAGAAGCTCAAGGGCAAACCCAAGAACGCGCGCGATATCCAGGCGCTGAAAAACCAGATCGAGGCCTGTGAACGCCTGATCGCCGCCAAGGTCGCAACCTGCCAAGAGGCGATAGACGGGCTGACCGCGCATTTGGGCTGGCGGTCATCTTCCAAGAAAGTGCCGGTCGATGCCGAGGCCTTGCGCATTGTCGGCAAGGCCAATCTGGACTCGCTGCAAAAGGATTATGAGAAAATTCAGGGTGCCGGTGTTGCGCTTTACGGCCCGGTTGCTTCGGTCTTTCTGAAGGCCAAGGAAGCCCATAAGGCCGTGACAACCATCAGGAATGCCGCCGACGCACTTGCCAGCGGCCTGATGACCGAAGAGAAAAGCAGCAGTTTCGCCGCGCCGGTTCTGGATGAGCTTGGCGGCACATCGCGCAACGGGCTTGCCGTGTTGCTGGATGCGGCGATGGGCGAGGACTCCGGTGCCGAAACCTCTTACAATGCCGTCAAGGGTGTGCTGAAGGACAAGAAGGTTTCCAAAAGCGACCTTGCCGCGCAATTGAAAATGCAAAACCGGGTGATCGATGCGCGGCGCAAGAAGTTTGATGGCATGGATGCGCAAGTCAACACCGCGAAAACCCAGCTCTATACGGTTGCAAAACTGGCCAGCAAGGCACCGCTGACCGCCGAGTTGAATGCACAATACAAAGCCTGCGCGGCAAAACTGAAGCAGATCGAAAAATCTCTGGCTGCGGGCAAGAAAAAATTTGCCAAGCAAATTCAAATTGTCGAGAAAGATATGACAAAGGCCGCCAAATAAGCACCGGGGGGTGGCGATACGCGGCGCGGGCCATGCTGCCAGCGCCAGAGCCGGCGCAAGATTCGCACCCCTCTCCATATTCGCAGAAATTCTGCGCATCCCCGCCTGGGTAAATTGGCGCGCCGGCACAAAGATAATGCCGTGTTTGCGCAAAATTTGGTCTGATTTGCCTGTTTGCCCCCCCGCTTTCGGTGAAATTGGGCTTTGAGGCGCGAAAAGGTTGCGTGGTGGGGCCCTGTGTTGTTACCCTTGCGCAACAATGGCGAAAAGCCAGATCATTCAGGGAGAGACGGGTTGGCCTTAGATCAATCATCGGATGCTTTTGTCGCATTCGATCATGTTCAGAAAAGTTACGATGGTGAAGTTCTCGTCGTAAAAGACCTCAACCTGCATATCGGAAAAGGCGAGTTTCTAACAATGCTCGGGCCGTCGGGTTCGGGCAAGACAACGTGCCTCATGATGCTTGCAGGGTTTGAAACCGCGACCTCCGGGCAGATCTTGCTCGATGGCAAATCCATCAACAATATCCCGCCGCACAAGCGGGGCATTGGCATGGTCTTTCAGAATTATGCGCTGTTTCCGCATATGACCGTGGCCGAAAACCTGTCCTTCCCGCTAGAAGTGCGCGGCATGTCCAGATCGGACCGCGAGGCCAAGGTAAAAAATGCGCTGGATATGGTGCAGATGGGTGAATTTGGCGGCCGCCGCCCGGCCCAGCTTTCCGGCGGGCAGCAACAGCGTATCGCGCTGGCCCGCGCATTGGTGTTCGATGCCGAGCTTGTGTTGATGGATGAGCCGCTTGGCGCGCTCGACAAACAGCTGCGCGAGCATATGCAATATGAGATCAAGCATATCCACGAGCGCCTTGGCGTGACGGTGGTTTATGTAACGCATGACCAGTCCGAGGCGCTGACCATGTCTGACCGCGTTGCCGTGTTCGATGATGGCCGCATCCAGCAGCTTGCCCCGCCCGATGATCTGTATGAACGTCCGACCAATGCTTTTGTGGCGCAGTTTATCGGCGAGAACAACAAATTGCTGGGCACTGTGCGTGGCATTGAAGGTGAGACCGCAACGGTAGAGCTTGACAACGGCCAGAAGGTCAACGCGCTGGCGGTGAATTGCGGCGGCGTTGGCAGCCGCACCATGCTGTCGATCCGCCCCGAACGGGTGGAGCTGGATGGCAAGGGCCAGAACGTGATGCAAGCCAAGGTGCTGGAACGTATTTATTTGGGCGACCATATCCGCTGCCGCATGGCCGTGGCGGGCGATGACCAGTTCATCGTGAAAGTGCCCAATTCCGCCGGGAAAGGTGCTTTGCAAGAAGGCACGGAATCGACCATTTCCTGGCTGACCGAGGATTGCCGCGCGCTTGACGCTTGAGATGAGCGCACGCAACGCAATGATCCGCCGCCGTGACCCGCGGCGCGGACACAAATGACGGGTAAATAAGGGAGAAGCTTTATGAAGCTAACGAATATCATCATAGGCGCGACCAGCGCCATTGCTATGGCGGGCGCCGCAAGTGCCGCTGGCCATATGGCAAATGAGTTGACAATCGTATCCTGGGGCGGTGCCTATTCGGCATCCCAGCAGGCTGCGTATCACGACCCCTATATCGCCAATACCGGCATTGCCATCATCAATGATGAAAGCTCGGGCGAGGCTGTGGCCAAGCTGCGCGCCATGAACGAAGCCGGCAATATCACCTGGGATGTTGTGGACGTGATCGCCGCCGATGCCATGCGCCTGTGCGATGAAGGTCTGGCAATGGAAATCGACTTTGACACCATGCTTGCGCCGGGTGCCGACGGCTCGACTCCAACCGAAGACTTTGGCGATACGCTGATTTCGGATTGCTACATTCCGCAGATCGTGTTCTCGACCACATTCGGGTATCGCACCGATATGGTGCCCGATGGCACGCCCGCACCGACAAATGCCTGCGATGTGTTCGACCAGCAAACCTATCCGGGCCGCCGCTCGCTTGAAAAGCGCCCGATTGGCAACATGGAATGGGCGCTGATCTGTGACGGCGTTGCGATGGAAGATGTCTATGACATGCTGGAAACCGATGAAGGTGTAGCGCGGGCATTTGCCAAGCTCGACACCATCAAGGCCGACACCGTCTGGTGGACCGCCGGTGCAGAAACACCGCAGTTGCTGGCCGATGGCGAAATCTTCATGGGCTCGACCTATAACGGCCGTCTGTTCTCGGTTATCGCCGAGCAGAACCAGCCTGTTGGCATGGCCTGGGGCTATCAGATGCTCGACCTTGACGGCTGGATCATTCCGACCGGCCTGCCGGATGACCGTCTGGCCCGCGCGCTGGACTATGTCTATTTCGCAACCGACACGCAGCGTCTGGCTGACCAGGCTGCCTATATCAGCTACGGTCCTGCACGTGCCTCCTCGGCGCCGCTTGTAGGCGACCATGCCACACTTGGCATTCCGATGGGTCCGCATATGCCGACCGATCCGGCCAACATGGACGGTGCCTTTGTCACCAACTACCTGTGGTGGGCTGATTATCGCGACGAAATCGACGCGAAATTCCAGGCATGGCTGGCGCAGTAAGCTGGTTTTGAAAAACTGAGACGGGGCCGTTTGGCCCCGTTTCGCCCTCAACACTAAAAACACAGCAGGGTAAGTTCCGGGATGAGTGACACAACCGCCAATGAACCGATGCGCGCCGCCGATGGCACGCCGCTGAAACGCAGCCTGGCACGGGCATTGCGCCGCCAGAAACTGCGCGCCCTTGGGCTGATCATGCCGCTTCTGGTTTTCGTCATCGTCGGCTTTGTGTTTCCGATCGGGCAGATGCTGATGCGCTCGGTCGAAAACTCGGTGGTGACCGACACGATCCCGCTGACGGTTGAAGCCCTGCGTGATTGGGACGATGACAGCGGCGTTGCGCCACCCGAAGAGGTGTTTGCCGCGCTCGCCGCCGATTTGCAGATCGCCGATGAGGCCCGCACCAGCATGACCCTGGCGCGCCGCCTCAACTTTGAATATTCCGGCATTACCACGCTAATCCGCAAAGCGGGCCGGCAGGTGGGCGATTGGGACATTCCCAATGACGGCCCCTACCGCGAAAAATTCATCGAAATTGATGACGAATGGGGCGACCCTGCGCTTTGGTCGGCCATTCAGGCCTATTCGGGCCGCTATACCAGCGGGTATTTTCTGGCGGCGATTGATAAAACCAAGGTCACAGGCGAGATTGAAAGCCGCCCCGCCAATGAAAGCCTGCACCTGATGCTGTTTGGCCGCACGGCCTGGGTTTCGGCGCTGATCTGCTTCATGACCCTGCTTTTGGGCTATCCGATCGCCTATCTGCTGTCCACACTCAAGGCGCGCCATGCCAACCTGCTGCTCATTCTGGTGCTGCTGCCCTTCTGGACATCGCTTTTGGTGCGCACTTCGGCCTGGAAAGTGCTGTTGCAGGAACAGGGCGTGATCAACGATATTCTGGTGGGCATTGGCCTTCTGGCCGATGACAACCGCTTCCAGATGATCAACAACAAGTTGGGTGTGATCATCGCAATGACGCATATCTTGCTGCCGTTCATGATCTTGCCGCTCTATTCGGTCATGAAAACCATTCCGCCAAGCTATGTGCGCGCCGCCAAAAGCCTTGGCGCGAATGACTGGACAGCCTTCTGGCGGGTCTATTTTCCGCAAAGCATTCCGGGCATCGGCGCGGGCGCGATCCTCGTCTTCATCCTGTCGGTGGGCTATTACATCACCCCCGAGCTTGTGGGCGGGCCGACAGGGTCGTTCATCTCCAACCGGATCGCCTATCAGTGGTCGGGTGCGGGAAACTGGGGCCTGGTCGGCGCGCTTGGTGCCATCCTGCTTGCGGCGGTTCTGATCCTTTACTGGGTTTATGACAAGATCGTCGGCATTGATAATGTGAAACTGGGGTAAAGCATGGCACTTCCGAACTACGCATCTGCAGGCCAGCGCATCTGGCATTACAGCTATCTGACGATCTGCGCGCTGATCTTCTTTTTCCTGATCTTCCCGATCCTGGTGATCATTCCGCTGGCCTTCAACGCACAGGATTTCTTTACCTTCACGCCAGAGATGCTGCGGTTCGAGGCGGCGGGCTATTCGCTGAAGCATTTCGATGACTTCTTCAACAATCCCGACTGGTATCGCCCGCTGCTCAACTCGCTCAAGATCGCGCCGATGGCGACGCTGGTTTCAGTATCGCTTGGCACTTTGGCGGCCATTGGCCTTAGCCAGACCCATGTGCCGTTTCGCCGGGCGATCATGGCTATCCTGATTTCGCCGATGATCGTGCCGCTGATCATCTCGGCGGCGGGGATGTATTTCTTCTACTCGACAATCGGGCTGCAGGGCACCTATTGGGGCGTTGTTCTGGCACATGCCGTGCTTGGCATTCCCTTCGTGATCATCACTGTCACCGCCACAATGGTCGGGTTTGACAAAAGTCTGACCCGCGCGGCCGCCAATATGGGCGCAGGCCCGGTGCGCACCTTCTTCAAGGTGCAAATGCCGCTGATTTTGCCGGGCGTCATTTCCGGCGGGCTGTTTGCCTTCATCACCTCGTTTGACGAGGTTGTGGTGGTGCTGTTTGTCGGCTCGGCGGGCCAGAAGACCCTGCCCTGGCAGATGTTCACCGGGTTGCGCGAGCAGATCAGCCCCACCATTCTGGCCGCGGCCACCGTGCTGATCACCATTTCGGTGCTGCTGTTGATTACCGTGGAAATGCTGCGCCGCCGGTCCGAACGCCTGCGCGGGATGAGCCAGGGTTAGGTTCAGAACAGCGCGCCCCGGGCCTGACCCGGGGCCTCTGCCCTGCTGCACGAGGTCCCGGGTCAGGCCCGGGACGGCGCAGCACTTCTGGCTAGCCGATCAGCCACAACCAGGCCGAGGCCGATAGGATCGAAACTCCGGTCGCCAGCAAAACACCGCTGGCGACCGTATCTTTTGCGCGGTCATACATGTTGGCAAAAATGAAGGCGTTGATCCCCGGCGCCATTGCTGCGGTCACAACCGCCGAGCGGATATAGCCAATGGGCAGATCAAATACCGGCCCCGCCAGCAGATAGGCCAGCGCCGGGTGCAGCACCAGTGACAGCGCGGTAATCATCCCCGCCTCGGCCAGATTGGCGCTCAGCTTGTAGCGGATCAGAATACCGCCAAGCGCAAACAGTGCCCCCGGCAGGGCTGCGCGCGCCAGCATATCCAGCGCTTCGGTGATTGGCGCCCAAAGCGGCAGGCCGGTCAGGTTCACGACAAGCCCAAGCGCCAGCGCCACGGTTATGGCGTTGCGGATAATGGCATTGCCGATGGCTGAAAGGGTTTGCACGGCTCCGCGCCCATCGGCGCGCGAAACCTCCATCACCGAAATGCCCAGAAGGTAGCAAAACGGCGCGTGGATGGCGATGATGGCAAAATTCGGCGCCAGCGCATCTGCACCGAATGCCCGCTCCATGATCGGCAGGCCCAGCAGCACCGAGTTGGAAAAGAGCGCCGCAAAGCCAATGGCCACGGCCTCGCCCGGGCGGCGGGCAAAAAACAGCCGCGCGCCGATTATGCCCAGCACAAAGCTTGTCGTGGCCGCAATATAGAACGAAGCCAGCAAGCGCCAATCGAACACCGCTGCAAGATCAAGCGTGGACACCGCGCGAAACAGCAGGCTAGGAATGGCAATCTGCTGCACGAAACGCATGACCGCATCAAAGCTTTCACGGCTGAGGATCGTGAACCGAGCCGCAAGAAACCCGCCACCGATGACCAGAAACACCGGCATGACAACCTGCAAAAGTGTAAAAATCACGGCTTGAGGTCCAGCATCATCCCGTCATGGGCAGGGGTGATATGCGCCGGGGTTTCGGCCTGCACGGTCGCGTAATCCAGATCGTTGTGCATATTGGTCAGCACCGCGCGCCCGGGCGCCAGTTCGGCAATCCATTCCAGGGTCTGGTCCAGATGCGCATGGGTCGGGTGGGGCTGGCGGCGCAGCGCGTCGATCACAAGAATATCGAGCCCCGCCAACGCCGCGCGCGTTTCAGGGTAAAGCGCCGAGACATCGGGCAAATAGGCCAGCCCGCCAATACGAAAGCCAAGCGCATCGATCCGGCCATGTTTGGCGCGAAAGGGCTGCAGGCTCAGCGCGCCCCCTGCCCCTTCAACCGTGACATCACCTTCGATGATATTGAGGTCGAGAATTGGCGGATAGGCCGAACCTTCGGGCTGCACGAACACATAGCCAAAGCGGCTGACCAGCGCATCGGCTGTGGCGCTATCGGCCCAAACCGGCAGGCGGCGGCCCATTGCCATGACCACCATGCGCAGATCATCCACGCCATGCACATGGTCGGCATGGGCATGGGTATAGACCACGGCATCGAGCGTGCTGACATCGGCTGCAAGAAGCTGCTCGCGCAAATCCGGGCCGGTATCGACCAGCACGCGCGTGGTGCCGGCCGCACCAACCCGCTCCAGCAGCATGGAGCAACGGCGGCGGCGGTTCTTCGGCTCGGCCGGGTCGCAATCACCCCAGCCGGCGCCGATGCGCGGCACACCGCCGGATGAGCCGCAGCCAAGGATGGTGGCGCGCAGGCTCATGACGCGGCCCTTGTGAACAGGCGGTTGAAGTTGTCTTCGGTTGCGGCGGCGAATGCCTCCGGGCTTGTTCCGAATATCTCGGCCCCTTTGGCGGCGGTATGCGCGGTATAGGCAGGCTCGTTCCGCTTGCCCCTATGCGGCATGGGGGCCAGATAGGGCGCATCGGTTTCGACCAATATGCGGTTCAGCGGCGCGGCGGCGAAAATATCGCGCAACGCCTGCGATTTGTTGAAGGTCACAATGCCCGACATGGAAAGATAAAACCCAAGCTCGAGCGCGGCGCGCGCAAGTTCAGGGCCGGATGAAAAACAGTGCATGACACAGGAAAACGCACCGTTCTTATGCTCGGAAGTCAGAATTTCGGCCATATCGTCATCGGCGGCGCGCGCATGGATGATCAGCGGCAGGCCGGTTTGCCGCGCGGCTTGAATATGCACGGCAAGGCTGGCTTTTTGCTGCGCGGCACTGTCGGCACTGTAATGGTAATCGAGCCCGGTTTCGCCAATCCCCACCATTTTTGGATGGCGGGCGATGGCGAGCAGATCGTCCACGCTGACAGGCGGTTCCTTGGCCGCACTCATCGGGTGGATGCCGGCCGCGAAAAACACATTCTCATGCGCTTCGGCAATGGCCTGCACATTGGGCAGCGCCGCCATTCTGGTGCAGATGGTCACCATGCGTGTTACCCCTGCCGCCTGTGCGCGGGCAATAATTTCGGCATGTTCCCCGTCAAAATCGGGGAAGTCCAGATGGCAATGGCTGTCAGTCAGCATATCAACTCGCGCAGCGGCGCGCCTCGGTATCTATTTGCAGAAAGGTATCAAGGATCATTTGCGCAGGGTCAAGGTTGACAGCGCGCGCATGGGCCAGCCGCGCGGTCTGCTCCTGGCTAAGCGCGGCCCAGTTGCGCGCCGCCACCTGGCTGGGGGAAAGACGGGCCAACATTCGCCCTTCCAATGCATCGACCACGTTCAGCGGCACCCCCGCCCCGGCCCGTGCCAGCCGTGACAGGGCCAGCAAGGTCAGGCGGATTGTGTTGTCATAGGTATCGGCATTGGCCGCCCCGCTACAGGCCATGCCAAGCTTGGCCACGGCCGCACGGTCCAACCCCGGCGCACCTGCCAGCATCGAGATGATGCCACGATAAAGCGCCACACCGCCGCTGGCCATAAGCCGTGCCGCCTCGCCCACCGAACCTTCGCAAAGCGCGGCAAGCGCGGGCAGGTCATCGCCCGCATCCAGCCCGGCGGCGACAAGCGCGCGCCCCAGATCGGCATCGCAAAGCGGTTGGCAGCGCAGGGCACGGCAGCGCGACCGAATGGTCGGCAGAAGCCGCGCGGGCTGGTGGCAAACCAGCAGGATAAGCGTGCGCGCGGGCGGCTCTTCCAGAATTTTCAGCAGCGCATTGGCGGCGGCGCTGTTCAGCTCATCTGCCGCATCGACAATTGCCACGCGCCAGCCACCCTCGGCCGCGCTGAGGTTGAAAAAGGATTTGAGCGCGCGAATATCGTCGACCGAGATCACGGTTTTCAGCTTCTTGGTTTTGTCATCATAGCTGCGCCGCGCCAGATGCAGACCCGGTTCACCCAGCGCCAGTATTCGGCGCGCAACAGGGTGGTCGGGGGCAATATCCAGGGTTTCGGGCGCGCCGAACAGCCCGTCATCGCCCCCTCCAGCCAGCACGAAACGCGCAATCCGCCAGGCCAATGTGGCCTTGCCAATGCCCCGTGGCCCGGTGATCATCCAGGCATGATGCATCCGCCCGCCACCCTGGGCTGCCAGAAATGCCTGCTCTGCCGCCGCCTGCCCGAACAGGGCCAGCGTGGCGCGCGGGTGCGGCGCGCCGTCTACCCTGTCGGGCTCGGGAATATCAAATTCATCCGCCATCACAACAGCGCCGCAACATGCGGCCAGATACGCGCGGCCACGTCTTCTGGGCGACCCGCCCCATCGACCAGCTTTACGCGTTCGGGAAATTCCTCGGCCAGGGCGCGAAACCCGGCGCGCAGCCGCGCCTGAAAACTGGCGCCAAGCTCCTCGAAACGGTCTTCACCCGATTGCCGCGCCAAGCCGCGTGACAGGCCGGTTGGCGAATCCAGATCCACAACCAGGGTCAGGTCAGGCTCTGTGCCGATCATCAGCGCGTGCAGCCTGTCGACCAGGTCGCGCAGTTCGGCCCGAGCAACCCCCTGATAGACGCGCGTTGAATCGGCAAATCGGTCGCTGATCACGATATGGCCCTTGGCCAGCGCCGGGGCGATCCTGCGCTCCAGATGGTCACGGCGCGCGGCGTTAAAGAGCAGAATTTCGGCTTCCGCCGACCAGCGCGCCGGGTCACCTTCGACCAGCAATTTGCGAATTTCCTCGGCACCGGGCGAGCCGCCAGGCTCACGCGTCAGCGTAACCGTGTGGCCCGCATCCCGCAGCCTTTCCGCCAAAAGCCGCGCCTGGGTGGATTTGCCCGCGCCATCGGCCCCTTCAAAACTGATGAACCGGCCGCGCACTGCGCTCACAATGCCGACAATATCTGTGTTTTGAGCTGGTTGAACGCCACGCCAAAACGCGCCACAAACCCGGCAGGCTGCACCGATTCCATTGCCACCAGTGGAAAGGAATAGTCCCCGAAATCTGGCACAGAAACCTCTAGCACCGCCAATTCGTCACCCATCGTGATCTGGCTGCGCGCCCCGTCTTGCACGGCAATCGGCCCGGTATAACGCACTTGCGCGCTGATATTGTTGAGCTGTTGGAACGGGAGCAGCAGCGATACATCTTCCTGCAGGGTCAGACCCACATTCGGCGCGGTGCCAAGCCAGACTTCCGCCTCGGCCAGCCGTGTGCCGGCGTTGAACAAGGTGCGCTGCGTAAATTCACGAAAGGCCCAGTTGATCAGCCGCTCGGCTTCGGACTCGCGCGCGGCTTCACTTTCCATGCCGGTGATCATCATCACAACACGGCGCCCGTCGCGGATGGCCGAGCCGACAAGCCCATAGCCCGCCTCGATTGTATGGCCGGTTTTCAACCCGTCCGCCCCGATATTCAGCGCCAGTAGCGGGTTGCGGTTAAAACGGTTTTGCGGCGCACGTTCGTCAAAGCCGAACTCGGTTTCGGCGAAATACGGGTAATATTGCGGAAATTCCTTGATCAGCCGCCGCGCCAGAAACACCAGATCGCGGGCCGACATGCGCTGGTTGTCATCGGGCCAGCCGTTGGAATTGGCAAAGGTAGAGTTCAACATGCCAAGCTCTTGCGCGCGTTCTGTCATGCGGCGGGCGAATTCTTCCTCGCTTCCGGCCAGCGCCTCGGCCAGCACAACGCAGGCATCATTGCCCGAAAGCACGATCACGCCGCGGATAAGGTCTTCAACACTCACCCGGTCGCGCGTGTTCAAAAACATGGTCGAGCCGCCGTAAGACATGGCGCGCTCTGAAACCGGCAGTTCCTCATCCAGCGTCAACCGCCCGTCTTCCAGCGCCTCGAACACCATGTTCAGCGTCATGAGCTTGGACATCGATGCCGGTGGCAGCGGCTCATCCTCGTTTTTGGCGAGCAGCACAATGCCGGTATCATAATCGATCACCATCGCTGCGCGCGCGGTGGTTTCAAGCGCAAAGACTGGCAGGGCGAAGAGGGTCAGAAGCAGGGTCAGGGCACGAAGCAGCATGTAAGGATCCGTCTATCGAATGGGGAAAGCATCGGAATATCCGAGTTCCTTGAGTTTGGCGATGAGTGTGGCAAGGCTGGCGGCACTTTCGGCTGGCCCGGCAATTACCCGGTAAAGCGTGCGGCCATCAACCTCGACCTGGCGCACGCCGGCGGTAACGCCATTGGTGCCCAGAATGGTTACCAGATCATTGGCGTTGGATTGCGACGCAAATGTGCCAACCTGAGCATAGGGCCGCGAAGGCGCGCCTTCCGGGGCTGCGGCGGGGGCTGCTGCCGGGCCTGTTGCAGGGGCTGCGGCAATCGGCGCTTCGCTGATGGTTGCCGGTGCTGCCGCAGTTGCCGCGGCGGGGCGCGATACCGGCCGTGCTTCAGCCGCAGTCTCATCATGTGCGGCGGGTGTGGACGCCGGCGTTTCGGCTGCGGCGGGCTCAGGTGCCGGGGCAACTTCGGGGGTGGCCTCGCGGCGCAAGGCTGTGACGGTCAGTTGCACCGAAGTGCCCGCCACCACATTCAGCGCCGAGGCCGCATCGGCTGAAAGTTGAATGGCCGGACCGGGTGTTTCGCGTTCACGCCGGAACAGCGCCCCGATAACGGTTTTGCCATTGTCACGGTTGGTAATGCGCACACGTTCCGGCTGGATATCGCCGGTATAGGCAACCCAAACGCCGCCAAATGTCGGGCGCCCGTCCCACATGGCGGCTTCGGTGACACTGAACAGATCGCTGCGCACGACATCGCGTTCGGGCGCGGCACCGGTTGCGGCCCCTGCACTGGCGCTTGGCGCTATCGGGGTTGGAAAACCTTCGCAGCCCGCAAGGGCGAGCGTCAGCACCAAACCGATCCCGGCTTTATGAAATATGAATTTCCGCGCCTGCATAGGTATCCCCTTATTGCCGGGTAAATCACCAGAAAACCCCGGCCCCGCGCATCGTCTGCTCTGATCTCGTCATCTGAAGATGAACTTTGAGCGCAACTCTATAGAATCACCCCGCGAAAATAAAGAGCGGAGCAACGCAATTCTTGTTCTGGACGCGGGCTTTCGCCGACGCTAGAAGGGCCGCGTCGGAGGAGTGGCAGAGTGGTTGAATGCACCGGTCTTGAAAACCGACGTAGGTGAAAGTCTACCGTGGGTTCGAATCCCACCTCCTCCGCCAAGCTGGCATATTATTCGAGTTGATCAGGTCGCTTTAGGCGGCCTTTTTCTTTGTTTTATATAGCCCTAAACGGGTTTCACCATTGCGCTGGATTTCTTTCGATTATGCCCGTATTCTATCCTTGTGTGGTATGAAGGGTGGTATGAATTGTGGCACTGACAGGTAAGCTAACCAAGAAACTTGTCGAGAATTTGGGCGCTGGGCGGCATGGCGATGGCGGCGGGCTGTATCTGGTTGTCGATCCATCCGGCGCGCGGCGCTGGATTGTGCGCGTCACGGTCAAAGGCCAGAAGAATCGGTTAGGCGCGCCATTACGCACCGATTTTGGCTTGGGTGGTGCCGATGTGGTGACCTTGAACCAAGCCCGCGAACGCGCGCTTGAGTATCGGCGCATGGCCAAGCAAGGTTTGAACCCACGGTTCAATGCAGCGCGCGAGATACCAACTTTCGCGGAAATTGCCCAGCAGGTGCATATCGACCGCATGCCGACCTGGAAAAACGCCAAGCACGGGCAGCAATGGATCAACACCTTGCGCGATTATGCCTTTCACAAGATTGGACGCATGCCAGTTGATAGCATTGAACAGCCAGAAGTGCTGATGTGCCTTTCCCCTATCTGGACAGAAAAGCACGAAACTGCGCGGCGCTTGGCCCAGCGCATAAAGATTGTTTTGGACGTGGCAAAGTCCAAGGGCTTTCGTTCGGGTGAAAACCCTGTGACCGCCATTCACGATGCACAAGTTTTGCCAAAGGTGAAAGCCAAGCCTAAGCACCACAAAGCAATGCACTGGCAGGCGGTGCCAGCCTTCTATGCTGATTTGCAGGCCCGTGACGCGATGGCAGCCAAAGCCCTTATGTTTACATGCCTCACAGGATCACGCACGGGCGAGGTTTTGGGGATGCAATGGGGCGAACTGGATTTTGAGGCGCGGCTATGGTCCTGCCCCGCCGACCGGATGAAGGGCGGTGTTGAACACAGGGTGCCATTAACGGATGAAATGCAGGC
This sequence comes from Abyssibius alkaniclasticus, assembly GCF_020447305.1. Lineage (NCBI taxonomy): Bacteria > Pseudomonadati > Pseudomonadota > Alphaproteobacteria > Rhodobacterales > Paracoccaceae > Abyssibius > Abyssibius alkaniclasticus. The sequence continues at coordinate 2,022,720 of NZ_CP095732.1, read as the reverse complement.
GATCTTGGAACCATTGCGCGCCATGCAATCGGACTATGTGTTTGAAGGCCAGAAGCGGCACAAGCCTTTGTCCAACATGGCTATGCTAATGCTATTGCGCCGGATGAAGGTTGAGGGCGTCACAGTGCATGGGTTCCGCTCCACCTTCCGCGACTGGGCGGCGGAGGTGGCAAACGCGCCGCGCGAGGTTGCCGAAATGAGTTTGGCGCATAAAGTTGGATCAGACGTTGAGCGGGCATACGCGCGTTCGGACCTGCTTGAGCGGCGGCGCGCATTGATCACGGCTTGGTCAAACTATGTGACGGGGCATAATTCGGACGTGATTGATCTTGCTCAAGCGCGGTTTCAGGCGGAAAATTAAATGACAAAAGGTGTTGGTTCTACCCCCCTTTTTTTCACGCCCAGTGATTGAAACAAATCAGGAACAATTCTTGCAATGTCAAAAGAGTGCCTCTAGCGTGCCCTTATGACAGAAGATTCCAAAGAAGATCAGGTCCGGCGCATTCTTGAGGAACAGCTAGGCTGGCAGCCAAAACGCGCTTGGCCCGGCGATAAGCCTCACTTCTTTAGCTTGGACAAGGCGAATATCCACGACAATAAAAGCGAGTTCATTGCTGAACGCGATACAGTCAAATTGGTTTCTGATAGCCTGCACACTTTGCTGACGAGACTTGTCAGCAACAAGCCAGGTCAACCCCCCGAGCAGGCGGAAATGTTTGAACGACTAAGCCAAGTCATAAACATAACCGCTGCGTCAAGGATTCAAAGCGAACCGCCTTATACTGCGATTGATCTAGCCTTGCGCAATGTTATGCAAACCGACTTTTTCAACTCAACTATTTATGTCGCATTCGAAATGTATCAAGCATATTCAAAGAGATACATTGAATTGATGGAGCAGGAAACTCAGTTCTGGAAAGTCAGCAACCGCCCACCAAACTATTATGCTCGAACTATCGCTTTAAGATTTGCACGGTTTTATGCGCGCACGCAGCGACGATTGCCGACTTATGGAACCTCAAGTGATGGGCCATATCCGTCAACGGAATATGGGCGGATTCTTGAACAAATTTACGAAGTCTTAGGTATCGATGCGAATATACGCCATGCAGCAAAATGGGCCATTTCTCAACTCACTGACGAAGACGTAAACCCACCGCCTAATGCGCTTGAGCAATATATTTGGGCTGAAAATAGAGTTGAGCCGCCTTCTCCCGGCATTTTATCTCAAATTGCAATGCAACTTGCGGTTGGAGGAAAAAAAGGGTCCGAAAACTAACCCCTTAATTGCCGAAAGAAACGGGCTTTCCAAGCGCGTTTCCCAATACATCGAACCATGCTGAAACGGTCCCATGCTAACAGCAAAGGACCAGCGGCATGACAAACTTATTCGAGCAAAACAGAAACTATGTGCTTGGCGATACTGAACTGGACCTGATCGGCGACCGCGAAAAACTGGCACAATGGCGGCATAAAGGCATGGGGCCAGCCTTCTATCGCCTTGGCCGCAAGATCATCTATCGCGGGGCCGATTTGAACACGTGGGCGGAAGCCAGCCGCGTTGAACCCGGCAAGGCAGGGCGCAACTGATGGCCAAGCGCGTTTCCGCGCGCAAGATCAAGATTCACAACCAATACACTTATGAGCAGGCAGCCGATGCGCTGGGCGTTTCAACTCAAACGGTGCGGTTGTGGCGGCAATCTGGTTTGCAGGTTCTGGACAGCCAGAAACCGCATTTGATCTTGGGCTTTGCGCTTAAGGAGTTCATCGCCAATCGGTCGAACAAACCGGAACGGCGCTTGGCGCTGGACCAGTTCTTGTGCATGGCCTGCAATGCCCCACGGCGCGCCTATGGCGGCATGGCTGACTACCTGCCCTATACCGATGGTCGCGGCAGGCTAGAGGCGCTTTGTGAGGCTTGCCAAGGGCTATGTGGCAAGTTTGCCAGCCCAAAGCTATGCGCTGAATTGGCCCCAATTCTTAGCATCGCCACACGCAACAGGGAATGAGCCTAAAGGAACCTCTCAAACCTAGCGTGAACTATAACTTCCAGCCCACCGCAGAGTCGGGCGGAAACACAAGGCAGATACAGGCTGAAAACGACTGGCAGAAAGGAAAAAGCAGATGACGCGATATCTAGAGGAAAACGAGCGTATCAAGCGCGATTACGCCACCTATTTGCGCCATGCCAAAGGGCAGGATGACAGCACGATTGACAAGGCGCAGGCGGCGATCCGGCGGTTTGAGGAAAGCACGAAATTCAAATCGTTCAAGAAGTTCCACCGCCAACAGGCGGCAGATTTTAAGGACTATCTGGCCAAACAAAAGAACACCAAAACGGGCAAACCTTTGGGGTTTTCAACGGTCGACGCCACCTTGCGGCTGGTCAAAAACTTCTTTCACTGGCTGGTGAGCAGGCCGGGCTATAAGCGTGTGCTAACCTATCCGGATGTGGACTACTTCAACAACAATCGCAAAGCGGCGCGGGTGGCGCATACCGAACGCGATATTCCCTATCCGTCAATGGAACAGGCCGCACATGCGTTTCAGGCGATGCCGTTTGAAACCGAGTTCCAGAAACGCGACAAGGCGCTGTTTGCCTTCTTCATGCTGACAGGTGCGCGCGATGGTGCCGTGGCAACATTAAAGCTCAAGCATGTGAACATCGAGCTTGGGCATGTGTTCCAGGATGCGCGCGAGGTGAAAACCAAAGGTGCGAAAACCATCCATAGCCAGTTCTTGCCGATTGATCCCACCTATCGCGACTGTTTCACTGCCTATTTCAACTATCTGCGCGAGGTCAAATTGTTCGGGCCAGAGGATGCGCTATTTCCCAAGGCGCGGGTGGCGGTGGTGAAGGGCAAGGGCTTTGCGAATACGGGCTTGGCGCGCACCGGCTATACCAATGGGTCAAAGTTGAACACGATCATTCGCGGCGCGTTTGCAGCGGTTCAGATGCCGCAATACACCCCTCATGCCTTCCGCAAAACCCTCACCCATTATGGCGACAAGATTTGCCCAAACCGCGAGGCGTTCAAAGCATGGTCGATGAATATGGGGCATGAAAACGTGGCGACCACGATCAATTCATACTTACCCGTTACAACCGAACGGCAAATGCAAATCTTGCGCGATATGGGGCGATAGGGGCTTTTGCCGCATGGCCCCATTGGCTAGGGTTTGGCCAAGTGCCCCGGCGCAAGATCGGGGCGCAAGGATGACAGGTTGAATTTATGCCCACATTGCGATGGTTGACGCGGGATCAGGATGTGCGGGCGGCGGAAAAGGTGCCGTATCGCTTACTGGAGGAAGTGCCAGCGCTGGGCTATGGCGACCGCGACACGGGCAATATGCTGATACAGGGCGATAACCTAGAGGCGCTGAAATCGCTTCTGCCGTTCTATGCGGGCCAGGTGAAATGCATCTATATCGACCCGCCCTACAACACCGGATCGGCCTTTGAGCATTACGATGACAATCTGGAGCATTCGCAATGGCTGGCGATGATGTGGCCACGGTTGGAGCTGTTGCGGGAATTGCTGGCAGAGGATGGGTCGATATGGGTAAGTATTGATGACCGTGAAGGGCATTATCTTAAAGTCATAATGGATGAGGTTTTTGGGAGGGAGAATTTCATTTCAAATTTGGTTTGGCAAAAGAAAACCGCGCCGCAAGCACATGCACTCTGGTTTTCTGATAATCATGACCATGTAATTGTTTATGCAAAGTCGAAGAACAAATGGAAGCCTAATCCGCTTGCAAGGACAGATGAACTAAACGCAAAATATAATCGTAAAGATGACCCGCGTGGATTGTATATGCCCGACAATTTTACGATTAGTTTAACAGGCGGCGCTAGAGGGGCGCAATATGCTCGAACGGGTGTAAGCGAAAACATATATGAAATCACCTTACCGTCTGGGCGAAAGGTTTTGCCCCCTAAGGGGCGGTGTTGGGGTGCGAAAGAATCACGTTATAAAGAATTGTTGAGTGACAATTTAATTGTTTTTGCACGAGGTGGTGACGGCGTCCCGATGATTAAGAGGTTCCTAAAAAACGTAAAACAAGGAACAGTGCCGCTGTCAGTAATGTTGCAAAATGATGTAGGTGGAAACAGCGAAGCAAAAAAAGAAGTTCGCGACTTTAATGCTGATGAAATTTTTTCAACTCCAAAGCCGGAACGTTTACTTGAACGTATTTTACACATAGCCTCACTACCCGGCGATCTTATCATCGACTCATTCCTAGGCTCTGGCACAACTGCCGCTGTCGCGCAGAAAATGGGGCGGCGGTATATTGGCATTGAAATGGGCGAACATGCCGTCACGCATTGCCAGCCGCGTTTGGCCAAGGTTGTCGATGGTGAACAGGGCGGCATTTCCAAGGCGCAAAACTGGCAAGGCGGCGGCGGGTTCCGGTTTTTCAAACTGGGCGCGGCGGTGTTCGATGAAACCGGCGGGCTACAACCCGATATCCGCTTTCCCACCTTGGCCGCGCATATCTGGTTTTCAGAAATGAACCAGCCGTGGGATGCGCCGGAAACTTCAACACCCTTCCTAGGGGCGCTGGGCGGCAAGGGCATTGCGCTGCTTTACAACGGCATTCTGGGCGATAAATCGGTGAATGGCGGCAATGTGCTGAACCGCCAAACCTTGCGGCTTATCCGCGAAGCGGCGGGCGATTTTGACGGGCCGCTGACCATTTACGGCGAACGCACGGTCTTGGCCGATACCACGCTTGAGGGCGAAAACATAACCTTCAAACAAACCCCCTATGATGTGAGGGCGCGGAAATGAAGCTCAAGCAGTATCAGCAACAGACCATCGACACACTATCGGCGTTTTTCAAGGAAGCGCGGGTGCGTGGGCCTCAGGCGGCTTTCACCGCGATCACGTCTGAACCAGAGCAGGCCAAGCGGTTGCGTGGCTATGGTGGCGCATACAAGCCCGTCAAGGGGCTGGAGGCTGTGCCATATGTCTGCCTTCGCCTGCCTACCGGCGGCGGCAAAACCCTGCTTGCAGCCCATGCCATAGCCCATGCGCGCGATCATTGGATGGAGCAGCAATATCCGGTTGTTGTTTGGCTGGTGCCTTCCGATGCAATCCGCCGGCAAACGGTTGAGGCGCTTAAAGACCCGCGCCACCCTTACCGCCAAAGCCTTGATGACGCTTTTGAAGGCCGGGTGCGCGTATTCGACATTGGCGATTTTACCCAAGCAACCCCGCAAGATTTACGCGCGAACCTATGCGTATTTGTCGGCACGATTCAAACGCTGAAGGTGAGCAACACCAATGGCCGCAAGGTTTATGCCCATAATGAAATGATGGAGCCGCATTTCAGCGCAGTATCGCCCAACACGGCGGGGCTGGAGCGCAATGATGACGGGCCAATGAAGGGCGATATCCGGTTTTCATTCGCCAATCTGCTGCACATGCACCGCCCCCTTGTGATTGTTGACGAGGCGCATACGGCGGTAACGGGCCTAGCGCATGAAATGCAGCAACGCCTGAATCCGTCTGCCATTATTGAAATGACCGCAACGCCAAGAGGCCGGTCGAACATTTTGCATTCCGTTACAGCGCAAGAGCTTAAAGACGAGCAGATGATCAAAATGCCGGTGGTGCTGGAGGAACACAAAAGCTGGCAATCGGCGGTGAATGGCGCGATTTTGAAGCGGGCCGAACTGGAGGAAATCGCCAAGCGCGACCGCGAGGCTTATATTCGGCCAATCATTCTGTTTCAGGCGCAAAACAAGGACCAGGAAGTCACGGTTGAAGTGTTGCGTGATCATCTGGTCGATGTGAAGGGCATTCCGCCCGAAAGTATTGCCGTGGTGACAGGCAACCAGCGCGAGTTGAACGGCATAACGCTAAGCGACCCCGATTGCCCGATTGATTATGTGATTACGGTTCAGGCGCTAAAAGAGGGCTGGGATTGTTCTTTTGCCTATGTGTTCTGTTCTGTGGCCAATATCAGTTCGGCAGGGGATGCGGAACAATTGCTAGGCCGGGTGCTGCGCATGCCCTATGCCACGCGGCGCAGCGACCCCGCGCTGAACAAATCCTATGCCTGTTTGAACTCGCCAAGTTTCCAAGAAGCTGTTCGCGGGCTGGTGGATCGTTTGGTGGATATGGGGTTTGAGGAAAGCGAAGTCCAAGACAATATCGAACATGCCCAGCCAGAATTGCTTGATGGCCTGTTCGACCGCCAAACCCGCGCCAAGCCCAGCTTTCAGGTTGTGGTCGATGCACCTGCCGCTGAATTGAAGGGTATTGAAACGGTTGCACCTCACAAGATTAAGGTAGGGCCAGACGAAAGCGGCAACGCAAAGATTTCTGTTACCGATTATCCAACGCCGGATGAAGAAACGCGGCTATTCGCTGCAATACCCGTAAAGCATCATGGGGTGTTTCGTGAAGAACTGGAAAAGTTCAAAGCCGCGAACAATGCGAATGCTTCACCTGCCCAGCGCGGCGAAACTTTTGTTGCACCGTGTCTTATGGCCGAAGTTCAAGGCGAATTGGTGTTTGCCGATAATGCCCACTTTTTAGAGTTTCACGATTGGTCGCTATCGGATCATTCCCACCAGCTTTCGGAAACCGAGTTTTCGATCCGGCAAGTTGCTGAAACTTTTGAAATTGATTTGGATGGTGACAGGTTGACGGTCACTCACTCAGATCAGACTGAACAACTGTCACTGGATATCGCGGTTGAGGGCTGGACCGAACAGGGCTTGGTGCAATGGCTCGACCGCAAGGTGCGAGATCGGTTTATTGGTCAAGGTGAATTGATCCGCTGGCTAGGCGCTGTCGTTTCTAATCTAACTGGGGCGCGAGGCATTCCGCTTTCCTCACTGATGCGATGCCAATTTGTGCTTGCGCGCTGTTTACAGAAAAAGTTGATAGCAATCTATGAGGCCGAAAGCACCAAGTCCTATCAAATGAACCTGTTCGGCCAAGATGCTGCACCCAGCATTAGTTATGATAATGGCTTCAAGTTCTTTGATGGTATGTTTGCAGGTGTTCGCCTATATCGCGGGCGGCAAAGGTTCAGGGCGCATTTCACCGGAAATGGTCAAGTGCCAGCGTTTGATGGCAAAGGCGAAAACGGCAGTGAGGGTGAAGAAATTCAATGCGCGGTGGCATTGGATAGCATTCCCGATGTAAAGCACTGGATCAGGAATGTTCCCAAGCATCCTAACGCTTTCTTCCTGCCAAGGGCGTCTGGGCGACACTATCCCGATTTTGTAGCGGAATTGAACGATGGCCGAACGCTAGTAGTTGAGTATAAGGGGCAGCGCGGCAAATCAGACCCAAAAGAAATTGAAGCTCTAAACATCGGCAAAAAGTGGCAAGCGGTTTCAGGTGGCAAAGCGATTTATTGCAGGGTTGAAAAGGAGCTAAATGGTTTGGATATGCGCGCGCAAATTATCAGGGCAATCCAGTGACAACATGCGCCAGAATTGAACCTTGTGTGGTATTTATTGTGGTATGATGTTTGTAGCTTTATAATTTATCCCTTAATATCAGACCATTAAACACATAGTTATAAGGACACCTCCTCCGCCAAGCTGGCACGCCCAATCCGGAACGCGCGTTAAAGCCCATTGCAAACCCAAAGTCGCGCCCCGTCCAGCCTGCAACCGCCAAACCATTTGCGCTCCTGTCAATTCGGGCAAGGCTTGCGCGGCGTGGGGCGGGTCCGGGCCATTTGCATGGCCCAATGCCACTGGTAATTTCCGGCCACGGCGCCCGGCGCCGTTAATCGCCTGGCAGGTTTTCCTTGAAGATGATCTGCAGGCGTGGCGGCACCATGCGGTAAGGGTGTTGGCGCGTTGCGTTGATCAATGTGTTCAACGCCTCGCGTATTTCAACACGGGCATTCTGGTCGATCACCGCATCCAGTGTGCCGTTCAATAGCAAGGCCTTGTTGCTGCCTGTCAGGTCATGCGCGATGAAGACGATCTCCTGATCATGCGACCGCGCGACCAGGCCCGCCGCAATGCCGGCCGTGCCGCCCCCGGCGCTATAGACCGCCGCAAGATCGGGGTGGCGCTCGACCAGGGCAATCAGCTCGGCTTTGGCCCTGTCGCGGTTTTCCTGCACCTCGCGGCATTCGACAATTTCAAGGCCGGGAAAATCCTGCGTAAGCACCTGCCGAAACCCGATTTCGCGCTCCTGATGGCCGCGATAGGCCAGCGAGCCGGCAAAAAACGCCACCTTGCCACGCGCCCCCCGCCCCAGCAAGCGGCCGACCATATAGCCCGCCAACCGCCCGGCCTGCGCATCATCTATGCCGATATACCCCAAATGCGGCACCTGCAGAATATCCGACCCGATGGTAACAACATGCGTGCCGGCGGCCACCAGACTGCGCAGCGCCTCGCGCACCAGCGGATGGTCGAGCGCCAGCACGCCAACCCCGTCAACCCTGCCTTCCAACGCCTTCAGCCGCGCGGCCATGACTGCAGGATCAAACCCGGCAATGGTTTCAATTTGCGCCTCCACTTCGGCGAATTGCGGGGCTTGCAGGCGAATCTGGTCCTGCAGGTCGCGCACAAAAGCATTGGTCCCAAGCGGGAACAGAAACATCAGCCGCACGGGCACAAGCGCTTGTTCTTGCCGTTCAACCTCGGGCAGATAGCCAAGCCGGGCGGCAACCGCCTGCACAATGGCTTGCGTGCGTTTGCTGGCGCCGCCGCGCGCATTCAGAACACGGTCGACCGTGGCCAGCGACACACCTGATTCTTCTGCAATATCTGAAAGGGTTACGCGGGGCATGGCGGCTCGTTGAGGTTTTTTGAGGTATAGCAGCGCATGTTTGCGCCGTCAATATATGCAATTTCGTGCCAGAACACTAAAAAATTGGCTGAATTTGCTCAATGCCCCCTCATATTTATCTCAATATACCTCAATTCAGGTCAGAATGCGCTTGACTCCGCCGCCCGGTTGCGGCGAGTTTGCGGCAAATGGCAGGTTTGCACCAAGCAGGCCGCGGGGGGAGATGCCGGTTCATGGCACGGCTTTACGACAGCGATCATTCGGCTGCGTCCTTGGCGCAGCGCACGGGCAACATGGCGGCCTTTGGCGGTGTCCGGCTGTCGGTGCTGGACAATGGCGCCGGGCGCGGGCTGCGTATGCTTGATTTTCACACAGGTAGCGGGCTGCATTTTTCGGTGCTGGTCGACCGTGCTATGGATATTTCCGAGGTTTCGCACAAAGGCCGGGCCATTGGCTGGCATTCGCCCACCGGCTTTCGCCACCCCGCCCTTGGCGATTACGAGGGCGAGGGCGGTTTGGGATGGACACGCAGCTTTTCGGGCTTTCTGGCCACATGCGGGCTTGACCATGTTGGCGGGCCAGAAGAGGTGGATGCGTCGAGCTACAACTATCCGCGCCGCAGCACGGTTCAGCACGGGTTGCACGGGCGCATCAGCGCCACCCCCGCCCGGCTGACCGGATATGGCGAAACATGGCAAAACGAACGCTATACCCTATGGGCCGAAGCGGTATGTGTGCAGGCCACAATGTTTGGCGAGGTCTTGCACCTGCACCGCCGGATCGAGGCCGATCTTGGCGGCAACACCATTCGGCTGCACGACCGTGTGGTGAATGCAGGCTTCGCCCCGACCCCGCATATGCTGATGTATCATGTCAATCTTGGCTACCCTGTCATTGACGAGGGCGCGCGGCTTGTCGCCCCCATCCGCGATGTCGTCTGGGCAAGTCATGCAGAATCCGGGCTAAGCAGGCAATCTGTTGGCTACCGCACCTGCCCTGCGCCGCAAACAGGCTTTGCCGAACAGGTTTGGGAGCATGACCTTGCCGCCGATGAGCGTGGGAATGTCGCGCTGGCGGTCGTGAATGACCGGCTTGCTTTCGGGCTGGAACTGGAAACCCGAAAAGAGCAGATGCCGTGCTTTTACCAGTGGCAGAACTTTCAGGCCGGGCATTATGTCATGGGGGTCGAACCGGCAACCCATCATGCCAAAGGCAACCAGTTTGCCCGTGACCGCGATGAGATGATCTGGCTTTCGGCAGGCGAGGCGCGCAATTATTCGGCGCAGTTCCGCGTGCTTGACGGGGGGAAGGAAATTGCCGAAAGCACGGCGCGCATCATGGCTGTGCAGGCCCAGCCGGACGAAGATTATCCGCAGCCTTCGGGCCATTTTGCCGCCCTCTACGGCGCAAAGGCAGGTGCGTGATGGCCGATATAGAAATGCCATTTCAGCCGCGCGACTACAGCCTGACCGGGCCTGAAAACGCGCGCGCTGTCGCCGCGGGGCTGGCCTCGGCTGAATGGTATCACTCTGATGTGCCGCGCAAGCTGATGAAAGAGCTGATGCGCCGCAGCGATGCCCCCGCCACGCGTGACACCGCAATCTGGCTGGGGCTGATGGCGCTTGCGGCCATTGGCGGCATCGCCTTTTGGGGCAGTTGGGCGGCGGTGCCGTTTCTGTTTGTCTATGGCGTGCTTTACGGGTCGGCCTGCGATAGCCGCTGGCACGAATGCGGGCATGGCACGGCCTTCAAGACATCGTGGAAGAATGATGTCGTTTACCACATCGCGTCCTTCATGGTCATGCGCAACCCGGTCAGCTGGCGCTGGAGCCATGCGCGCCACCATACCGATACCATCATCGTGGGCCGTGACCCGGAAATCGCGCTGATGCGCCCCGCATTCATGGCAAAAACCGCGCTGAAATTCATCGGCCTGCCCGATATTTTTTACGACCTGCGCACGCTTGGATTGCAGGCAGCAGGCCGCATCAGCGCCGCCGAGCAAGACTATATTCCGCGCAGCGAATGGCCAAAGGCGGTGTTCTGGGCGCGGGTGCATGTGGCGGTTTATGCCGCGGCTGTGCTTGGCGCGCTTGCCACCCGCTCGTTTCTGCCGCTCATGCTGATCGGCGGGCCGCGGATTTACGGCACATGGCATATGGTCATGACCGGGCTTTTGCAGCATGGCGGGCTGGCCGAAGATGTGCTTGACCACCGGCTCAACAGCCGCACGGTTTATATGAACCCTGTCAGCCGCTTCATCTACTGGAACATGAACTACCATGTCGAGCATCACATGTTTCCGATGGTCCCCTATCATGCCCTGCCCCGCCTTCATGCGCTGATCAAGGATGATTTGCCGCCGCCCAACCGCTCGATCATCCATGCCTATCGCGAGGTTTTTGGCTGGCTTTTGCGCCAGCGCCACGCGCCGAACTACACTTTGCGTCGCGCATTGCCCGCCAGCGCGCGGCCCTACCGCGAAGATTTGCACGCCATTGATGTGGCGCGCAGCCAGAGGAGTGAATGAATGGCCGAATGGGTTGATGTCTGCGATGCAGAGGAAATCGAGTTGGAAGACGTGATCCGCTTTGATCATGGCGCGCGCACATTCGCGGTGTATCGCACCGAAAGCGGTGCCGTTTTCGCCACCGATGGCCTTTGCACGCACGAGCAGGTGCATCTGGCCGACGGGCTGGTGATTGATGACACAATCGAATGCCCCAAGCATAATGGCCGCTTCAACTACCAGACCGGCGCGGCCTTGCGCGCGCCTGTATGCGTGGCGCTGGCCACCTACCCTGCCCGGCTGAACAATGGCCGGATCGAGATCGAGATATGAGCCGCCGGCCCCCCACGATTGCCGATCTGCGCGCCCTGAAGGGCAAGCGCCAGCTGACCATGCTGCGCTATGAAACCCTGGATGAGGCGCGCGCCGCCGAAGCGGCGGAAATCGACATCGCCTCGGTGCCGCCAGATCTGGTGGCGCATCCGGATTATCGCCACGCGGCACCGGGTGTCTTTTCGATGACCGGGCTGGACCATCGCGCCGCTGGCACGGCCGATGACTATCTGCGCTTTGCCGGCAAAATGCTCGAAGCCGGGGCCGATGCACTGTATTGTTCGGCCAGTTTGAAAACCGTCGCATATCTGGCGCGCGAGCATATTCCCGTGGTCGGCCATGTCGGGCTTGTGCCGTCGCGCGCTGGCTGGACAGGCGGGTTCAGGGCGGTCGGCAAAACCGCGCAATCGGCCATCGCCATATATCAGGAATGTCGCGCCTATCAGGATGCCGGGGCCATTGCCGTGGAAATAGAGGTTGTGCCAAGCGAGGTTGCCAGCGCCATTTCCAGCCGGCTGGACCTGCTGTTGTGGTCGATGGGTGCCGGTGCGGGCTGCGATGCGCAATATCTGTTTGCGGACGATATTCTGGGGCAAACCCGTGGCCATGTTCCACGCCACGCCAAGGTTTACCGCAATTTTGCCGCCGAATATGACCGGTTGCAGGCCGAGCGCGTCGCGGCATTCTCCGAATTTCGCGCCGATGTTGAAAGCGGCGCCTTCCCCGAAGACAGGCACATTCTGCGCATGGACCCCGACGAGCTTGATACCTTTATGGAAGGGATTGGCGCATGATTGTCGGGTTGCAAGATCGGGTTGTGCTAATCACGGGTGCCGCAAGCGGAATCGGGGCGGCAATAGCGCGCGAAGTGGCCAATGCCGGTGCCGCCGGGCTGATGCTGACCGACCGCGATACGACCGGGCTTGAAACCATTGCCCGCGAACTGCACGCCCGCCATTTTGTGGCCGATCTGGCCTCGCCCGATGCGCCGGGCAAAATCATGCAGGCCACGCTGCAAGCCTTTGGCCGGGTTGATGGGCTTGTCAATGCCGCCGGGCTGACCACGCGCGCCGCCCTGACAAAAGCCAGCGCGGCAGCGTGGGATATGCTGTTTGCCGTCAACAGCCGCGCGCCGTTCTTTCTTATGCAGGCCGCCGTGGCCGATATGCTGGCGCGCAAGGCGGCGGGGGCGATCGTTAACATCCTGTCGATCAACGCGCATTGCGGCTCACCCGATCTGGCGGTCTATTCCGCCAGCAAGGGCGCTTTGGCGGTGCTTACCAAAAACACGGCACAGGCACATATGGCCGACCGTATCCGCGCCAATGGCATTAATTTAGGCTGGGTCGCCACGCCAAGCGAGCAGCATATGCAGGCCGAGATTCTGGGGCGTGGCACAGGCTGGCTGGCCGAGGAGGAAGCCAAAGCGCCGCTTGGCCGCCTTGTGCAGGCCGAAGAGGCCGCGCGGCTTGCAGTATTCATGCTCAGCGATGCCTCGGCCCCGATGTCCGGCGTGCTGGCCGATCTGGAACAGCATGTAACGGGGGCACCACGATGAACGGGTTGATTTTAGCGGCCAGCATGTTCTGGTTATCGGGGCCAGCCGCCCAGGCATTTGTGCGGCCATTGCGCGTGCCTTCAAATCGGCAGGGGCAAAGGTTGCGATCACGGGTGAGGAAGTTGCACCCGCCCCTGGGGACCAGGGCCAATTCGCCTATCACAAACCGGATGTCACCGATCTGGCCGCCATGCGTGGCCTGGCCGGGGGCAAGGCGGGGTTCATTACCGGCGCCTGCATCCCCGTTGACGGGGGCTATTCAATTGCGTGACACTGACAAGAGGGAGGCCAGGGCAACATGACAGATTTCAGCAGAATGGGCGCTGCGGTCATCGGCACCGGGTTTATTGGGGCTGTGCATATCGGGGCGCTGCGGCGCCTTGGCGTGCGCGTTGAAGGCGTGCTTGGCTCGTCGCCCGAACGCGGTGCGGCGGGTGCTGCGGCGCTGTCGGTTGGCAAAGCCTATGCCACGCTCGAAGATCTGCTGGCCGATCCGAAGGTCGATCTGGTGCATGTCACCTCGCCCAACCATGCGCATTATCAGCAGGTGAAGGCCATTCTGGCGGCGGGCAAGCATGTGATCTGCGAAAAGCCGCTGGCCATGACCTCGGGTGAATCCGCCGAAATGGTGGAACTGGCGCGCGCCAGCGGCAAGATCGCTGCGGTCTGCTACAATATCCGCTTCTATCCGCTCAACCACCATGCGCATGGCATGGTGAAGGCGGGCGCGCTTGGCGATATCCGCCTTGTCACCGGCCATTACCACCAGGACTGGCTGGCAAAGCCAGGCGATTGGAACTGGCGGCTGGAATCTGACCAGGGCGGCGCGCTGCGCTCGGTGGGTGATATCGGCACACATTGGGTGGATCTGGTCAGCTTCGTGAGCGGGCAGAAGGTGGCCGCGGTGTTTGCCGACCTGACGACTTTCATAAAGGAACGCCAGAAACCCGTTGGCCCGGTTGCCACATTTTCGGCGGCCAGCGGCGAAACCCAGACCCGCCGCATAGAAACCGACGATGCCGCCATGATCATGCTGCGCTTTGAAGGTGGTGCAAAAGGCGTGATGACCACCAGCCAGATCAGCATTGGCCGCAAGAATTCGCTGCAATGGGACATGGCCGGTTCAGCCGCCTCGGCGGCCTGGGATAGCGAAACCCCCGACCATTTGTTCATTGGCCACCGCGATGCACCCAACCAGATTTTGCAACGCGACCCCGGTATGATGAACGCCACGGGCGCCGCTGCCGCTGCCCTGCCCGGCGGGCATGTCGAAGGTTTCGCCGACAGTTTTCGCGCGCTGTTCCAGCAGGTCTATGCCGATGCCGCAACCGGCGCGCGCGCCGCAACATCGACCTATGCCAGTTTTGAAGATGGCCACCACGAAATGCGGTTCTGCGATGCCGTGCTGCGTTCGGCCGCCGAGGCGCGCTGGGTCGAGGTGTAACATGATGGGAGACAAGGCATGAAGCTTGGCATTTTGACAGCCCCGTTTGAAGATACAGAGCTGATGGACGTGGCCGATTGGAGCGCGGCCAACGGGTTTTCCGCGCTTGAAATTGCCTGCTGGCCCGCCACAAGCGGCGATTTGCGGCGCTATGCGGGCACTTCGCATATCAACGTTGATGGGCTGAGCAAGGCGCAGGGCAATGAAATTGCCGGGGCGCTGGCCGATAAGGGAATCGAGATTTCGGGCCTTGGCTATTACCCCAACCCGCTTCATGCCGATGCCAGCCATCGTGACGCCGTGATCGGCCATTTGAAAAAGGTGATAACCGCCGCCGGGCTGATGGGCGTGAAGGTGGTGAACAGCTTCGTGGGTGGGGACCGCAAGCTGACACTTGATGAGAACTGGGCGCGCGCTGCACAGATTTTCCCCGATATCATTGCCCATGCGCGCGATAGCGGGGTCACGCTCGCCTTTGAAAACTGCCCGATGATCTTTTCCAATGACGAATGGCCGGGCGGGCATAACATTGCCTATAGCCCCTATATCTGGCGGCGGATTTTTGACGCATGGGACGGGGTTGGCATGAATTTCGACCCCTCGCACCTGGTGCTGCAAATGATCGACCAAAGCCGCTTCATGCGCGAGTTCGGCGCCCGTTTTGCCCATGTTCACGCCAAAGACCTGATGATCGACCGCGACGGGCTTTACGAGCGCGGCATCCTTTCGGCCGGCATGGGCTGGCAGGTGCCGCGCCTGTGCGGTTTGGGCGAGGTGGACTGGTCGGACTTCTTCGCGCAGCTTTACCGCGCGGGCTATGACGGCGCGGTGATCATCGAACATGAGGACCGCGATTTTGAAGGGACGGATGCAAAGCTCAAACGGGGTTTTTGCCTGGCCCGCGATATTCTGAGCCCCTTTATCAAATAGGGGCCGAATGCAGTGAGACCACTTAACCATAAGGGAGACGACAAGATGAAACGACTTTATACAAGCGCAGCTGTGGCCGCTCTGGCGTTCAGCTATGGAAGCTCGGCCCTTGCCGAAGCGCATGGTGGCTATACGATCGGCATTTCAAACACCGTGCAGGGCAATGGCTGGCGCGAAGAAATGGTCTGCGCGATGAAAGCGCAGGCAAGGGTTTCGGGCATGGTCGACAGCCTGAACATCGCGCATCGCAACACCGATGCGGCCGGCCAGCTTGAGGATATTCGCAACCTCATCCAGGCGGGCGTTGATGCCATTGTCATCAACCCATCCAACGCCGATGGTGTGAATTCGGCCATTGAAGAGGCGATTGCAGCAGGCATTGTCGTGGTGGCTGTGGACCAGGCCGTTACGGCACCAGGCGCCTATATCCTGTCCAACAACCAGGAAGAATATGCCTATCTTGGCGCGAAATGGCTGTTCGAGCAGCTCGGCGGCGAAGGCAGCGTGGTCTATATGCGCGGGGCCGCGGGTGCGGGCGCCGATAATGACCGCGACACCGGCTTCCAGCGCGCTTTGGCCGAATTCCCGAACATCTCCATTGTGCATGAGGTGTTTACCGGCTGGCAGCAGGACCAGGGCAAGCAACAGATCCTCGATTATCTGTCGACCGGCCTGCCGGTTGATGGCGTCTGGACCAGCGGCATCGACAATGTCATCGTCGATGCCTTCATCGAAAGCGACATGCCGCTTGTGCCCATCGTTGGGGCGGACAATGCCGGGTTTGTAGGCCAGCTGGCCAGTGTCGAAGGCTTTGTCGGCGCGGCAGTCACCAACCCCGGCTCGATCGGTGGTGCCGGGGTTACGCTGGCGCTGCAAATTCTTGAAGGCGACATGCCCGAAGGCAATACCGTGCTGGTCGACCCGTCGATCTGGGCCAATAATGACCCCGAAGGCATGGCGCTGATCGAAGCCGCGCAAAACCCCAACCTCGACCCTGAATGGCCGGTCAGCGTCTCCATCCCCGGCTGGACGACCTATTCAATGGACGAGATCATCGCCTGCAAAGGCCCGGGCGAATAAGCCCCGACTGGCCCCGGTTCACGCCGGGGCCAACCCAAAACAGCCAGAGGCAGTATGACAGACCAAGACGCCCAAACCCCTTTGCTGGACGCCACAGGCGTGTCCAAACGCTTTGGCGCGGTTGTCGCGCTCTCCAACGCATCGCTGCGCATCAACAAAGGCGAGATCGTTGCGCTGATGGGGGCGAACGGGGCGGGCAAATCGACATTTGTAAAAATTCTGACCGGCGCGTTGAGGCGCGATTCCGGCACGGTGTTGCTGGGCGGTGTGAACCGCAAGATCGGCGCACCGGCTGCGGCGCGGCGCGCGGGGCTGGTGCCGGTCTATCAGGAACCATCGCTCATCCCCGACCTTGACGTGGCCGACAATCTGCGCCTTGGAAACACGCCCGTGGAACCCTTTCGACATTGGGTAGATGCGCTTGGCATCAAGGGCTTGCGGCTTGATGACATGATCGGGCATTTGCCGCTGGCCACATTGCGCATTCTTGACCTTGCGCGCAGCCTGGCCATGAAACCCGATGTGCTGCTGCTGGATGAGATGACCGCCGCCCTGCCCACCAACCTTGTTGAAAACGTGCTGCGCGTGGTGCGCACACAGGCGGATGAGGGGCAATCGGTTGTCTATATCTCGCATCGTTTTGCCGAAATTGCCGAAATTTGCGACCGCGCCAGCGTGCTGCGTGACGGGGCCACCGTGGGCGATCTGGACATCGCCGAAGGGGTGGAAGAAAAGATCGTGGAACTGATGCTTGGCGCAGCACTTGGGGTTGGCCCAACGCGCAATGCTGAAGCCGCCACCCTGCCAGGCGGCACGCCGCGACTGGCCGTCAAGGGGCTGGCGCTGGGCAGCAAGCTGGAGGATGTCTCGCTCAACCTGCATCCGGGCGAGGTTCTGGGCGTTGTCGCACTTGAAGGCCAGGGGCAGGACGAGCTGTTCGAGGTGCTTGCCGGAATGCGCCGCGCCGATGAGGGAACGGTTGAGGTGGATGGCAAGACCATGAATTTTCACCACCCCGCCGATGCCATTGCTGCCGGGCTGACCTTTGTGCCGGGCGATCGTGCGCATGGTCTGCTGATGCAACGCTCGGTGCATGAAAACATTGCCGTGCCGCTGCTGGCCCGCCCGCGCAAATGGGGGCCAATCCCGATGCGAAGCGAAGCGGCCAAGGTCAAAAACGCCATCGAGCGGTTGCAGATAGATACCCGCGCCCAGGGCGAGGTGCAGCGGCTTTCCGGTGGCAACCAGCAAAAAGTGACCATTGGCCGCTGGATCGCCAAGGGCGTTGAAACCCTGTTGTTGTTCGACCCGACCCGCGGCATTGATGTGCGCACGAAACGGCAGATCTATCTGCTGGTGCGCGAATTGGCTGAACAGGGGGCCGCTGTGCTTTACTATACATCCGAACTGGCCGAAGTACCCGCCGCCTGTGACCGCGCCGTGGTGATTTTTGGCGGCAGGGTGGTCGATGTCATCGAGGCCGCCGAAGCCGACGAGCCGACACTCATGCGCGCAGCCTATGGCCTGCCCCGCCAGACGGCAGGTGCCGCATGAACAGGTTTGCTTCCAAACACGGCTGGACCTTGGGCTTGCTGGCGCTGCTGGTCGCGCTTTTGGCGTTCACCCGCGTCATCCAGCCCGATTTCGGCGCATCGGGGCTTGAAACACTCACCCGCGCCACCCTGCCCTTTGCCTTTGCCACGGCGGCAATGGCGGTGGTGGTCATTGCCGGCGGCATTGATCTTTCGGTCGCCTCGATGATGGCGGTGGCCGGCGTTACCGCCGCTGTGCTGATGGAGGGCGCAAGCGGTGGCGCATCGGTTGCGGTGGTCGGCTTTGTGCTGTTGCTCGGCGTGATCATGGGCGCAATAAACGGCGCGCTGATCGTGGCCACACGCGTGCCGGATATCGTGGTGACACTGGCCATGCTTTTCGTGTGGGAGGGCGTGGCGCTGCTGATCCTCAAGGCGCCCGGCGGCGCGGCATCCCCCTGGCTGCGCAATCTTATCGTTGGCAGCCTTGGCGCCGATTGGGTGCCAAAATCCTTTGTGCTGCTGGCCCTGTGTCTGGCGATCATCTGGTTGCCTTTGCGCCGCTCCAGGCTTGGCCTGTCGATCTATGCCATTGGCAGCGATGAGCTGGCCGCCTATCGTTCGGGTATTGCCATTGGCTGGACACGCATTGCCGCCTATGCCATTTGCGGGCTGTTCGCGGCAATGGGCGGGCTTGCCCTGACCATGAGTACCGGCAATGGCGAGCCTATCCCCGGCCCCTATCTGATGGCCAGCGTAGCCGCGGTTGTGCTGGGCGGCGTGGTGCTTGGCGGCGGGCGCGGCGCGCTGCTGGGGCCGATCATCGCGGTTTTCATTCTGCGGCTGGTGCGCATGGATCTGACGCTATTATCGGTAGACCCGAATGTAACCACCATTGTTGAAGGCTCGATCATGGTTGTGGTTGTCATGCTCGGCGCGGTTCTTGCATCTCGGAGGCGGCGGATATGAGCGTGGCAAACCAGACAAGCAGCCTGAAACGGCTGGGCCGGTTTCTGGCCGATAATCCGATCATCCCGCTGATCATTCTGCTGGTTCTGCTGGTTGGCGTGCTGGAATTCATGCGCCCCGGCATCGTGAATGAACGCTGGATCGGCAACACCATCAAATTTGCCATTCCGCTGGCCATGCTCGCCGCCTGCCAGACCATGACCATGCTCACCGGCGGCATCGACCTTTCGGCTGCCGTTGCGGCCACGATCAGCGCCTTTGTCATGGCCACGCAGGTGCCGGTGGTCGGTGTGCCTCTGGCCATTCTCATCGGGTTGCTTCCGGCGATCCTGATCGGGCTGGTCAACGGGTTCGGCGTGGCCATCTGCCGGGTGCATCCGCTGATCATGACACTTGGCACGGGCCTTATCGGCACGGGCTGTTTGCAGGTCTACCAACGCTTTGTCATCGCCACAGGCTCGGTTGTGCCCGACAGTCTTGCATGGCTTGGCACCGGGCGCACATGGGGTTTGCCCAACGCGCTGCTGCTGTTCGTGCCCTTCGCCGCACTCCTTATCTGGGGCCAGCGGCGCACCGGGTTTGGCCGCCTGCTTTATGCGCTTGGCTCGAATGAGACGGCCTCGAAAATTTCTGGCGTGCGATCATGGCAGGTCTATCTGGCGCTTTACGCGCTGTCCGGGCTGATCGCCGGTGTGACCGGCCTGCTATATGTCGGGCTGATCAAGGCGCCGTCGCTGTCGCTTGTCAACCCGTTGCTGCTGCCCTCGGTGGCGGCGGCGGTCATCGGCGGCACGTCTATCTTCGGCGGGCGCGGGGGCTATTCCGGCACGGTGGTGGGCGCGCTCATCCTGACCGTGCTGGGCACATTGCTGACCCTGCTGCAAATGCCCGAAGGCGCGCGGCGCATATTGTTCGGCCTGATCATTCTGGCCGTGACCACCATCTATATTCGGCTGACCAACCAGCGATAGGAGTTTGAACATGGCGAAATGGCGCATCGTGGGCATTAGCTTTGACCATATGCATATGGGCGATTTGCTGCGCATGGCCCACAACCACCCCGATGCCGAAATCGTCGGGTTGTTCGATGCGGACCTTGCCAAGATGAAGCGCGTCGCCGCGCCCTTCAACATTGCCGATGACCGGCTTTTTACCGATTTTGATGCCTGTATGAAGGCCAGCAAGGCCGATCTTGCAATCCTGTGCGCCGCCACGGGCGACCATGCCAGCTATACCGAACGGCTTGCGGCTTACGGTGTGCATGTCTTCGTTGAAAAACCCTTTGCCGCCAGCGTGGCCGATGCCCGCCGGATGATGGCCGCGATGGCACCAACCGGCAAGCGCATGGCAATCAACTGGCCGCTGGCCTGGGTTGAAAGCCATGTCACCGCCAAACGGCTGATCGATGAAGGGTTGATCGGAGATTTGCTGGAGGTGCGGTTTTACGGCGGCAACCGTGGCCCGCTTTACCATCTGGCCGATAAGGTCGAGGTGACGCCAGAGGAGGTAGAGCGCCAAAAGCCCGATAGCTGGTGGTATAAGAAAGCGGCTGGCGGGGGCAGCCTGCTTGACTATCTTGGCTACGGCGCAACCCTTGGCACATGGTATATGAATGGCGAGGCACCGCTGGAAGTGACCTGCGTCGTGGATGAAATTCCGGGCATCGAGGTTGATCAGCACTCCATAACCGTCTGCCGTTATGCGCGTGGCCTGTCGAAAATGGAAACCCGCTGGGGCACCTTCACCGACCCGTGGATGCAGCAGCCTCAACCCAAATGCGGGTTTGTGTTTGTCGGCGCGGATGGCACGATTGCCAGCGAGGATTATTCGGACCGGATAACGGTGCAAACACGCGCCACGCCGAATGTTACACCCATGCCGGTAGACCCGCTGCCCGTGGGGCGGCGCAACGGTATTGAATATATGCTTGCCTGCCTAAAAAGCGGCGCGCCCATAACCGGCCCGCTGGAACCCGAACTGTGCCTGACCGCGCAGCGCATTGTTGATACGGCCGCCAAATCGGCGGCCGAAAAGCGCACGCTGGCCCTTCTGCCATGAGCGAGCCTGACAGCGAAACCTATGCGCTGGCCACCGGGCCGCTGGTGGATATTGCCGCGCCCGCCCTGCCCTATCAGCCGCCCATGCCGCGCAGCTATCGCCCGAAAATCGGGGTTATCGGCGCGGGTGGAATTGTGCCCGCCCATCTGGATGCCTATCGCAGCGCCGGCTGGGAAGTGGCGGCGATCTGCAATCGCACAATTGCCAAAGCCGCCGCCAAAGCCGCCGCGTTTTTCCCGGATGCGCTGGTCACCGATGACATGCAGCGCATATTGGATGACCCGGGCATCGACGTGGTCGACATCACCCCGCATCCCAGCCAGCGGCTGGCGCTGATCGAGGCCGCGCTGAAGGCGGGCAAACATGTTCTGTCGCAAAAACCTTTCGTGCTGGACCTGGACGAAGGCGAAAGGCTGGTGCAACTGGCCGCCGCAAACGGTGTCAGGCTGGCGATCAACCAAAATGGCCGCTGGGCGCCGCATCTGGCCTGGATGCGAGAAGCCGTGCAGGCCGGGCTGGTGGGCGATGTGCAAAGCTGCCATGTCGCGATCCACTGGAACCACGGCTGGATTGCGGGCACAAGTTTCGAGACCATCGAAGACCTGATCCTGTATGACTTCGGCATTCACTGGTTTGACTTTATCAGCAGCGTGCTGGGCGACCGCCCCAAACGGGTATATGCCAGCGCAACAAACGCCCCCGGCCAGACAGCCAAAGTGCCGCTCATGGCGCAGGTGCAAATTCTGATGGATGAGGGCCAGGCCAGCCTGACACTGGATGGCGGCACCCCGTTTGGGCCGCGCGACACAACCTATATTGCCGGCACAAAGGGCAGCCTGTGCAGCGATGGCCCCGATCTTGGCCAGCAGCAGGTGCGGCTGACAACCGCACAGGGCCAGGCCCGGCCCGATTTGCAGGGCACATGGTTCAATGACGGGTTTCGTGGCGCTATGGGTGCATTGCTGGTGGCCATTGAAGACGGCACCGAGCCTGCCAATGGCGCGCAAGACAACCTCCGCTCGCTTGCGCTGGCATTCGCGGCAATCGGCTCACGCCAAACGGGCAGGGTTGTCGATGTCGGTGCCATGCGCCGGATTACAGTTTAGAAAGGGTCTGCCATGCTGCGTGTTCTGATTGTGGGTGTCGGCAATATGGGCCTGTCGCACGCATTTGCCCACCACGCCGACCCGCGCGCGCAGATTGTGGGCATCGTCAACCGTTCGGCGCGCGCCTTGCCCGATGCGCTGGCGGGCTATCCCATGTTTCGCAGTTTTGAAGATGGCATGACCAGCAGGCCCGATCTTGTGGTCATTGCCACCTATTCCGATGCCCATGCCCCCCAGGCCATTGCCGCAATGGAGGCGGGCGCGCATGTGTTTGTTGAAAAACCGCTGGCCCCAAATGTGGCCGATGCACAGGCTGTTGTGGACAAGGCGCATGAAACCGGGCGCAAGCTGATTGTCGGCTATATTCTGCGCCACCACCCGTCATGGATCCGGCTGATCGCGGAAAGCCGCGCGCTTGGCGGCCCGTTCGTGTTTCGCATGAACCTCAACCAGCAATCGCATGGCGCTGAATGGGCGGTGCATAAGCAGCTTATGCAATCCACCTCGCCGATTGTCGATTGCGGTGTGCATTATGTCGATGTGATGTGCCAGATCGCCCGCAGCCCTGCCGTAAGCGTGCAGGGTATCGGGCTGCGCCTGTCCGATGAAATTCCGGCCGATATGTATAATTATGGCCAGTTGCAACTGCGCTTTGAAGATGGCTCGGTCGGCTGGTATGAGGCGGGCTGGGGGCCGATGATGTCGGAAACCGCGTTCTTTGTGAAAGACGTGATCAGCCCGCGCGGCGCGGTCTCCATCACCGATGCCGACAAGGCGTCGTCCGCCGATGTGGGCGGGCATACCAGGGTTGGTGGCCTGCTGGTGCATCGCGCAGAAGGCGACCGGCTGATTACCCTGCCAGACGAGCCCGACCATCAGGCGCTGTGCGATGCCGAACAGGCCGCCGTGATCAACGCCATTCTGAGCGATGCCGACCTGAGCCAGCAAATGCAGGACGCCGTCGAGTCGCTCCGCATCTGCATCGCCGCCGATGAAAGCATCCGCACAGGCCAGCCGGTGCTGCTTTAGGGGTCAAACCCGCATTGCGAGCAGCTGGTCGAGAATATTCTTGTAGTTTTCAACCCCCTGCGCGCCGGTGACAAGATGCTTGCGCTCGAACACCACGGCGGGCACGCCCTGAATACCCTGCTGCTGCCAGAAAACCTGCTGCGCGCGCACTTCATCGGCAAAGCGTTGATCGGCCAGAACGGCGCTGGCTTCGGCGCGCTCAAGGCCGATTTCGGCGGCAATGTCCGCCAGAACCGAAACATCCGACAAATTGCGCGCTTGGGTGAAATGCGCCGCAAACAACGCCTGTTTCAGCGCGTGCTTGCGCCCCTGCATTTCGGCCCAATGCAAAAGCTGGTGGGCATTGAAGGTGTTATGCATTCGCGATGCTTCATCAAACGCAAATTCAAAGCCAAGCTCGGCGCCCAGCGCCGAGATGCGCGCGCGGTTTTCATCGGATTGTTCCGGACTCGTGCCGTATTTTTCGGCCAGATGCGCGCGCAAATCCTGCCCTTCGGCCCCCATATTCGGGTTCAGTTCGAACGGGTGCCAGCGGATTTCATGCGCGACAGCTTTCTCCTTCAGCGCCTGGGCAAGCTGGCGATAGCCGATCACGCACCAGGGGCACATGACATCCGAAACGATCTCTATTTGCAGCGGCGCGGTCTGTTCAGGCATGTCGCCTCCTTGGGCAGGGGTTTGGTGCCTTGATGCACCATCTGCACCAGGCATGTTTCCTGACCCCAGATAGGGATGATCGGGTGAATGTGCAAACCCCCGCCTGCCCCAAACCGCCTTTACGTGGCGGTATAGGCTTGCAGCGCGGCGGCACTGCCCTGCGCCCAGATCAGGCCCAGCCAGCGTGTAAACGCGGCGCTGAACTCGGCGTTGTCCGCCAGATCGCCATAGATATGCCGCTGTTTGAGCCAGGTTTCGGGGGTGGTGCGCGCGGCATGGGCGGCCGCAACCAGGCTGTCCCATTGCGGATCATTCGGTGCGATTTCCGTGCCATCCTCGCGCGTGGCTGCGCACATGCGCGCCCAGATCGCCTCGACCAGGCTCAGCCCTTCAATCCTTCCCCCGGCGGCAAGTGCGTCGCGCAAAATCGGCAGCACAAAGCCCGGATGCCGCGATGAGCCATCAAAGGCAACGCGGCGGCTTGTGTCGCGGATCTTCGGATTGGCAAAGCGCGCCTTGATCAGTTGAACATAGGCGAGCGGCTCCATCCCCGGCACCGGCTGCACATAGGGCGCTATCTCGTCGCGCTGCACCTTGTCAAAGAAGGCGGCAATCTGCGCATGGCCCATGCAATCGGCGATCGTTTCCAGCGCCAAAAGCTCGCCGGCATTGGCCAGAACCTGGTGGCCTGCATTCAGAATGCGGATTTTCATGGTTTCGTAGTCATGCACGGTGTCGGTAAAGATCGCGCCAACCTCGTCATAGTCGGGGCGGCCCGCACAGAACCTGTCTTCAATCACCCATTGGCGATAGTTTTCATGGGTGACGGGGGCATGATCGGCAATGCCGATCTGCCGGGCAAGCGCAATTTCCGGCGCGCGGGTTGCCGGCACAATGCAATCAACCATCGAATTCGGAAAGGCGCCATGCGTCTCTATCCAGTCGGCCAGGGCCGGGCTGGACAGGCGCGCGAGCGAAAGCACGGCCTGGCGCGTAATATCGCCATTGCCTTGCAAATTGTCGCAGCTTTGCACGGTGAACGGCCTAATCCCGGCCGCCCGCCGCAGTTTGAGCGCGGCAACAATGGCGCCAAAAACCGTGCGGGGGGCATCCGGGTTTGCGCCATCATGGCGAATTTCGGGGTGGGTTACGTCAAACCCGCCTTTGGCCGGGTCGACAAAATAGCCGCCCTCGGTCACGGTCAGCGAAACGATGCGGATTTTTGCATCGGCCATACATTGAATGAGCGGGGCATTGTCATCGGCTATCGGCAGATAGTCGATCATCGCGCCGGTAACTTCGGCCGCAACGCCATGCGGGCTAAGCTCGACCAGCGTGGTCAGGCAATCCTGCGCCAGAAGTTTTTCGCGCATTTCGGCATCATACTGGCGGATGCCGGCGCCGATAATCGCCCAATCCTGCGCCTTGCCTGCCTGCATGAGCCGGTGCAGATACCACGCCTGATGCGCGCGGTGAAAATTGCCAAGCCCGATATGCACGATACCGGCTTTCAGCTTTGTGCGGTCGTAATCTGGCCGCAAAATGCCATCGGGCACGGCGCCCAAACTGGCATTGCTCAACGAAATGGCTGTGCGCCCCGGTTTAATTTCAGCCATCAGCTCATCCATTGTCCGCCATCAACATTATAGGTTTGCGCAACAATGTAATCGGCCTCGTCGCTGGCCAAAAACACCGCCATGCCCGTCAGATCTTCGGCCCGGCCCATGCGGCCATAGGGCACCGCATGGCCGACTTCGGCCTTTTTCTGGCCCGGCGCCTTGTTTTCATATTTTGCAAAGAAGGCATCAACGCCATCCCAATGCGCGCCATCGACCACGCCGGGCGCGATGGCATTCACGTTGATCTTGTGGCCAATCAGGTTCAGCCCGGCCGATTGCGTGATGCTGATGATCGCCGCCTTGCTGGCGCAATAGGTGGCGACAAGCGGCTCGCCCCGCCGCCCGGCCTGGCTGGCCATATTGATGATCTTGCCACCCTGCCCGCGCGCCAGCATATGTTTGGCAACCGCCTGCAAGGTGAACAATGTGCCGGCCACGTTGATCTCAAAAACCCGCGCAAAATCGGCGCGGGTAATTTCGACAATCGGCGCGGCCGAAAAAATCGCGGCATTGTTGATGAGAATGTCGATCTGGCCAAGGCCGGCAATCGTTTCACCCACGGCCCGCTCTATGCTGGCCTGTTGTGATACATCCATTTCAACGGCGATGGCCGCATCGCCCAGCTCAGCCGCGGTTGCGCGGGCTTGGGCCAGGTTGATATCGGCAATTGCCACGCGCGCGCCCTCGGCCACATAGCGTGCGGCAAATGCCTTGCCTATGCCCTGGGCCGCGCCGGTGATCAGCGCGCATTTTGAATGCAGGCGGTTCACGCAATCCTCAGCCCGTTATCGTCAAACCGGTGCAGATGCTCCGGATCGGGGCTCAGAAAAACCTTCGCGCCGTATTTGAGGCCAATCTCACCACCGGCGCGCACGGTCAGCGGCTCGGGGAAAGCGTCGCATTTGACATGGAAGAAAGTGTCAGAGCCGAGATGTTCAGATACACCAACCGTTCCGGGCCAATCCCCTTCGGTTTCGGAAATGCGCAAATGTTCGGGGCGCGTGCCGATCGTGCGCGCATTGTGCTTTTCGGCCTCGGGGCCTTCCAGCAGGTTCATTTTGGGCGAACCGATGAACCCGGCCACAAACTTGTTGCGCGGGTTGCGGTAAAGCTCCAGCGGGCTGCCGACCTGTTCGACCACTCCGGCCTGCAGCACCACGATCTTGTCGGCCATCGTCATCGCTTCCACCTGGTCGTGGGTAACGTAGATCATTGTGGTTTGCAGGCGTTTGTGCAGTTCTGAAATTTCCAGACGCATTCCAACGCGCAGCGCCGCATCGAGGTTTGACAAAGGCTCGTCAAACAAGAACGCTGCCGGCTCGCGCACGATGGCGCGGCCAATGGCAACGCGCTGGCGCTGCCCGCCCGAAAGCTGGCCGGGGCGGCGGTCGAGATAGTCGGTCAGGTTCAGAACCGAGGCGGCGCCATCCACGCGGCGGTCAATTTCGGCCTGCTCCATTTTTGCCATGCGCAGCGGAAAGGCAATGTTCTTGCGCACCGACATATGCGGATACAGCGCATAGGACTGGAACACCATAGCCAGGCCGCGCTTGGCGGGCGGCACGGTGGTGGCGTCATTGCCATCAATGCGGATATGCCCGCCCGAGCTGTCTTCCAGCCCGGCGATCAGCCGCAGCAGGGTGGATTTGCCGCAGCCCGACGGGCCGACAAACACCGTGAACTCGCCATCTTCAATGGTCAGGTCCAGGGGTGGAATGACTTCGACATCGCCGAAGGATTTGCACACTTTGTCTAAAACGATACGTCCCATTGTGTCTTCCTTATTTCACTGCGCCGAAGGTCAGGCCGCTGACCAGTTGTTTCTGGCTGAACCAGCCCAGAACCAGGATCGGCCCGATGGCCATTGTCGAGGCCGCGCTGAGCTTGGCAAAGAACAGTCCTTCGGGGCTGGAATAGCTGGCGATGAAAGCGGTTAGCGGGGCGGCGTTGGCCGCGGTCAGGTTGAGCGTCCAGAAGGCTTCGTTCCAGGCCAGAATGAAGTTGAGCAGCAGGGTCGAAGCGATGCCCGGAATAGCCATTGGTGTCAGCACATGGATGATCTCCGATCTCAGGCTGGCCCCGTCCATGCGGGCTGCTTCCAGAATCTCGCCCGGAATTTCCCTGAAATAGGTGTAAAGCATCCAGACGATGATCGGCAGGTTCATCAGCATCAGCACAATCACAAGGCCAATGCGCGAATCCAGGATCCCAAGCTCGATGAAGATCAGGTAGATCGGGTAAAGCACGCCCACAGCGGGCAGCATCTTGGTCGAGAGCATCCACATCAGAATGTTCTTGGTCTGGCGCGAGGGCACGAAGGCCATTGACCAGGCCGCCGGCACGGCCACCAGAATGCCAAGCAGCGTCGAGCCGCCGGCGATGATCACCGAATTCCACAAGAAGCGCATATAGTCCGAGCGTTCCAGAACGGCGGCATAGTTTTCCAGCGTCCATTCAAAGCCCAGAAAGACCGGCGGGCTGGCAATGGCCGTCGCCTCGGTTTTGAAGCTGGTAAGAATGGTCCACAGGATCGGGAAGAAGATCAGCAAGCCAACCGCCCAGGCGAGCGTGGTGTTGAACAGCTTGCGTTGCGGGGTAACTGCACGTGCCATGTCGCTCTCCTTACGCGTCGAGGTTTTTGCCAACCGCGCGCATCAGGAAGACGGCAACGATATTGGCAAGGATGATGGCATAAACACCACCGGCGGAACCCAGCCCGATATTCTGGCTTTCCAACACACGCTGATAAATCAGGTATGTCAGGGTTTTGGTGCCAAAACTGCCCTGGGTCGTGACGAAGATTTCAGCAAAGATCGCCAGCAAAAAGATGGTCTGGATCAGCACGACCACGGTAATCGCGCGCCCCAGATGCGGCAGGGTGATGAAGGCAAAGCGTTTGATGGGCGGCGCACCGTCCATTTCGGCCGCTTCAAGCTGCTCGCTGTCAAGTGACTGGATCGCGGTGAGCAGAATGAGCGTGGCAAAGGGCAGCCATTGCCAGGATACAATCATGATGATGGATTGCAGCGATGCCTGGCTTAACCATTCAACCGGAGTGGCGCCAAACAGCCGCCATAAATGCGCGAACAATCCGTTGACCGGGTCCATGAACATGTTTTTCCAGACCAGCGCGGAAACCGTGGGCATAACGAAGAACGGGGCAATGACAAGGATGCGCACAATCCCCTGCCCCCAGATCGGCTGGCTCAGCAAGATCGCGAGCAGCACGCCGAAAACAACGGTAATGAACAAAACCCCGCCCACGATGATCAGCGTCGATTGAACGCTGGGCCAAAAGGCGGAGGAGGAAAAGAAGCGGGCGTAATTCTCAAACCCGACCCAACCCAGATCGCCACCGCGCAGGGGAAGGTATCTTTTGAACGAGAACCACAAGGTCATGGATAGCGGCACAAGCATCCAACCCAGAAGCAGAACGACTGCGGGGGCCATCATGAAACGTGCGGCAGATCTGGAATGCTGGGTCGCCATAACAAGAGTCCTTTGCAAAGTTGCACGGGGATGCACTGGGATGCACGGGGATACACGGGTTTCAGGGGGTAGAGAAATGGCTCAGAGGGCGGGAATGGCCCGCCCTCTGCTTGCTCGTGGCAGGTTTAGTAGCCGGCGGCTTCCATCGCGTCAGCGGTCAGCGCCTGGGCTTTTGCCAGGGCTTCTTCCACGGTCTGCTGGCCGGCAAGTGCCGCCGAGAATTCCTGGCCAACATCGGTTGCGATGCCCGCAAATTCGGGAATAGCGGCAAACTGCACGCCCACATAAGGCACAGGGTCGACCGTTGGGTTCACAGGGTCAGCCGAAAGGATGCTGTCCAGCGTCATCTGCGCAAAGGGAACGTCCATATAGTTGGGGTTCTCATAAAGCGAGATACGTGCGCCCGGGGGCACATTCGCCCAGCCTTCATTGGCAGCGACAAGCTCGATATAGTCGGTCGAGGTGGCCCATTCGATGAACTGCTTGGCCGCATCAACATTGTCGGTGCCAGCCGGAATGGCCAGCGCCCATGCCCAGAGCCAGTTGCCACGCGGGCCAAGGCCGGTATCGGGGGCAAGTGCGAAGCCAACACTGTCGGCAACGGTGGAATCTTCAGGGTTGGTCACGAAAGAGGCCGCAACCGTTGCGTCGATCCACATGCCGCATTTGCCCTGCTGGAACAGCGACAGGTTTTCGTTGAAGCCGTTGTTCGAAGCACCCGGAGGGCCAGCTTCATTCATCAGCTCAACATAGAAGTTCAGCGTTTCGGCCCATTGCGGGCTGTCAAACTGCGGGGTCCAGTTCTCATCGAACCAGCGTGCGCCGAACGAATTGGCGGTGGCTGTCAGAAAGGCCATATTCTCGCCCCAGCCAGCTTTGCCGCGCAGGCAGATGCCGTAGATTTCATTGTCGCGGTCGGTCATGGCGCGGGCCGCATCGGCCACGAATTCCCAGGTGGGGGCGGCAGGCATTTCAAGCCCTGCAGCTTCCATCAGGTCGGTGCGATACATGATCATCGAGCTTTCGCCATAAAACGGCGCGGCATACATTACGCCATCGGCCGACAGACCGTTGCGCATTGCGGGCAGAATATCATCGACATTGTATTCAGCCGACAGATCGTCGAGCGGAACCAGCCAGCCGTTGCGGCCCCAGATCGGGGTCTCATACATGCCGATGGTCATGATGTCGAACTGGCCACCATTGGTGGAAATATCGGTGGTGACACGCTGGCGAAGAACATTTTCCTCAAGCGTGACCCATTCAACCTCGATCCCGGTTTTTGCCGTGAAATCATCCGTCAAACCCTGCATACGGATCATGTCACCGTTGTTCACGGTCGCGATCGTAATGGTCTGAGCATAAGCGCCGCCGCTTGCCAGCAGCGTGAGTGCGGTTGCCGCACGAAGTGCATTCTTAATAGACATCCGAAGCCTCCCAAAATTGGATGTTGCAGCCAGAGCATAGCTGCTATGCATGGCGCGCGTCAATTAAATTTTGTCGCGCGTAAACTTTTTGAATATTGCTATATATTAACAATATGTTACGCCGAACGTCGCAGCACCAGCTTGCCATCGAACAATTCAGATTTTCGCATTCCGGGCCGTGCGCCCGAATCAATCATGTCAAAGAGAATCCGCGCACTTGTCTGGGCGATTGCCGCATAATCCTGCGCCACGGTGGTCAGCGTCGGGCAGGTATAGCGCGAGAACGGATGGTCATCATGCCCGGCCACGCGCAAATCGCAATCCGGCCCGATGCCCACTTTCAAACCTGCCTCGAAGGCGGCAGAAAGCACGCCAATGGCCAGCCGGTCATTGCTGCACAGGATTGTCTTGCTCGGCAGGTTGCCCGCTTTCAGCAGGCGACTGCC
This sequence comes from Abyssibius alkaniclasticus, assembly GCF_020447305.1. Lineage (NCBI taxonomy): Bacteria > Pseudomonadati > Pseudomonadota > Alphaproteobacteria > Rhodobacterales > Paracoccaceae > Abyssibius > Abyssibius alkaniclasticus. Next base: position 1,991,754 of record NZ_CP095732.1, on the reverse strand, counting down.
TTCGCGAAAGCCGATTTCCTCAAAATCCCAGCCGGTGCCCTTGGCCAGCATCAGCTGCGGCGCCAGTCCCAGCCGCTCCATCGCGGCAATATAGGCCTTGCGCCGCTTGTTCGCATTGGGGTTGGCGGGGGTTTCCATTTCAAAAAACGCGGGCGGCTCGCCGCTGCGGCACAGATAGTCCACGATCAGCCCCACGCTTTGCGCATTGTCCGAACCCACGAAAGCCGCGCCAATCCCCTCGATATTTGCATCAAAGGTAACGGTTGGCACCTCATCGCAGAAGGCGGCAATCCGCCCGGCATCGGATGCGCGGCCCAGCGGGGCCAGCAAAACCCCCGCCGGTTTGACCAGCCGCAAGTTGTTCAGATTCTCGATTTCCTGTTCAGGGCTGCCATGCGAGCCCAGCAAAACCGGCTGAAACCCCGCGCCAATCACCAGACTTTCGACATTGCGCGCAATCTCGGCAAAAAACGGGTCGGCCATATAGGGCACGACAATGCCGATATTCTTGGTCAGCCGCCGGTTCTGGTTCATCGCATAGATATTGGGCCGATAGTCATAACGCTCCAGCGCCGCCTCGATACGCGCGCGGGTCGACCGGCGCACGCTTTGCGGATCGTTGAAATATTTCGACAATGTCGGGCGTGAAATGCCGCTTACCGTGGCGAAATCATCCATTGTGCGGATTGTGCCGCCCGCCAAATCGTTGCTCATATCGTTCCTACGTCAATTTTGTAAGTTTCTACTTTTGTAAAAGACTATACAAACCCAGCGGCGGATGTAAAAAAATATTTTACGCGCGCAAACTATCTGCGCGGTGAAATTGCCGAACATGCGCATCAATCCTTGTGCGACGCCCGTTTTTTCGTATATTCTGCAAGAAATCGATTTATTTGGCGAAATTGCGCAACACGCAAAATCGGCAGCGGAGGCCGGACATGGATGAACACCGTTCCCTGACATCGCGGGCGCATCATCGTATCCGCGATATGGTGTTGTCCGGCGAGTTGCAGCCCGGCGCGCGGATCCAGATAGATGCGCTGCGCGAAAAGCTCGAAATGGGGGCAAGCCCCGTGCGCGAGGCGCTGAGCATCCTGTCATCGGAACAGCTCGTCGTGCGCAACGAGCAACGCGGCTTCTGGGCGCCGGCAATCAGTTCGGAAGACTTTGCCATTCTGCTTGATACACGCTGCAGGGTTGAAGGCATGGCGCTGGCCGAAGCCATTGCGCAAGGCGGGGCGCGCTGGGAAGAAAACATCGTGATGCTGGGCTACCGGCTGAACGCGCTTGACCGGCTAAGCAACCCCGGCCCTTGGGAGGCTGCGCATCGCGAGTTTCATGCAGCCCTTATTGCCGCCTGCCCTTCGGGGTATCTGCTGAATTTCTGCGCCCAGCTCTACGATCTGGCGGTGCGCTATCGCAATGTGGCGCGGCTTGTGGCCTATCCCGAGCGCCAGATCACCGACGAGCATTCAAAACTTGCCGAGGCGGCATTGGCGCGCGATGCCGACCATGCCGTTGCCCTGCTGAACGACCATTACCGCAAAACCGGCGAGTTCCTGTTCAAGACCCTGGCCGAGCAGGAAAGCAAGGGCCGCGCCAATGACGCGACCATGCGCGCGGCACAATAGCCGCTAGGCGGGCGGCAGCACAAAGTCAAAATCCACCAGGCTGAAATCATCATCCAGCCGGTCGCGCGCCGCTATGTCGGGCGCAAGCGATGCGCGCTCGCCGGGCTTGTATTCCATCACCAGATCGCTGCGCACGCCAAACACGGCATCCTCGTCCAGATAGGGGTCATCGCTGGGGAAGACCTCGGTCACCAGGCTGCGATAACCGGGCGCCTGCACAATGAAATGCAAATGCGACGGGCGCCAGGCATGGCGGCCCGTTGCGTTCAGAATGTCGCCTGCCGGCCCGTCGGTGGGCACCATATAGGGCGCGGGGCGAATGGTGGATACGGCATAGCGCCCATCGGCACCCGTGGTCATGGCAAGGCGCAGGTTATATTCGGGCTGTTCAGGGTCTTGCCCCGAATAAAGCCCGTTATCGGCGGTTTGCCACAGCTCGATCACCGCACCGGCAATCGGCGCGCCGTTCTGGTCGCGCACATGGCCCTGCACCACCACTTGCGGGCCTTCGTTATCGCCAATCATATCGCCCCCCACCGGCAGCGGTGGTGCGCCCAGAATATGGAACGGGCCAAGCACCGAAGAACTGGTGCAGCCTTTGGGAGAGTTGATCATATCGACGAGCGAGCTTAGCCCCAGCACATCGGAAAACAGCACAAACTCGTTGCGTTCGCCATCCGAAATTTCGCCAGCCCGCGTGAGCAATTCCAGCCCCTTGCGCCATTCGTCATGGGTAAGCCCCACCTCTTTGGCAAAGCTGTGCAAATGGCGCACCAGGGCCGACAGCACTTCCTGCACGCGCGGGTCTGTATCGGGGCCGGACAGCGACAGAAGCATGTCGGTCAGGGTTTCGGGGGCAACGGTGCGCATTGCGAACCTCCTTCTTCAATTGGATCAGGGCAACAGGGCCGTAGACAGGACCGGGAATTCGATCAGGATAAGCAGCACCGCCAGCATGACGCCCGCAAAGGGCAGCGCCCCCATGAACACGTCTTTCAGCGTGACATTCGGGTCATCGATTGTGCTTTTGATCACGAAACAGGAAATGCCAAGCGGTGGGGTGAGCAGGCCGATTTCAGCGCCGATCACCACGATGATGCCAAACCACACAAGGCTCACGCCCAGCGGCTCTACGATCGGCAGGAACAGCGGCACAACAATCAGAATGATCGAGGCTGTGTCAAGCAAAGTGCCCAGAAACAGCATCAGCACAACCAGCATGACCATAACGGCGGCAAAGCCCAGCTGATAGGTTTCAAGAAAGTCGCCCAGCGCATTGGGAATGCCCGCAATGCCAAGCATACGGCTGTAAATCGAGGCCGCCGTGATCAGAAACAGGATCGAGGCCGTGATATGCCCGGTTTCCAACAGCGCGTTCCAGAACCCTTTCAGGTTGATCTTGCGCCGCCCCACGGCCAGGAGCAGCCCCAAAGCCGCCCCGGCAGCACCTGCCTCAACAGGCGTAAGCCAGCCGGTATAAATGCCGCCCAGCACGGTCAGCACCAGCCCGACCAGCGGCAGGCACAAAAGCACAAGTTGCCCGGCGCTCAGCAATTCGCGGCTTTCCTGCGCAGCCATCTTGCCGCCATTCACCACAAAATTCGGCCAGAATTTCGCCATGATGAAAATCGCGGCAATATAGGCGGCTGAAAGCAGAATGCCGGGGATGATACCGGCCAGAAACATATGCCCGACCGATTGTTCGGCAACAATCGCATAGATGATCAGCATGGCCGAGGGCGGGATGATCATGCCCAGAACCGACGAGCCGGCAACAACCCCAACCGCAAAACGCTTGTTGTAGTTGAGCTTCATCATTTCGGGCACGGCAACCTTGGTAAACACCGAGGCCGAGGCGATGGAACTGCCGGTAACTGCCGCAAACAGCGCATTCGCGCCCACCGTGGCCATGCCAACCCCGCCCAACACACGATGAAACAGCGTGTTCATGACCTTGTAGACATCTTCACCCAGGCCCGCCCTGGACACGATCAGCCCCATGAAGGTGAACAGGGGAATGGTTGCAAAGGAATATTGTTTCACACTATCGCCAACCGCCACTTTCAGCAGCGCCATTGGCAGGGTGATATTGTCGCGGATGATCCAGATCGTCACGAAAGACACAACGCCCAGCGCGATGGGGATATAGACCCCAAGATAGATCATCAGCACCATAGCCACGACAGAGATCAGGCCAATTTCAAAGGGACTCATGCGCCCGATTCCTCCAAATGCAGGCGTTCCGGGCGCCGCTTTCCGGTAATGGCCTTGGCCAAGAAGATGAGCGCGGCAAGCACGCATGAACAGAATATGGCCAGGTGAATCGGCCAGTTCGGCGCGGTGAAGATACCCGGCGTGCCCATGAACGAACCGGAGTCCCACGAGCGCAGGAATTCCGGCCAAACCGCGATTGCGATCAGCGCCATGAATACAGACGATATGGCATCAATCAGCCGCGCGAAGAACCGGGCAATCTCGGGCCGCCTTTCGGCCAGAACCGCCAGCAAACCGTCGGACCGGGTCAGCCGGTTGATGCGGATCACGTCGGGCAATTGCAAAAAGACGATCATCACCATCAGAAACTGCACCAGTTCATAGGTGCCCTCGAAAGGGTCATTGAACAGGTTGCGCGCCACAACATCGCTGTTGATCAGCACGACAAGCGCCAGAACAACCAGCGTGCCGGTGGCATTGGCGATTTTGGCAACTAGGGACAAGCCCCGCGCCACCGCATTGACGGCGCGGGTAAAAGTTGCGGGCACCGGTTAAGCCTCGGTCGCCCAGTTGCGCGCCGGGGTCTCGCCCGCCGCGATCAGCTTGCCGATATAGGCCGACAGCATGGCCGAGCCGTTCTTGCCGGCCGCATCCAGCCCGGCGGCCCATTCCTGTGCGATATTCGGCATTGCCGCCGCCCAGGCCGCGCGGTCTTCATCGGACAGATCGGCAATCGTGCCACCCGCGGCGACATAGGCCGCCTCGGAGCTTGCGGCGGTTTCCATAGCGACTTCTGCAAGCCGGTCACGATACTCTACCGCCACTTCGCGCAAAATGGCCTGCACTTCGGGGCTTAGCGTTGCCCAGAAATCGGCATTCACCGTCAGCGATTTTGTGTTCACCGCACCCAGATTGGCGCGCAGCATATAGGGTGCAACCTCGGCAATGGCGAAGGTGTTTGCCGCCTCGGGCCAGAGCATGGCCGCTTCGGTCACGCCGGTCTGGACCATGTTGTAAAAGTCGGTCAGACCGCCGCGCACACCAACCGCACCCTCGATCCCTTCAAGATAGCGCAGGTTATACCCGGCCCCGGCAACCTTGAGGTCTTTCAGATCTTCCAATGAATTCAGCGGCCGGTTCGCAAAAATCTGATAGGTATCCAGCACCACGCCGGTTGCAAGATACACCTGGTTTTCCGCGGCAAATTCCGCCACCATATCCGGAAATTCTGCGGCGATTTCATCAATCGCGCGCGCCACGATCCGGGCATCGGATGAAATGAACGGCGTGACCGCCGCAATTGCCTGGCTTGGCAGTTCAGAGGCGTGGAAAATCGTGGTCACGATCCCCATATCGCCCAGCCCGAGGCGCAGACCTTCCATGACGCCGCGCGGGTTGACGATGGAGCCGCCATAGCTTTCCTGAAAGTTCATGGCCTCAAGCCCGGCGGCTTCCAGGCGGCGGTTCACTTCCGGCAAAAAGTAGTTTGAAAGCTCTTGCAGCCACATCGAGCGGTCTGGGTAGCCGTCAATCACCGTAACCGTGCGGCCCTGGGCCAGCATGGGTGTTGCGAGCATACTCAGCGCCGCCGCCGATGCCGTGCCCGCCAGGACTGTGCGTCGATTGAGTTTCAGTGTCATGGTCTGGTCCTCCCGATCCAGTTATGATGTCTGCGCCGCCCGATCCCGGGCCTTGCAGACCTATGAAAAGCTGCACGCCTCCTCAAACGGCAGCCTGGGCAATTTTGGAAACACGGCCGATTCATCAGCATAGCCGAGATTCAGCAGAAAGTTGGAACGCAAGCTCGTGCCCGCAAAAAACATCTCATCAACAACGGCGTTGCTAAAGCCCGACATCGGGCCGCAATCCAGCCCCATCGCGCGGGCGGCAATCATCATATAGCCGCCTTGCAATGTTGCATTTCGTGCCGCCGTCTCCGAAATATAGTCATCCTTGCCGCGAAACAGGTGCTTGCGGTCTTCATGCGGGAACAGATAGTCCAGCCGCTCCCAAAAATTCAGATCTTCGGCGATGATCACCGTAACAGGCGCGCCCATCAGCTTTGGCACATTCTTGGGCTTGAGGGCTTTTGCCAGCTTTTCCTTGCCCTCGGGGCTGCGCACAAACACAAAGCGCGCCGGGCTGCAATTCATGCTGGTCGCGCCCTGCCGGGTAATGTCGTAAAGGCGGCGAAGCTGCTCATCGCTTACGTCGCGGTCGCTCCAGGCATAATGCGAACGCGCCCGCGTAAGAATAAGGTCGAGCCCGGCCTGATCTAGCTGTGCGCATTCCGCGCGCAAGGCCCGGATATCGGCCTGCGCCAGCGCGCGTGCATCTTGTCGGGGCTGCAATGTCATTGTGCAGCCACCTGCTGGTCATTCTCGGCCACAATCGGGTTGCGGCAAATGCCGATGCCCTCGATCTCAACCTCGACCACATCGCCCGCCTTCATCCAGACCTGCGGATCGCGCGCATGGCCCACACCCGGCGGCGTGCCAAAAGCAATCATGTCGCCCGGCTCTAGCGTCATGATTTCCGACACGATCGCAATGGTGCGCGCAACGGGGAAAATCATGTCGGATGTATTGCTGTTTTGCAGCACACGGCCATTCAGCCTGGTGCTGATCTGCAAACCGGCAGCGCCCGCTGGCACCTCGTCCGGGGTTACAACATAGGGGCCAACCGCGCCTGTGCCGTCAAAATTCTTGCCCGCCGTCCATTGGTGGGTTTTGCGCTGGTATTCGCGCACCGACCCATCGTTGAAGGTGGAATAGCCAAACACATGCTCCAGCGCGTTTTCTGCCGCAATATGGCGGCCGCCCTTGCCGATAATCACCATCAACTCGGCCTCGTAGTCAAACGTAACCGAGGCATTGGGCAGGATCATCGGCGCTTCGGCGGCAATCATCGAGGTTGCGGCGCGCAAGAACATGGCAGGGTAATCCGGCACGGCATAGCCGCCTTCGCGCGCATGTTCGGCATAGTTCAACCCAAGGCAAACAATTTTGCCCGGTCGCCCCAGAACCAGCGAAGGTGTAATTTGCGCCACATCATAGCTGGGCGCGTCTGGCTTGGGGCTGGGCAGGCTGCCATTGGCGGCGTTGGTGGCAATGATTTCAGCCAGATCACCATCGCCCAACACCACAGCGCGCGCGTCGATCACCGCAAAAACCTGGGGTTTGCCCTGACCGGGTGCAATGCCAGTTAACAATTTCATGGATTCGTCCCTTTCGTGTTGCCAACAAGATTCCCCAAATAAAACGAGTTGTCAAATTAAAATCGATTTTTTATCATGGCATCGAAGCAAGCGGAGCGCGTCGATGCCAAAAGACAATTCATTTTCCTGGATTCTGCGCAATGTCCTTGGCCCCGCAACGCTGAACCGGCTTTGGGGCGACGGGCTGAGCCGCGCGCAGGATGACCCTGTCGCGCTCAGCCGCCTGCTGCTGACAACGCGCGGCGAGGTTTCGGGCCTTGCGATAGCCGACCGCGTGCTGACGCTGATCGAAGGGCTGGACGATGATGGCTTTGCTGCGCTGTGCATCGCGTTGCGTGACCAGTTCGAGGTTGATACCGACGCGATTATCGCCGCTGCAAGTGCGGTGAAAGCGAAAGCCCCCGCTGCGCTCAAAGCCTTGCAAGACGCCGCAGAGCCGCCCCGACAGGAACTGTTTCGCCGCCTGAACGCCGCCCCGCGCGGCACGGCGCGGCTGGTCGAATTCCGCCGCCGCCTGCTGCTGACCCTGCGCAAAGACCCCAGCCTTGCGCCGATCGATACCGATATGCGCCACCTGCTGCGAAGCTGGTTCAACCGCGGTTTTCTGGTGCCCGCACGGATCGACTGGCAGACCCCCGCCGCCGTTCTTGAAAAAATCATCGCCTATGAGGCCGTTCACGCCATCGACACCTGGGACGATCTGCGCCAGCGCGTTGCTTCGCCCGACAGGCGGTGTTTTGCCTTTTTTCACCCCGCATTGCCGGATGAGCCGCTGATTTTCGTCGAGGTGGCGCTGACCAAGGGCCTTGCCAGCGCCATTCATGACATTTTGGACGTGCCGCGCCCGGTCCTGCCCCCCGAAGAGGCTGATAGCGCAATTTTCTATTCAATTTCCAACTGTCAGGCCGGCCTGGCCGGGGTGTCCTTTGGCGCATTCCTGATCAAGCAGGTTGCCGGTGATCTGAAATCGGAACTGCCCGGCCTGCGGATGTTCGCAACATTGTCACCCGTGCCCGGCCTGCATCGCTGGACAGAGGCGCAAGGATTGAAGCCCGAAACACTGGCCAAAGATGCGAATGCCCTGCTGGGCGCGGCCGCCGATTACCTGCTTACCGCCAAGGATACTGCCGGCCGCCCGCTTGACCCGGTTGCGCGGTTCCACCTTGGCAATGGCGCCGAATTGCACCGGCTGAATGCGGGTGCCGATCTTTCACCAAAGGGGCTGGCACAAAGCCACGGGCTTATGGTCAATTATCTTTATGATCTGGACAAGGTTGAAACGCGGCACGAGGCCTTTGCCGCCTCGGGCGAAATTGCCTCCGCCCGCGCCGTGCGCAGCCGCCTCACCACCAAAGGAGCCACCACCGCATGACCATGAACCCCTTGCACCACGCGCTGCTCAGCGCGCAGCCCGATGAGGCGCCGTTTCTAAGCACGCTCGATGGCGAGACGATAAGCTATGGGGCGCTGCGGGCAAAAGTGGCGCGCACCGCCGCAGCACTTGCCGCACAGGGCGTCAAACCGGGCGACCGGGTTTTGTGCCAGATCGCCAAAGCCCCCGAAGGGCTGATCCTGTATCTGGCCACCGTCTTTGCGGGTGGCGTTTTCGTGCCGCTGAACACCGGCTACACCCCGGCCGAGATTGATTACTTTCTGGACGATGCCGCACCGGCCCTGCTTATCCTCGATGCCTCAACCCAGGCCGCGCGCGGCGTTGCACAAGCGCGCAATGTGCCGCTGGCCAGCCCGTCTGATCTGACCGAAACCAGCCTCGCGCCCCTGCCCCCCTGCCCGCGCAAGCCCGATGATCTGGCAGCAATCCTGTATACATCGGGCACGACGGGCCGCTCCAAAGGTGCCATGCTCACGCATGAAAACCTCATCTCGAATGCGCGTGCGCTGCAAGCGGAATGGCATTATCAACCTAGCGATACGCTCATTCATGCCCTGCCGATTTTCCATACTCACGGGCTGTTCGTGGCGACCAATATCACGCTGGCCGCTGGCGCAGATATGATCTTTCTGCCCGCCTTCGACCTTGGCGATATCGCAGCGGCCCTGCCGCGTGCCACCACAATGATGGGCGTGCCGACCTTCTACACCCGTATGCTTGGCGATGACCGTTTCGAGCGCGCCGCAATGGCGCATATGCGGCTTGTCATTTCCGGCTCGGCCCCGCTTCTGGCCGAAACCCATGCCGCGTTTCAAGCGCGCACCGGCCATGCCATTCTGGAACGTTATGGCATGACCGAAACCAATATGATCACCTCGAACCCCTATGCCGGCGCGCGCAAGGCGGGCACGGTTGGCAAGCCGCTTGCGGGGGTTTCGCTGCGTCTGGCCCGACCCGACGATCAGGGGATCGGCGCAATCGAAGTGACCGGCCCCAATGTCACCCCCGGCTATTGGCGCAACCCCGAAAAAACCGCCGAAACCTTTGCGCCCGATGGCTGGTTCATCACCGGCGATCTTGGCCAGATCGATGCCGATGGCTACCTCTCTATCGTGGGCCGCGAAAAAGATCTGGTCATATCCGGCGGGTTCAACATCTATCCCAAAGAGATTGAAACCCTGATCGATGCGCTGCCCGGGGTTCTGGAAAGCGCGGTGTTCGGCATTCCCCACCCCGATCTGGGCGAAGCCGTGGCCGCAGCGATTGTGCTTAGGCCCGGCGCAACCGCCGATGCCGAGGCGATTCTTGCCGCGCTTGCGCCCAATCTGGCGCGTTTCAAAACCCCGCGCAGCCTGCATTTCCTGCCCGAGCTGCCGCGCAACACAATGGGCAAGGTGCAAAAGAACGAGCTTAGGCGCAATTTTACAGGAGCAAGCTGATGGACTGGAACGCATATGGAGATATCTGCCGCAAGCGCGGCGCGCTGGCCAAACAGGTTTTCGCCTGCATGACCAGCCCCGCCAAAGACGGCCCGCCAGCGCCCGAACTGCTGGCCGCACATCTGGCCTATCAACAAAAGCTCGAAGCGCGCGGCGAGCTTTTTCTGGCAGGCCCGTTATCCAATGCCAGCGGCACAGAAATGTCGGGTGCAGGGCTTATCATCTATGCCGCCACCGACCTTGCAGCCGCCCGCGCCCTGGCCGAAGCCGACCCGATGCACCAGGCCGGCCAGCGCAGCTTTACCCTGCAAGCCTGGCGCCTGAACGAGGGCGCGCCGATTGCCGGGCTGCAACTTTCAAAACGCAGCTTCGATCTTTAGGCAGCAGATTTGCGGCCGCTCTGCGGGGCAATGCGCCTGAGGTCAGGCATTCAGCCCGCCTTGCACGATGATGAAATCCAGAATGGCGTCCAGCCCTTCATTGGTGCGGAACGAGTTGAATACAAAGGGTTTGTCGCCGCGCATTCGCAGACTGTCGCGGCGCATGACATCGAGTGAGGCGCCGACATGGGGCGCAAGGTCGGTCTTGTTGATGACCAGCAGGCCGGATTTGGTAATGGCCGGGCCGCCTTTGCGCGGAATCTCCTCGCCCGCGGCAACATCGATCACATAGATCGTCAGATCGGCGAGTTCCGGGCTGAACGTGGCCGACAGGTTGTCGCCGCCGCTTTCGATGATGACCAGGTCAAGCGGGCTATGGCGCTTGCGCAGTTCCGCAATCGCCGCCAGATTGATTGATGCATCTTCGCGGATCGCCGTATGCGGGCATCCGCCGGTTTCAACACCGATAACGCGGTCTTGTGGCAGGATCTGCATACGCATCAGCGCCTCGGCATCCTCTTGCGTATAAATGTCATTGGTAATGACACCCACCGAAATTTTTGGGTGCAGGGCGCGCGCAATGGCGGCTGTCAGCGTGGTTTTGCCAGCCCCGACCGGGCCGCCAATGCCCAGGCGCAACGGGCCATTCATTTGGGTCATGAGCGAAATATCCTGTGGTTGAGTGTTTCATGCCGCATGGCGGCAATGTCAGACATGAAGGCGCTGCTGCTCAGATCGTCAAGCCCGGTGCCATTGCTGGCTGCGGCCAGGGTCTGGCAAAGCGGGGCCAGCGCAGCCAGCACCCTTTGCCCCTCGGTCTGGCCAAGCGGCACAAGGCGCACCGCCACAGAAACCAGATTGCTGGCGAAAGCCTGCAAATACAGCGCAGCCGCAAGCGACGGGTCTATGCCGCACAGACGCGCGGCGCGCCCCAGCGCAACCGGATAGCTCAGCTCTGGCTGCGCCGCGGTCCAGATGGCTGCAACGGTTTCGCCAAAGGCTGCGCCTTGCAGTTGCGTTTCGCGCAACCGTTCGGCACCCGGTGCAAAAGCCCGTGCCGTCGCCTCGACATGCGCAAGCGTTTCCAGATCGTCACAGGCATGAGCGGCGCGCAGCAAAATGCAATCAGACCTGCCCGCGCCATGTTCCAGAATATCGGCAAGCCAGTCTTGCAGGCCGCTTGCGCTGTTCAGCCTGCCCGCCTGGATTTCCGTTTCCAGCCCGTGCGAATAGGCGAAAGCCCCCACCGGAAAGCTGGGTGACAACCATTGCGACAATGTCAGAATGTCAGTGATCATGGGCGGTATGCCCATGCGCATGGGCGTGGGTGCGACCATGCCCATAGGCACCACCCTCGGGGTTGAATGCCTGACGGGTTGGTGTCACGCTTGCACCCAGATGCGCCAGCATATGCCCGATAACCGGGTCGGGCTGAATGAGCAGCCGATCGGGCTCTATCTGGCAGGGCGTATGGCGATTGCCGATATGCCAGGCCAGTTGCACCAGGTTTTCGCCGCTGATCGCCAGCAAATCTTCGTCTGCCGCACAAATCTCGACCAGTTCGCCGCCTGCCAGTTCCAGCGCATCGCCATGCCCAAGCGACATGGTCTGTGCAAGGTCGACCAGCACCGACCTGCCCGCCACGCTGCGCAGCAGCTTTCGCCGCAAGAAGCGGTCGTCATAGCTAAGTTCGAGCCTGTCGATGGCACCACGCCACGTGCCGGCAAGGCGCAACTTTTGTGAAATGAACGCGGCCATCAGAACAGGAAATAGCGTTGTGCCATCGGCAAGACCTCGGCGGGTTGACAGGTGAGCAATTCGCCATCGGCGCGCACTTCGTAGGTTTCAGGGTGAACCTCTATCTGCGGCAGGGCGCAATTCAGCAGCATATCGGCCTTGCCAATATTGCGCGTATTCGTGACGGCAAGTGTTTGCTTGCGCAAACCAAGGCTTTGCCCGATACCGTTGGCAGCGGCGGCGGCTGACACGAAGGTCACGCTCGACTGTTCAAGCGAGCGCCCGAAAGCGCCGAACATCGGCCGCGTGTATACCGGCTGCGGCGTCGGGATAGAGGCGTTCGGATCACCCATCTGCGCCACCACGATCGTGCCCGCCATGAGAACCATTTCCGGCTTGACCCCGAAGAAAGCCGGGTTCCACAGCACAAGATCGGCGCGCTTGCCCACGGCAATACTGCCAAGCACATGCGAAACCCCCTGGGCGACGGCCGGGTTGATCGTGTATTTTGCAATATAGCGGCGCACCCGGAAATTGTCGTTCTCGCCACGCTCTTCGGGCAAACGGCCGCGCTGCTTTTTCATCTTGTCGGCTGTCTGCCACGTGCGGATCAGCACTTCGCCCACCCGGCCCATTGCCTGACTGTCGGAAGCGATAATCGAGAATGCGCCGATATCGTGCAGAATATCCTCGGCGGCAATGGTTTCGCGCCGGATACGGCTTTCGGCAAAGGCAATGTCTTCGGGAATGGATTTGTCGAGATGGTGGCAAACCATGAGCATATCCAGATGCTCTTCCAGCGTGTTGACCGTGAACGGCCGTGTCGGGTTTGTTGACGAGGGCAAGACATAGCTTTCGCCACAGAGCTTGATAATATCGGGGGCATGGCCACCACCGGCACCTTCGGTATGGAACGCATGGATCGTGCGCGCCTTCATGGCCGCGATCGTGTGTTCAACGAAGCCGCTTTCATTAAGCGTGTCGGTGTGGATCATCACCTGCACATCCATGTCATCGGCCACCGACAGGCAGCAATCTATCGCTGCCGGCGTGGTGCCCCAATCCTCGTGCAGTTTCAGCGCACATGCGCCTGCATTGACCATTTCAACCAATGCGGCGGGCTGGCTGGCATTGCCCTTGCCGGAAAGGCCGATATTCATCGGAATGCCGTCAAACGCCTGCAACATCCGCCCGATATGCCAGGGGCCGGGGGTGCAGGTTGTTGCCAAAGTCCCGTGTGCAGGGCCGGTGCCGCCGCCAAAACAGGTGGTAACGCCCGATTGCAGCGAATCTTCCATCTGCTGGGGGCAAATGAAATGGATATGGCTATCCATGCCGCCGGCGGTAAGAATGCGCCCTTCGCCTGCAATAATTTCGGTGCCCGGCCCGATGACGATATCCACACCGGGCTGCGTATCGGGGTTGCCGGCCTTGCCGATGGCGTGAATCAGCCCGTCTTTCAAAGCAATGTCGGCTTTATAAATTCCGGAATGATCGACGATCAGCGCATTGGTTATGACCGTATCGACAGCCCCGTCTGCGCGGGTCTGCTGGCTTTGGCCCATCCCGTCGCGAATGACCTTTCCGCCACCGAATTTGACCTCTTCGCCATAAAGCGTGAAATCCTGCTCCACCTCGATGACCAGGTCTGTATCGGCAAGCCGGACCTTGTCACCGGTCGTCGGGCCATACATGGCGGCATATTGTGCGCGTGGAATTGCATAAGGCACTATAAATCTCCCATGATCTGACCATTGAAGCCGAACACCCGCCGCGCGCCGCCAATATCCACAAGCGTAACCTCGCGCCGTTGCCCCGGCTCGAAGCGCACGGCGGTGCCTGCCGGAATATCCAGCCGCTTTCCGCGTGCAAGGCCACGGTCAAAGGCCAATGCGGGGTTGCTTTCGGCAAAATGGTAATGGCTGCCCACCTGCACCGGCCGATCACCCGTATTTGCAACAATCAGGGTTTGCGTGGCCGCGCCTGCATTCAGAAGGATCTGGCCATCGGCCACGATAATTTCACCGGGGATCATTGGGCCTGCTCCATTTGCGCGCTGCGCCATCTGATCGGGTTGTGAACGGTCACAAGTTTGGTGCCATCCGGAAAGGTCGCCTCGACCTGCACCTCCTGTATCATCTCGGCAATGCCATCCATACATTGCTCGCGGGTAATGACATGCCCGCCGGCCTGCATCATATCGGCCACCGAGCGCCCGTCGCGCGCGCCTTCCACAACCGCATCGGTAATCAGCGCAATCGCCTCGGGATAGTTCAGCTTTACGCCGCGCGACAGCCGCTTGCGCGCCACTTCGGCGGCCATTGCGATCAGCAGTTTGTCTTTTTCGCGGGGGGTAAGTTGCATGTGCTAAAGCCTCCATGACACTGGCAGGGAATTTTGGGTTAGATGATCGAGTATCGGCACAAGGTTGCAGCGCAGCTCAAAACTGTCGGCGGCAAGCATTCGCAGCACCAGAATATCGGCAGCGATCATGCTGGCGCCGGCCGTTGCGGGCAGCAGGCTGCGAATATGCGCAAGCTGGCCTGCGGCCTTCGTATCGACAAATACAAGGCTGGCCATTGCGCCCGCACCCGCCCCCGTTGCCGCGCGCGCCAGATGCGCCGAGGCATCGGCTGCAAGGTCAATGCCATCGACAAAGATCGGGCGGGCATTCCGCCGAACAACGATCCGGTCCTTGAAGTTGATATTGTTAAGACGTTCACGCATCGCGGCGCGCCCGAAAACCAGCGGTTCAACCAGCAGCAGGCTGCTGTCATCGGCCATGTCAACTTCAAGCCTGCGGTGCAGCGCCGCGTGATCGAAAATAATCATTTCCTGCGGCAGCCAGTTCAGCCGCGCCCCTGTGCATAGCCGGGCATGGGTTTCTAGCCTTCCAACCTCGTGTGGCTGGGCGCGATAGGCGCGTTCGGCAGCCTGGGTTGTCAGGCAAAGGCTGGCCCCGTGGCCGATTTCCGCGCGCAAGGAAAACCTGTCACCGCCCGTAATACCACCGGCGGTATTGACGATAATCGCCTCGGCGCCGCGCCTGTAGCTGCGGGGAAAAACCAGTTTCAGCGACCCGGATTGCCGCAGATCAGCCAAACCTGTTTGCCCGTCAAGCCCCGCGCTCACACGCAGAAATGCGGCACCACGCGCGCGCGGTTGCTGCTGCTGCGCGGCGCTGTCCGCCTTGCAATCGAATTTGGCCACCTGGTTGATGATTTGCCCCCGGCAGGTTTTTGCTTCAGCCATTCCAGACCACGCACAGGCGTAAACCTACAGAAAATTTCGCAGTTTTCCGGCCATATCTGAATCGTGTGCCCAATTTTTAGGCTACATGGGCGCTATGCACTATTTTTGAGCATAACCCACCAACCGATCGCAGAAATGCTGCAATTGCGTTGACATTATGCTGCATCGCAAAATGATGGGGCCACTTCGTAGGATACGGGGTGTGTGACGACCCGACGACGTGGAAATCAATTGGGCCGCCACACGGGTGCAACTTTTGAGTTGCAGAACAGATATACGACCGTTGCGCCTGTGCTTCAAGGCGCGGGTTCCATCTGTTCTGTATGGAGATATCTACATGAAACTATCAAGCATTGCGATGCTCACCACCGTCGCGTTCGGCGCATCGGCGATTGGCGCACAGGCGCAAGAGACGATTCCCGTTGGCGTGCTGCATTCATTGTCGGGCACGATGGCCATTTCCGAAACCACGCTGAAAGACACGGTGCTGATGCTGATTGACGAGCAGAACGCAAATGGCGGCGTTCTGGGCCGCCAGCTCGAAGCTGTGGTTGTCGATCCGGCATCAGACTGGCCGCTTTTCGCTGAAAAGGCCCGTGAACTGCTGACCACAGAACAGGTTGCGGTAATTTTCGGGGGCTGGACAAGCGTCAGCCGCAAATCGGTGCTGCCGGTCATTGAAGAACTGAACGGGCTGATGTTCTACCCGGTCCAGTATGAGGGCGAAGAAAGCTCGCGCAACGTGTTTTACACAGGCGCCGCCCCGAACCAGCAGGCCATTCCGGCAACCGACTATTTCCTTGAAGAATTGGGAATTGAAAAATTCGCGCTGATCGGCACCGACTATGTCTACCCGCGCACGACCAACAATATTCTCGAGGCCTATCTGCTGGATCGCGGAATCGCCGCTGAAGATATCTTTGTGAACTACACCCCGTTCGGGCATTCCGACTGGTCGAGCATTGTTGCAGATATTGTTGCGCTTGGCGCCGATGGCAAACGCGTTGGCGTGATTTCAACGGTCAATGGCGATGCCAATATCGGGTTCTACAAAGAGCTGGCCGCAGCCGGCATTTCGGCTGACGATATTCCCGTCATCGCCTTCTCGGTTGGCGAGGAAGAACTGTCGGGCCTTGATACATCGAACCTGGTTGGCCATCTGGCGGCCTGGAACTACTTCCAGTCGGCTGAAAGCGAAGCCAATACGGCCTTCATTGCCGCATGGAAGGCCCGCATGGGTGAAGACGCCGTTACCAATGACCCGATGGAAGCCACGGTGATCGGCTTCCGGATGTGGGTTGCTGCGGTTGAAGCCGCCGGCACCACCGATGTCGATGCCGTGCGCGCCGCCATGTATGGGCTGCAAGTGCCCAATCTGACAGGCGGAATTGCCGAAATGCTGCCCAACCACCACATTACCAAACCGGTGCTGATTGGTGAAATCCAGGCAGATGGCCAGTTTGACATCGTCAGCCAGACAGAAGAGGTGCCGGGCGACGCATGGACAGATTTCCTGCCGGAATCCGCTGTGTTGATATCGGATTGGCAGACGCTGAACTGCGGCATGTATAACACCGAAACCGAAACCTGCGTGCAGTTGAACTCCAATTACTGAAACAAGACAGGGAAAGGGGCTCGCCCCTTTCCCGCAGCATTGGAGCAAGGTTCATGCGTGCTTTCTTACTGATATTTTTTGCCTCATTATGCGTTCCGGCAGGCGCGCTTGCGCAGATCAGCGACATTCAGGCCATCCTTCAGGAAAACCGCGCCCTGATCGAGGAAAGCTCGCGGCGCAGCATCGAGCCGGCAATCGCGGCGATTGCGGAAAGCGGGCTGCCATCGGCGCAAACCGTCTTGCAGCGCTGGCAGGCCAAGGAACTCTATCAGACTCCCGATGACGGGCTGTTTTACTATGGTGCCGCGCTTGAAAACGGCATGATCCGCCTGTTCCGGTTTTCCGATGGCGCGCAGCTTGGTGACTTTGACAGCGCCAGTCTGGCCCGGATCAACCCGAATAGCGGCATTCGCGCCCTGATCGGCAGCGCCCTGGTGCGCTTTCAGCTGGACGACCCCGACCCGCAGCGCCGACGTGATGCGCTGGCCTCCTTGCAGCGCAATCCGGCGGCCGAGCATCTTGCGCCCTTGCGCGCCTCGCTGGCAGGCGAAACCGACCCGGAGATCCGCGCGCTGAAAACCCGCGTGGCCGCGCTGCTCACCTTGCGGTATGATCCGGACACACAGGCACGCATTACGGCGATTTCCTCGCTTGGCGCCGATATCTCACTCGATGTTCGCGCGGCACTGAACCCGCTTTTGGCCAGCGAACTTGTTGTTGTGGAAGGCGAAATTCCAGCCACCGCCAATGTGGCGCGCGAATTGGTGCCCGGGCGCGGCGCATTTACCGTGGAAAGCGCCTATCAAATTCTAGTCGATAATGGCCTTGCAGCCCCGCGGCTCACCCCCGAATTTCTGCGCGCTGCGCTAGAGCAAAACCTGAGTGACGGCATGGTTGCCGATGTGCCGAGCGCCGCGCTCGCCGATCCTGATGCGCGCCTGAAAGCCTATGACGGCCTGGCCGCTGCCGGCCTGGTGCCGGCACGCCTCACCGATGACATGATCGGCGCAACCATCGCGCAATACAGCTTCTTCGAAAACTATCTGGAGCCCTCTGGCGCGGTGACAGATGCCGTGACCGAGGCGTTGGGCGCAATCGAATTCAGGGTCGGGATGAACAAGGCGCTCGATCTCACGCTCGATGCGCTTTCGCTTGCATCCATTCTGTTCCTGGCGGCCATCGGACTTGCAATAACCTTTGGCGTTATGGGCGTCATCAACATGGCGCATGGCGAGTTTATCATGATGGGGGCCTATACGGGCTATGTTGTTCAGCTGTTCATTTCCAATTACACACTGTCAATCATCGTCGCACTTCCCGCCGCGTTCCTGGTGACATTTGCCGCGGGCGTTGCAATGGAACGGCTGGTGATCCGCTGGCTTTACAACCGTCCGCTTGAAACGCTGCTGGCCACGTTCGGCGTGTCGATTGCCCTGCAACAGCTTGCCAAGAATATTTTCGGCACACAGGCCCGCCCGCTGACCGCGCCGGGCTGGCTTGATGGTGCCTGGATTGTGAATGACGTTCTGTCCATCAGCTATATTCGCATCGCAATCTTTGGCCTGGCGCTTATGCTGCTGGCCGTATTCCTGTTCATCATGAAGCGCACCCGCCTTGGCCTGGAAACACGGGCGGTAACGCAGAACGCGCGTATGGCGGCCAGCATGGGCATCAATACCGACCGCGTCAACATGCTGACCTTCGGCCTTGGCTCGGGCATTGCGGGGCTTGCCGGGGTGGCGATCGGCCTGTTTGCCAAGGTCACATCCGAGCTTGGGAACGACTATATCGTGCAAAGTTTCATGACTGTGGTCGTTGGTGGGGTTGGCAATATCTGGGGTGCGCTGGCAGGTGCCACGATGATCGGCTTCTTCCAGAAATCGGTTGAATGGCTGAACCCGAGCAATACGCTCGCGGCGCAAACCTACATGATCATCTTCATCATCATTTTCATCCAGTTCCGGCCCCGTGGCATTGTCGCGCTGCGTGGCCGCGCGGCAGGAGACTAGGCCATGCAGCGCAGCTTCTTTCTAAAATACCCCTCGGTTCTGGTGTTTCTGGCGCTGCTTGCGCTGTTCACCGTGCTGACAACACTTCTGTCCGAGGCCTATGGCATTGGAACCATCTCGACCGGCATGACCAAAACGCTCGGGAAAATTCTGGCCCTGTGCCTGCTGGCCATCGCGATGGACCTTGTCTGGGGCTATTGCGGCATCCTGTCATTGGGACATGCGGCATTTTTCGGGCTTGGCGGCTATATGGTCGGCATGTGGATCATGTATGAGCGCACGCGGGAAATTGTTGTCGCATCGCTGTCAAATTCGCTCATCCCGCCAACAGATCAGGAAATAAACGATGCGATCGGGGCGCAGATTTTCGGCGTTGTCGGCAGCAGCGAATTTCCCTGGATCTGGGCTGTGTCCAACAGCCTGCCGGCACAACTTGCCTTGGTATTGCTGGTGCCGGGGCTGCTGGCGCTGGCCTTTGGCTGGCTGGCATTTCGAAGCCGGATCAATGGCGTTTACTTGTCGATCCTCACGCAGGCCATGACTTTGGCGCTGGCGCTTTATCTGTTCCAGAACAATAGCGGTTTGCGCGGCAATAACGGCCTTTCCGGCCTTCAGAACATCCCCGGTATCGGGGCGGTTTCGCAAGACAGTCTGGCCGTCTGGTTCCTTTGGGCATCGGCGCTTGCGCTGGCGCTTGGCTATGGTTTCGCCGCCTGGCTGGTTTCGGGCAAATTCGGCAGTGTCATCCGCGGCATACGTGATGACGAGGCCCGCGTGCGGTTCCTCGGCTATGCGGTTGAAAGCTACAAACTGTTTGTTTTCGTGATCGCCGCGCTGATCGCCGGAATTGCCGGCGCGCTGTATTTTCCGCAAGCCGGCATCATCAACCCGGCGGAAATTGCCCCGATCGCGTCGATCTACCTGGCCGTATGGGTGGCAATCGGCGGTCGCGGGCGGCTTTACGGCGCGGTCATCGGGGCGGCCTTTGTCAGCCTTGTGTCAAGCTGGTTCACGGGCGGGCGCGTGCCCGACCTGAATTTGGGCTTTGCAAAGGTGGTTTGGGTGGACTGGTGGCTCGTGCTGCTCGGCCTGTCATTCGTTGCCGTCACCCTGCTGGCGCCCAAGGGCATCAGCGGCATTTTCGATGCCTTTGCCCACAGGCGCCACCCCGACAGGCATGGCGCACCACTCGGCCCCGAAACCGGCGCCCTGCAAGAACGCGAGGCACAGGAATGAGTTCGCTGCTTGAAGTTTCGGGCGTCAGCGTATCCTTCAACGGGTTTGCCGCCATCAACAACCTGACATTTCGCATTGGCCCGGCCGAAATGCGCGCGATCATCGGGCCGAACGGGGCGGGAAAGACCACGTTCATGGATATTGTCACCGGCAAGACCCGCCCGGATTCGGGCAAAATCCTGTGGGGTTCACCCCCCGTTTCGCTCAAGGGGATGAGCGAGGCAAAAATCGCGCAAGCCGGTATCGGGCGTAAATTCCAGCGGCCGACCGTGTTTGAGGACCAAAGCGTTTTTGACAATCTGCTGCTGGCGCTCAAAAACCGGCGCGGCCCGCTTTCCGTTCTGTTCTACAAGCCCACGGCCGCCCATGCAGAGGCCGTAAGAACCCTTGCGGCACAAATCGGATTGGAGGCGCATCTAAGCCGCAAATCGGGCGAGCTGTCGCACGGGCAAAAGCAATGGCTGGAGCTAGGCATGTTGCTTGCACAAGACCCCAAGCTGCTGCTGGTTGACGAGCCTGCCGCCGGAATGACCCCGCAAGAACGCGCAAAAACCACCGAAATACTGACCGAGGCGGCCAAAACCCGTGCCGTTGTTGTGGTCGAACATGACATGGATTTCGTGCGCCGGCTCAACTGCAAGGTGACCGTGCTGCACGAAGGCGCGGTGCTGGCAGAAGGCAGCCTTGACCATGTCACGAAAAACAAAGACGTCATCGACGTCTATCTGGGGCGCTAACATGTTGAAAATTGACCATCTCGATCTGCATTATGGCAGCTCGCAAATCCTATACGATATCAGTCTGGCCGCCGAAGCGGGGCAGGTAAGCTGCATCATGGGCACCAATGGCGTTGGCAAAACCAGCCTGCTCAAGGCTATTTCTGGGGCGCATCACAGGTCGGGCGGCAAGATTTCGCTCAACGGCGCGCCTGTCGGGCGCGCGCCATCCCATGCACTTGCCAAGCTGGGTATCGGCTATGTGCCGCAGGGGCGCGATATTTTCCCGCTGCTCACGGTCAGAGAGAATCTTGAAACCGGATTTGCCTGCCTTCCGCGCGCAGAGCATGTCATTCCCGATCATATCTACGAATTGTTTCCGGTGCTGAGCGAAATGCACAATCGGCGCGGCGGAGACCTTTCGGGCGGCCAGCAGCAGCAACTGGCCATAGCGCGCGCCCTGATCACGAAACCAAAACTGCTGCTGCTCGATGAACCAACCGAGGGCATCCAGCCCAATATCATCCAGCAAATCGGGCGGGTCATCGCGCATTTGCGCGATAGCGGCACGATGGCAATCATACTTGTGGAGCAGTTCATAGATTTTGCCTATGAAATTGGCGACCAGTTCATCGTGCTGCGCCAGGGCCGGGTGACAGTCGCGCAACCGCGCGCGCAATTCTCAAAAGACCAGCTTGTCGCTGCGGTGTCGATCTAGGCCAAACCCCGGCACCCGGCCGTGCAGGCCTTGCCTGCCAGACGGGTAGCAAATTTCCGCCATTTGCGGCAGAGGTGCCAAAAATTTTGTCAACGCCCTTGAATCTCTAGTTACTCGAGGTCTTATGTAGCGCAGGTCGGGGGTGAAATGCCCCTGTTCCACTGCGATAAAGGAGGCAGACAAATGGTTGATAACATGCGTGAATCCGGGCGCGGCCCGGAACAAGGCGGCAAGGGCAGAATGCGGTGCCCGGTCTGTGATGTCTCTCTGAGCATGGCCGACAGGCAGGGAATCGAGATCGACTTTTGCCCCGAATGCCGTGGTGTCTGGTTGGACCGTGGCGAGTTGGACAAGATCGTCGAGCGGAGCGCGGCAGATCTGGCACCGCAACCCAGCCGCGACACAGGCGGCTATGACGATGGCCGTGGCTATGGCAAGCACGGCAGCAAACATGGCGGCGGCTACAGCAAGCATGGCGGCGGTGGCCACGGCTATGGTCGCAAATCCTGGCTGCGCGAAATCTTTGATTGAGGCTGGAAATGGGTGCAGGGCATAATCAAACGGGCATGGGTGGCGGAACATCTGCCAGCCGTCACAAGGGCAGCCTGACCTGGGCGCTGGCGATGACCGGCACCTTTCTCATTGTCGAGGTCATCGGCGGGCTCTGGACAGGCAGCCTGGCGCTTCTGGCCGATGCCGCCCATATGGCAACCGATGTCGGCGGGCTGTTCATGGCGCTGGTTGCCGTGCGCTTTGCCGAACGCCCTGCCACGCCGCAAATGACCTATGGCTATGTGCGCACCGAGGTGCTTTCGGCGCTGCTCAACGCGGTGGTGCTGCTGGTGGTCACGGTTTTCGTGCTGCGCGAGGCGTATTTCCGCCTGTCCGCCCCGCCCGAAATTCTGAGCGGACCAATGCTGGTTGTGGCGGTGGTCGGTCTGCTGGTCAACCTGATCTCGATGCGAATGCTTCATGCCGGATCGCAGGAAAGCCTGAACCTCAAGGGCGCCTATTTCGAGGTGCTGGCCGATATGCTCGGCTCGGTCGGGGTGATCCTTGCCGCGCTGGTTGTGATGCTGACCGGCTGGACCATTGCCGACCCGATCATCGGCGCGGCCATCGGCTTGTTCATTGTGCCACGCACATGGATTTTGCTGAAGGGGGCGCTGCGCATTCTTCTGGAGGCCACGCCGGCGCATATCGATGTCGAAAAACTGCGCAGCCGGCTTGCCGCACTTCCCGGCGTGAGCGATGTGCATGACCTGCATGTCTGGACGCTGACCTCGGGACAGGAGGCGATGAGCGCGCATCTGGTGGTAAACGATCTAGCCAATTCAGGTGCCGTGCTGGCCGCAGCCCGCGACAGTTTGCATTCCGAGTTCGACCTGACCCACACAACACTGCAAATCGAAGACGCCAAGGCCGCCAAAGCCGAAGGCGAAACCCATAGGTAAGGATGAACCGGCAATGGGAAACCATCGCTTTGATCTGAACAAGCACCAGCGGCGTGGCGACCGGCCCCGCGACCCGCGCCGATTTGGCCACAATGCTGCCAGCAATGACGACCGCGAACGGCCGGAACGCTTGCGCATCCCGTTTGCGGCCATGCTGGGCGGTCTGCTGCTTTGGTCGCTTCTGGCGCTCGGTCTTTGGGCGTTGGTCGACCCGCTTTTGGCCTGGGCGGCCAACCTGGTGGGCCCGGCAAGCGATTTGGGCACCGGCCTTGCTGGCTGGTTTGGCCTTGGCGCAGAGGCCACGGCACTGCGTGATGCCGCCAATGTCGAGGGGCTGGCGGGTTGGGCCAGCGGGCTGATCCATTTTCTGGCCAAGGCAGCGATTGTTCTTGTCTGGAGCGCGGGTGCCATTGGCCTTTTCGCCCTTCCGGCCATATTGCGACGCAGGCGCGCGCTATGGTAGAGCCTGCTGGCCGGGCCTGGGGTGTGGCGGCCCCAGAATCCTTGGCGCAGCCGCTGCGAAATTGCGGCTTGGGGCCAGCGCGCAGCGTAAAATGCAAACCGGCTGCAACCCTTTCTTTTTTTGAACAAACACACCCGACGCTTGTGCCCGGGCATCCTGCCGAATCCTTATGAATACGCCGGGCGGGCCGATGATTGGGCCAATCCTTTTCCTCGACGATATTGCCGATGGCAGGATCAGGCTTTCGGCGCTGTTCATTGCGCAGGGTGGCCAGACACCGGCGCCCATCAAAACAATTGGCGGTGCCTACAAGCCGGTCGTTCTGGCCCGGTTTGACCGGGCGGTGATATGGCGCGCGCGCTTTGATCTGCCCGCCGACAGGGGCTGCGAATACCGCTGGAATGGCGATAGCTTTTTCCTGGCCGGTAACTTGCAGGGCGATATGCGCATCGCCTATGTCTCGTGCAACGGTGAAGAGGTCGGTGACCAGCAGCGCGATGGTGCCGAGCGCAACGCGATGTGGGCGCGCTTGTGCGATGCCCATCGGGCGGCGCCGTTTTCGCTTTTGCTGCATGGCGGCGACCAGGTCTATGCCGACGAGATCACCAAGGGCCATCCGCTAAGCGAGGGCTGGCCGTTGCATATCCCCGATGACCCTACGCGCGCCGCGCTCGATGATTTGCGCCACCATCTGCAACAGCGGCTGCTGGAGCGCTATGCGGCGCTGTATGCTGCGCCCGAATTTGCCTGGATCGCCGCGCGCGTGCCTTCGCTGATGCAATGGGATGATCACGATATCTGCGATGGCTGGGGCTCGTTGCGGCGTCGGCAGGCACATTCCGCAATTGGTCAGGCGCTGTTTTCCGCCGCGCGCGAAAGCTTTCTGATCTTTCAGCAGGCGGCGGTGGATGGCGATTTGCCCGCGCGCTTTCACGACCCGTCCGGCACCCATCTGGGCTGGCATATCCATGCGCCCGGTTTGCAGATTCTGGCACCTGACCTTCGGTCTGAACGCGACCGGCGCAGTATCATGGGCCCCGGTGGCTGGGCGATGATGGGTGAAGCCGCAAGGCACATGCCACAGGCCGGGCGCATGATGCTGATGTCCAGTGTTCCCCTGCTTGGCCCGCGCCTGTCTATTCTGGAGGCTCTGATGGTTCTGGTGCCGGCAATGCAGAAATATGAGGATGATCTGCGCGACCAGTGGCAAAGCCGCGCGCATCGTGCGCAATGGCGGCGGATGCTGCGGCTTTTGCGCGACATGGCACATGCGCAGGGCGACAATATCACCGTGCTGTCTGGCGAGATCCATCTGGCCACACGCGCTGTAATGGACCTTGGCGCCGGGCTGCGGATAGATCAGCTTGTCGCCTCGGGCATCGCCCACCGCGCACCCCCGAGGGCCTGGGCCAGACTTCTTGGCAGCCTGGCGCGACTTGGCGCCGCGCCATTGGCGCAACATCCCATCCGCATCAGGCGCCTGCCAGGCCAGACCGGGCGCTATGTGGCCGAACGCAACTACCTTTTGCTTGAAAGGCGTGCCACACGCTGGCGGGCCAGCTGGGAGCTTGAAACAAGCGGGCGCACTGCTGAACTTGCGCTTTAGCGCGTCATCACTGGCCTATTCCGTGACCAGCCCCGCTGTGTCGGTGGCACGTATGGACACAGCCACAAGCACATCTTCGCCCTCTTCAAATTTCAGTCGCAGCGAAAGTGTCTCACCCTCGACCAGTGGGAGTTCAAGGTCAATCAACATGACATGCAGGCCATCGGGCTGAAGCTGCACCGTAGCGCCCGGCGCCACTTTCAATTCCGGCACCGCACTCATGCGCGGCACGCCCTTGGTGTCGATATCGGTCTTGTGCAGCGTTTCAATCGAGGCAAAATCGGCACGCGCACCGATCAGCTCTATTGTCTTTGCACCGACATTCGTCAGGCTGAAATAGACACCCGCCGCACCGCCAATCTCGGAATTGGCGTGGGTCCAGGCATTTTCAATTCGCACATCGCCGGTTGGTGGCGGGGTCTGGGCAGATGCGGCCAGCGCAAAAAGCACAGCCAGGGCCGCCACACCAATTTCACGGGCTTTGGGTCTCATCGCGCTTGTCCTTTCATGCCGCATCGGCTTTGGCCAAAGACTACAAAGCTTTTGGGCGCAAAGCCACCCCGCGCGATCTGGCGGCTGAAAACCAGTGCAGGCCAGCCATGTGGTCAACCAATGGACAGGATAAAGACGGCGGTTCCAATAATCAGGCTGAACATTGCCAGAACGCCCAGCCCCAACAGCAATGCCAGCCGCTTGCGCGCCGCTGCCGCCTGTGCCGGGCTGCCTGCTTTGCCCGACCCGGCCATGTCATGGCCACGGTCCAGACGCTTGCCTTCTGTGCGGTTCCAGTCAAAAACAACGATCATGATCGCGATGATCAGCATCATACTGCCCGGCACCCACAAGATGAACCCACCGGCGGTTTCATCGCTGAGCGGCGCAATGCCAAAGAGCCGCCCTTCAATGTCATATGCGGTATAAAGCACCGTGGTCTTGAACACCGTAATCGCGCCCAAAAGGATATTTGACACGATTCCCGCGAACAGCAACGCAATGCGCAAAGAATGCGGCGGGGTCGTCGGCAGATCGCGCCGCCCGAAGATCATCGCAAAAAACAGCAGCCCGCCCGCCAGCATGGTCAGATGCATGGCCCAATGGATGAGCGGGTCTAGCAAGGCGGCATTGTGGATCGGCGGAATCTGCCAGACATAAAGCGACAGCAAGAACAGCACAAAAGCGGTCAGCGGGCCGGTCATCCAGTTGTAAAGGCCCGAAACCGCGCCATTGGCCAGCATCGGGGCAAGTAGCCAGCGGCGCAGCACCTCGGGCGTTCCGGCAATCAGCAGCCCTTGCGGGCGGGCCAGCACAACCAGCATCGGCCCGACCATGCGCAGCAACAAATGCTGAATCTGATGCGCCAGAAACAGGCGTTCTCCCATCGGGTCGATCGGGGATTGCAGCGACAGGAAAAGCGCCAGAATACCGCCCGCAAAAAGCACATGCCGGCTGGCAGAGGCGGGGGCGGCGACCGAACGCCGCCGCAGCGCACCGCGAATATAAATCACCAGGATCAGCAGGAGCGCACCGCTGATTTCCGGCGTCACGCTCCAGGCGCGAAAGGCATCTGCCGCCAGAAGGCCCTCGCCGCCATGCGCGCGCGCCGCAGTCGGGGCGGCAAGCCCCGCGACAAGGCCGAAACCTTTGGCCAGGCGGTTGCGCTGGCGCGACAGGGCGCAAAACACGGTGTTGGGTTGCATCGCGGTCTCCTGCTGTCAATAGACGTAAATGATTGTTGTGCCCGTGATCAGCACGGTGACGAACATCGTGGCCGAAACAAGCGCCAGCGTCCGGCCAAGGCGGCGGTTGGGCACGGCCACTTTCATCCGCAACTCCTGTGCGGTTTCCGGAAAGTCGAGCGCCACGGCATTTGAGCCGCTCCAACTGTGGCGCATGTTCCAGCGCCGCACCTCTGCGCGGTTCCAGCCGTTGAACACCACCATGATCGCAACGATAATTACAAAGGACGAGGGCACCCAGATTGTGTAGCCGCCGGTGGATTCATCAATCATCGGCGAAAAACCCCACAGCCGACCGGCGATATCATAGGCGGTATAGAGCAGGCTTTCCTTCATCGTGGTAAGCGAGCCAAGCAGGATATTGGACAGAATGACCCCGACCAGCGCCAGAATGCGCGCCCGGTGATTGGCATGTTCTGGCCCGTCGCGCCTATCAAGCGTGGCCACAAAGAAATTGAGACCGGCAAGCACCATGCAGATATGGGCAAAAAGCGCCAATGGCGGCATTGTGACAGCGGCATTATGCAGCGCCGGAACCTGCCAGACATAAAGCGATGCGATCAAAAGCACGAAGCTGACATCCAGCCGCCGCAGAATCCGCGCGGCACCGCGAACCGGACGATACCCCGAAACACGGCCAAGCCAGTGGCGCAATCCGCGCGGCAATCCGGCGCGCAATACCGGCCAGGGATGCGCAAGCGCAATCAGAAACGGCCCAAGCAGCCGGATGGCCAGATGTTGCAACTGATGCGCAAAGAAAAGCCTTTGCCCGGCACTGGCCAGAGGCCCGTCAAAGGCGAGAGCCAGCAGAACCACCGCCAGGGCAAAAAACCCATGCCTTACGGGGCCAACACGCTCGCCCGTCAGCCGGGGGCGGTTTGCACCGCGCAAATAAAGCCATGCAAGCCCGCCAAGCACAACAAGCGCAAGCGGCGAGACGAGCGGCCCGAATGGATCAAAACGCATCACATCCAACCTGACACCCCCACCCTGTAAATGGCCGCCCAAAGCGCGCGCGGTTGCGGATTGTCAAAGCTCATTGCACCAACACAGGTGCAATTGTTTGAACCGGCGGTCGCGCCCCGCGCAAATCCACTTGCTGCGCCATCAGAAAACCATTCATGCCCATGCCGGTCTGGCCCCTTTCTTGCAAACTGCACACCGCTTCCACGCCCCTCTGTAAAACCTCGAGCAACCAGAGCTTCAAGCAAAGTTTCCCGCCTGCGCCGGATTGTCGCGACGAAGGCCAGGGCCAGGCGCTCCGACCCACCGCGTTGCCAAAATGAATGCCGGCGCAAAACCTGGAACAAGGGTGCGCAAGTCCGGCTTCAGTTTCTGCTCGTCGCTCACGTCTGGAAATCACACTTTGTCATTTAGCTCGAAAGCGCATGAAAAGCCGACCAAGCAAGCAGGCCAGTTGCATCGTCTGCAACGCGGATGGTCCCCCAACAGGATCCGAACCCGAACGGCCTGCCGGAAGGTGGTTATGCGCCATGCGCCCCCGTGCGGTTTATCACGCAGTGCCGCGCCGAAACGGCCGCCCAAAGGCTGATCGGAAGCTGCAAACCCCGCTTTGCCCGACCGCGACGACCCGCGCAATCAATCGCAATGCGCGCCATGTCACTTGCGTTCGCTCACCCTGTCGGATTGCGTCGGCTGTTGTGTCAGCCAGTTCCGCCCCGTGATGGCAGCGGGTTGAAGCAGGCATAGGCTCTTTTGCTTTTATCATGTGTCAGAACGGGTTTCTCGCTTCGGCAACGGTCGGTTGCAAATGCACAGCGTTCCTGAAACGCGCATCCCGGTGGCGGTGAAAGCGGGTCTGGCAATTCGGTTGCGGCATTCTCGGGGGCTGCAATCGGTCTGCCAACCTCTGGCGCGCTTTGCGCAAGCAGTGCGGTATAGGGATGGCGCGGGTTTGCAAATATCTCACGCGCCGCGCCGATTTCCACGATCGCCCCGAAATACAGCACGGCGACACGGTCACTCACAGCTTCGACCACCGCCAGATCGTGGCTGATGAACAGATATGTCAGGCCAAACTCTTTTTTGAGATCGCCCAGCAGGTTCAGAACCTGTGCCTGCACAGAGACATCGAGCGCCGAAACCGGTTCATCCAGGATAAGAATGCGCGCCTGTGCGGCCAGGGCGCGCGCAATGCCGATGCGCTGTGCCTGCCCGCCGGAAAATTCGTGCGGGTAGCGGTCCAGGAAGTCTTCGCGCAAATTCACGGCTGCAAATATCTCTGCGATACGCGCGGCGCGCGCGGGTTTGGACAGCCTGTGCAGTTTGCGCAGGGGCACATCCATGATCTGCCGGATCGTCTTGCGCGGATTGAGGCTGCTGATCGGGTCCTGAAACACATATTGAATGCGTTTGCCAAAAATCGCCGGGTTTGCGTTGTCAAGCACCGCGCCTTCAATCTCGATCTGGCCGGTGGTTGCCGGTAAAAGCCCGACAAGCATTTTGGCGAGTGTGGATTTGCCACAGCCGGATTCCCCCACAATCCCCAGGGTTTCGCCGGTTTTCACGCTCAGATCCAACGGTTCGACCGCGTGGACCATTGCCCTGGGCGGCCCGAAAAGCCGTTTGCCCACGGGAAATGATTTGGACAATCCGGTGAGTTTGAGTGCGTCGCTCATACGCCGCGCTCCGATGACAGTTCGGGATACAGGCAACGGGTTTTTCGCGCTGGCCCGGTGGCGACAAGACCAACCTCACCGACACGGCAATCGGCTTGCGCCTTGTCGCATCGTGCGGCGAAGGCGCATCCGGCCGGCAGATTGTCAACGACAGGGGGCAGACCGGGAATCGCCGCCAGTTTGCGCTGCCCGCCGCCCAATGTCGGAACGCATTCGATCAGGCGGCTCGTATAGGGGTGCTGCGGCCTGCGCAAAACATCCTCGGTTGGCCCTTGTTCAACAATCCGGCCCGCATACATCACGGCAACGCGGTCGCACAACTGCCCGACGACACCAAAGTCATGGGTGATGAAAATGATCGCCAGCCCCCGCGCGCGCCTCAGATCGCTCAAAACCGCAAGAATCTGCGCTTGCACGGTTACATCAAGTGCCGTTGTGGGTTCATCGGCGATGATGACATCGGGGTCATTGGCCAGCGCCATCGCAATGCCAACCCGCTGGCGCATCCCGCCGGACATCTCATAGGGGTAGCTGTCGATCCGGCTTTGCGCATTGGGAATGCGCACGGATTTGAGCAGGTCAATCGCGCGGCCACGGGCATCGGCCCTTGAAACAGCCTCATGGGACTGGATGGCTTCGACCAGTTGATCGCCCACCTTGTAAAGCGGATGGAGCGTCGCCAGCGGGTCCTGGAAAATATAGGCCACGCGCCGCCCCCGCAGCGAACGCAGCTCCGCATAGGGGGCGCCGATGATGTCCTTGCCGTCAAAGTGAACGGCACCGCCCGTAATAACCCCCGGAGGCGAGGCAACAAGCCCCATGATGCTGAGTGCTGTCACGGATTTGCCCGAGCCGCTTTCCCCGATGATCCCCAGGCATTCGCCCTTCTCGACATGCAGATCAACGCCGCCCACGGCCTTGTAAAGCCGGTCACGCACGCGGAACTCGGTCCGCAGCCCAGCAATATCGAGCAGGCTGTCGGTTTGGGCGGCGGGCGCGGCCCCTTGCCTGTCAACCGAGGTTGCGGGCATCGGGCGGCTGAGTGCGCCGGATTTCAGCCGCGGGTCAAGCGCGTCGCGCACACCATCGCCAAGCAGGTTGATCCCCATCACGATTATCAGAATCATCGCGCCGGGCACGATGGATGTATGCGGGTTGGTGATCAGCGCCGAGCGCGCTTCGCCCAGCATCGAGCCCAGATCCGCCTGCGGTGGCTGCGAGCCGAGGCCAAGGAACGACAGGCCAGCCGTTTCAAGGATCATCCAGCCAACGGTGGTCGACATTGCAATGACGATGACCGGCAGCACGTTGGGCAGAACTTCGCCAAGGATGATTTCGCGGTCGCGCATTCCGGCCAGCCGGGCCGCATCGACAAATTCCTTATGCGCGATCCCCACCGTTACCCCGCGAATATTGCGCGCAAAGAACGGCACGTTGACCGCAGCCACCGCGATCAGCGCGTTCATAAGACCGGGCCCAAGCGCGGCAACAATGGCCAATGCCAAAAGGATATAGGGAAAGGCCATCAGCATATCGACGCCGCGCATGATGATGTTGTCGGCCCGGCCACCGTAATAGCCCGCAATAATCCCGATGGCAGAGCCGAGTGTGGCGGCGATGATTGCGGCGGCCAACCCCATTGCCAGGCTCAAGCGTGTTCCCCATAGCAGGCGGCTCAGAAGGTCGCGGCCCAGATGATCTGTGCCCAGAATGGCCCCTTCGCTGAACGGTGGTTTGAACCGGTTCGGCGTATCCGTAACATCGGGGTCGGCCAAAGGCAGCAGCGGCGTGATGAGCGCAAGAATGACGACCAGCCCGATAACGATGAGCCCCGCCAATGCCAGACGGTTGCGCGCGAGCAGTTTGAGAAACGCCATCATGTCTTGATCCTCGGATCAAGCAGCGCCTGGGCCACATCCACCATGATGTTGAACATCACATAGCAGGCCGCGATGAACACAACCCCGCCCTGCACCAGCAGAATGTCGCGCTTCAAGATTGCATCGACCAGCATCCGCCCGACGCCGGGCCATTGGAAAACCATTTCGATATAGACCGCGCCCGACAGAACAAACCCCGCCTGAATGCCCAGAATCGGAATGATCGACACCATCGCCGCCCGCAAGGCATGGCGCCAGATCACGCGGCGCTCGTGAACGCCCTTGGCGCGCGCCGTGCGGATAAAGTCCTGTCGCAAAACTTCCAGCATCGCCGAACGTGCCAGTCGCGCAATCACGCCCGTTGCGACCACGGCAAGCGCAAAGGCAGGCATTGCCAGGTGGTCTAACAAAACCAGAAAATTCCGGTCTCCGTAAATTGGCCACATGCCCGAAACGGGAAACCAGCGCAGTTTCACCGCAAAGATCAGGATCATCATCATGCCAAGAAAGAAAGACGGGATCGAAATGCCCAGAAGAACCACGAAGGTGATCGCCTTGTCGGCAAAGCCGTATTGCCGCGCGGCCGAAACAACGCCGGCAGCAATGCCCAGTATCGAACACAGCAGGAAGGCGGTTCCCGCAAGGATGAGCGTTGCGCCAAACCGATCAAGCACCTCGTCTATAACCGGCCGGTTCAGCGCAAAACTGCGCCCGAAATCGCCCTGCAGCATATTGCCGAGCCAGATGAAATACCGCGGCACCAGCCCTTGGTCCAGACCAAGGTCACGGTTCAGCTTTTCCACGTTTTCAGGCGTGGCATAAGACCCAAGGATCGCCGTTGCCGGATCGCCGGGGATCATCGCCATGATCAGAAACACGATCACGCTGATCCCGAGCAATACCGGAATGGCCGAAAGCAGGCGTTTGAGGATGTATCCGGCCATTTACCCGCCCTGTTCAGACTGCGCGGCCCCTGTCGCGCGGGGCCGCGCCGATTTCATCAGTTCTTGGTGACATCTTGCAAGAGCAGGAAGAACGAAGGCTGCAATGCAAACCCTTCAACACGATCGGATGTCACCGCATTCTGCTTCCAGTTTGCAACAAATACCCAGGGCGCGTCTTGCTGCACGATGACCTGCATCTCGCGGTAAAGGCGCGCGCGCTCTTCCTGGTCGGTCTCGACGCGGGCAGCATCGAGCAGCGCATCCACCTCCGGGTTGGAATAGTAGCCAGAGTTGAAGCCACCATTTTCGGGCCATGCTTCGGTGCGCAGGGCCAGGAAGGGCAATGTATCGGGATCATTGGTCATCCACGCCATTTCCGCCATGTCAGCCTTACCCTCAAGGCCAGGGTTTACATTGCCAAGAAACGTGTTCCACTCGTAGGTCTCAATCGTCACATTCAGGCCCACCGCCTCAAGATCGGCCTGAATCGCTGTGCCCATCGCGACAGGGTCAAGCATTCCCGACCCGCCCTCGGTCACATAGAATGTCAGCTCCGCGCCTTCAGCGCCTGCCTCGGCCAGCAGTTCGCGGGCGCGGTCAGGATCATAGGGATAGGGTTCCAGATCGGGGTTGTAAGCCCATGCAAATGCGGGTGGGGTTGGGCCGGCGGCCACTTCGGCCGTGCCCTCCAGAACATCATTTACAATCGCTTCCTTGTTGATCGCATAATTGGCTGCCTGGCGCACGCGAACATCGGCAAACGGCCCCTCCTTGGCGTTCAGGATCAGGAACCAGACATGCGGGCCCGCCTGTTCATAAACCGAATAGGCGTCGCCCTGAAATTCGCTCAGCGCCACGGGCGGCACCTCGACCATCAGGTCAATTCCGCCGGCCAGCATTTCCGCCGTGCGGGTATTGGCATCGGTGATCGGGCGAAAGACGACCGTTTCAAGCGCGGGCGCGCCGTCCCAGTAATCCGGGTTCGCTTCGACGACAACAGCCTCATTGCTGCGCCATTCGACAAATTTGAAGGCACCGGTGCCCGAAGGGTTACGCCCGAAATCCGCGCCATATTCCATAACCGCAGCCGGCGAAACGATCAGCCCCGTTGGATATGCAAGGTTCGACAGGAACGGCGCATAAGGCGCGTTCAGCGTGAAAGACACGGTGAGCGGGTCAATCACATCAACGCTTTGCACCGACGAAAAGAAAAATGCCAGCGGGAACGGGCCGGTGTCGCTATAGGGGTGCGACTCGTCCAGCATCCGGTCGAAGTTGAACTTCACCGCTTCGGCATCAAACGCGCTGCCATCATGGAAGGTTACGCCGTCGCGCAGTGTAAAGGTGTAAACGGTGCCATCTTCGGAAATGGTCCAGTCTGTTGCCAGCGAGGGTTCAACCTCCAGCGTGCCGTCCTTGTAGCGGACCAGACCGTCATACATGTTCATCAGAATGCGAAAATCGTTGACCGCCGTGACCGCCGCAGGGTCAAGCGCCTGAGGTTCGGCGATCTGGCCGACAATAAGCACGTTTTCCGGCGTTTGCGCCGCAGCACTGCCCACCGTCAGCGCCAATGCGGTGGCGGCCGTTGCTGCCAGCAACGCGCGACGGGGAAGGGTTAGCAAGGTCATGGGATATCCTCTCTGTTGACTGTATTTATCATGATTAATTGCATTTAGCCAAATTCTCATGATAAATACAAGATAATTGTGCTAGGGGTCGTGCCATGACGTTTTCCATTCTGACATTTGACCAAAAAACAGGCGTTTACGCCGGGGCGGCCGCCACGGGCAGCCTGTGTGTCGGAGGCTGGG
Source organism: Abyssibius alkaniclasticus (assembly GCF_020447305.1). NCBI lineage: Bacteria > Pseudomonadati > Pseudomonadota > Alphaproteobacteria > Rhodobacterales > Paracoccaceae > Abyssibius > Abyssibius alkaniclasticus. The sequence continues at coordinate 1,957,661 of NZ_CP095732.1, read as the reverse complement.
TTCTGCGCGGAGACATCGAATCGGGCCTCTGCGCCTCGCAAGGAACGGCGCCCAGCACATTCTGGCGTGACGATGCCATGCGCCAATTATACGCCGGCAAGCGGGCCGCAGATGTGGTTTCGGCCCTGACACGGCCTGACAATGGCCGCGCGCATCGCCAACTTGCCGTTCTCGACATGTCGGGCGGAACAGCGGGGTATACAGGTGCGGCCAGCGTGCCTTATGCCGACCATATCGCCACCCCCAACCTGATCGTGGCCGGAAATATGATCAAATCGCGCAATGTGCTGGAGGCATTGATTGCCGGATATGAAACGAGCGCGGCAAGCCCGCCTGCCCGCCTCGTCTCGGCGCTTCAGGCAGCACAAGCAGCCGGGTCTGACGTGCGCGGGCTGCAATCTGCAGCCCTGCTCGTTCTCAGCCCGGATGCGCCGCCCATAGACCTGCGCATCGATGACAGCGCCACGCCGCTAAAGGATCTTGCGGCGCTTGCAAGAAAGGTCGGCGAGCCGCCCTATGCAAACTGGCTGCACGAAACCCCCGTTCAAACGGATCGTGAGCGCGCGCCATGAACAAAACGCCGTGCCGGAAGCGGCTATTCGGCCATGAATTCCCGCGTGATCCGCATTTCCTGCGCATTCATCATCCGTTCGGCACCTTCCATATGTGACAACATGGTTGCCCGGGCGCGCGCGCAGTCGCCCTGCTCCAGCGCATCGACCAACTCTATCTGGTGCTGACGCCCCCGCTCCCAAAGCTCTCTGTTCGGTTCAGCATAGAGTCGGCGATAAATTGTCAGGTCGGACAGGATTCGCGCCATGAAGGAAATCACAAAGCCCATCAGTTCATTCTCGGCGGCATCGGCCAGACGTGCATGAAAGATCAGCGATGAGATATGCTGCTGCTTTTCTTCTTCCGGCGTGCGCGCGGGTTCCGGATGCCGATGCGCCATGTCGCGCAATTCGGCCAAGGTTTTCGCGTCCAGATTGCCGGCAAGTCTGGCCACCATCGCCGGCTCCAGCAGCTTGCGCATCTCATAGATATCGGACAGCGACAAATCCTTGAAGTAGAAGTAGTTTCCAAGCAGAGACATTGCTCGGTCCTTGCTCACCTCGCCCACCGAACTGCCACCGCCCGGGCCGGTTTTTGTAACGATCAACCCCTGCGCTTCAAGAATCCGCATCGCCTCGCGAACCGTGCCCTTCGAAACACCGAATTGCGCAATCATCTCGGCTTCATTGGGCAGCTTGTCGCCCTTGCGCAAGTCGCGCTCGACAACCCAGCGCTTGATCTGGTCAGCCACCTGAACCGGACGCGACCTTTTTTGCGCGCGCGGCGCGTCGGTAACTTTCGGATTGTCCAGTCGGGCCAAATTTTGCTTCATCACATTTTTCTAGACGAGGGTTGAACTCTTGTGTAGCTAATAATTTATCATAATAAATTTGGAATGCATATGAACTTCGGCGTTATTGCCCAAACCCGCCTGTCTGAAATCGCCAAATGCTCGCAAACCGGCGGCGGCGTAACGCGCCTGCCGTTCACGCCAGAGCATAAGGCAGCCCTGAACCACATACGTGACTGGATGACCGCAGCAGGGCTGCACCCGCGCATGGACGCGGCATCAACCCTGATCGGCCGCCATGACGGGCCCGAAGGCAGCAAGACCTTGCTGATAGGCTCGCATCAGGATTCCGTTCCAAATGGCGGGCGCTATGATGGCATCATGGGGGTCGTCCTGGCCTGTCTGGCGCTTGAGAAACTGAAACGCGAAGGCGCAAAACCCGGCTGTTCAGTTGAAGTCCTCGCATTTGCCGATGAAGAAGGCGTGCGTTTTCCAACCGCCCTGCTTGGCCCGCGCGCGCTTGCCGGAACATATGAAAAATCCGCGCTGAGCCTTGAAGACAGCGAAGGCGTGGCACTTGGCGCGGCACTTGCCGGTTTCGGTGGCGATCCGGCGCGGCTTGACAATCTTGCACGCGCGCCGTCCGAGGTTCTGGGATATCTCGAAGCGCATATCGAACAAGGGCCAGTATTGGAGGGGCAAGACGCCGCGCTCGGGGTTGTCACCGGAATCTGCGGGATCGAGCGCAACAGCCTTCGCTTCGTCGGCGAAACCGGTCACGCGGGCACGGTGCCGATGGCAGATCGCCGTGACGCGCTTGTTGCGGCATCGCGTTTTGTCAGTGCCACTTCGGATCTGGCCAGGGAAACGCACAGCATCCGCGCCACTGTCGGCTCTCTACTGGTCCATCCCAACGCCGTAAATGCCATTCCCGACACAACGGCGTTTTCGCTCGAAATTCGCTCGGTTTCCGATGGTGAAAGGCAAAGTTTCGCCAGGCAAATGCGCGCGTTCGGCACACAAATAGCGCAAGATTCTGGCCTGACTTTCGAGATGACAAAGACCTACGAGCAACCGGCTGTCGCCTGTGACCCGGCCCTGTCCGATGCCCTGGCCAAGGCGGTTGAGCAAAGCGGGCAACGCCTTGTCAAACTGCCATCCGGGGCAACCCACGATGCCTCGGCCATGTCCGATCTCTGCCCGATCGCAATGCTGTTTGTCCGCTGCAAGAATGGCCTCAGCCACCATCCCGATGAATATGCCAGCGCCGCCGACATGGGCGCGGCCGTAAACGCGATAGCCGGGTTTCTGACCTCATCGCCAATAAGGACGCCACCAGAAATTTAGCTTCAGGCCGCAACATACAAGCCGCTGCCAAAAGCACCCCGCGTTCAGGCGCGTCGTGGCACCGTTCAACAACCGGCCTCTTCTCGCCTTGCGAAATGTCGAATTTCTACCGCTGCAAAGCTCAGCGCCAGCCCCACCCGCATACCCCCCGAAAACAACGGAAAAATCCAGCCGCAGCCGGATGGGGAGAAACGTTTCACAAAGGCAAGTGGCGGACAGACAGGGATTCGAACCCTGGAGACGGTTCCCCGCCTACACACTTTCCAGGCGTGCGCCTTCGACCACTCGGCCACCTGTCCGTGGGGCGGTGTGTAGCGCGAGTTGCGCGCGCTTTGCAAGGGGTTGGCTGCGCTATTTCGCATCCCGGTGCGGGCAATGCGTTTGCGCAGGTCGGTGCGCCGGTCCGGTCGCGGGGATTTGTCGCCAGAACCTGAACGCCATACGGGGCCGGCGCGTGTTGCGGTCAGACATTCCGGGCAAGGCGCGCCGCGGCTCAGGGTTCCAGCTCGGTGCGCGGGCCGCTTTCGGGTTTGGGGGGGTGAATTGCATCACGCAGCGCGTTGCTGATGCCCTTGAGGTCGCGGAAATTGATATCGCGCTGCGCGAAGGGAATTTCGATCCCCTCTTCCTTGAAGCGGCGCACGATTTCGAAATTCATGTCCGACTGCGCGCTGAGCATCCAGTTCACATCGCGCAGAAACGCCCGCAGCTCGAAATCCATCGAATCGGCGCCAAACCCCATGAAAACCACGCTCGGGCCGGGGTTTTTCAGCGCCATCGGGTGGTTTTCGGCAATTTCCATCAACACACGCTCTACCAGGCGCGGGTCCGAGCCATAGGCCACGCCCACCGGCACCTTTACCCTTCCCACAAGGTTGGAATGCGTCCAGTTCAGCACGGTGCCGGCGATCAGGTCGGAATTGGGCAGGATGACCGCCCCCCGATCGAAGGTTTCAATCAGGGTCGAGCGCACGCGAATGCCGCGCACATAGCCCGCAAAGCCCGAAACCTCGATCCAGTCGCCTTCCTTGATGGGCCGCTCGATCAGCAGGATAATGCCCGAAACGAAATTCGACACGATATTCTGCAACCCAAAACCAATGCCGACCGAAAGCGCACCGGCCACGATTGCCAGGCTCGACAGGTTCAGCCCGGTGGCTGAAATCGCGGCCAGCGCGGCCAGCGTATAGCCGACATAGCCCACCCCCGACAGCATGGCATTGCGCCCGCCCGCATCCATGCGTGTGCGCGGCAACACCGCCGTGCGCAGCATTTTTTGCAGCAGGCGGGTAATGAAAAACCCGATCAGGAAGACGATGACCAGCACCGCAAGGTCGCGCAGGCTGAACCGTGCGCCACCGATGGACACGCCATCATTCGCCCAGACCCACAGCTCGGTCAGGTCGCTCACGCGCGCGCCCCAGATCAGCGCGAAGAACGGCATGGCGACAAGCGCGAAAAGCAGGCCGATCAGCACCGGTAAAATCCGCTGTTCCGAGGTCAGGTCAAGCTGTTCGGGGTCATCGCTTGCCAGCAGACTGCCCAGAATATCATTGACCAGCACAACCAGGACATAGACCATGCCAAACAGTGCAAGTGTCTGAATTGTCGGGTAAAACAGGAAGCGCGCAAAGGCAAAATAGCCGATTGCCGCCATCAGCGGGGCGACAAGCCCAACCACCAGAACCAGCCGGCGCAGAAAGGCCAGAAAACTGCGCCCAACGCTTTCGGTCTGCGCGTTTTCCGCATCCAGCACCAAATGCAGGCTGCGCGCCAGCCGCCATAGCAGAACCGCGCCAATGCCGATCAGCACAAGGCTAAGCACAGCGGCGGTTTCGCTGCTGAACTGGCCGCGCTGCACGGCGGCGTCGGTCACAATCCGCAAGGCCCAGATCAGCGCCAGGCCTTGCACGATCTGGCTGGCATGGCGGGCCTGATGGTCGCTGAGCGGCACGAGCCGCACTTGCGACAAGCGCGGCGAAAACAGGCTATGCGCCAGCCAGTTGCCGCCGATCATCACCGCGGCCATTGCCGGCAGCACGCGCAAAATCGCCTGCCCGTTCAGCCCCAGAATTGCGGCGGTTTTCAGCGCCCAGATCAGCGCCCAGGCGCCAAGCGCGGGCAGCGCCAGCCGCCCCAGATTCAGCGCCGCCACCCATAGCACACGTTCGCGCAGGGCCGTGCGCTGGGTCAGCCCGGCCTCGATCCGCCCAAGTGCTGCACGCCGGATGCTGACCAAAATCACCAGCCCGGCAAGCAGCGCCATGACCACGACCGGCAATTGGCGCACCATATAGCTGCGCCGCACGGGGTTTTTCAGCGCATTGCCGATTTCGGTGGTAATCCGCGCCACAAACCCTTGCGTTTCCATATAGGCTTTGGGCCAATGCTGCGGGTTTATGGCCGCCGGGCCAAGCGCGACAAGCTCACTGGCCAGGCGCGCGCGGATCAGCGCATCAATCTCGCCAATCAGCGTATCGGCGCGGCGATAGGCGTCTTGCGCGGCCAGCATCGGCACGGTGATTTGCGTCACCTGCCGGACCAGGTCACGCCGCCGGGCGGAAATTTCCTCGGCCTCGGCAATCCCGTCGGTTGGCGGTGGCCCAAGGGCCTCCAGCTGTGCGGACAGGGTTTTGCCGCGGTCGGTATTCGCTTCCTGAAAGGCCAGCGCCGCTGCGCGTTGTGCTGCCAGATCGGCGCGCAGCGTTTCCAGCGACGCGGTCGAAGCCGCGCCCTGCACCAGCACATCTTCGGCGCGGGTTGCGGTCTGGTTCCAGGCGGCAATCTGGTCTTGCGCGCTAACTTCGGCGGGCGCCGGTTGCTGGGCCGCCCCGGGCGCAGCCCCGGCCAGCGCCAGCAGTAGCGCCGCGGCAAGGCTGCGCCAGCGGCTATTCATCGGCAAATACATCCGGCAGGTCAGCGCCCGTCGCCGCAAGCCAGGCCGGCACCGGCAGGTTCTTTTCACGCAGAAACGCCGGGTTGAACAGTTTGGACTGATAGCGCGTGCCATAATCGCACAGCATGGTCACAATCACATGGCCCGGCCCCAAATCGCGCGCCATGCGCATGGCCCCCGCAATGTTGATGCCCGACGAGCCGCCAAGGCACAGGCCTTCCTCGGCCAACAGATCAAACACGACCGGCAAGGCTTCGCCATCAGGAATGCGATAGCCCATATCAACCTTCAGCCCTTCCAGATTGGCGGTAATGCGCCCCTGCCCGATGCCTTCGGTAATCGAGCCGCCCTCGGCCTTCAGCTCGCCTTCAATATAATGCCCATACATCGCACTGCCGCCCGGGTCGGCCAGCCCGATTTTCACCTGCGGTTTGATGGCGCGCAGCCCGGCAGCCACACCCGCCAAGGTGCCGCCCGAGCCGATGGAGCATATAAACCCGTCCACCCCGCCCTGAGTCTGCTCCAGAATTTCCGGCGCGGTCGTGTCGATATGCGCCTGACGGTTGGCGACATTGTCAAACTGGTTGGCCCAGATCGCGCCATTCGGGTCGGTCTTGGCCAGTTCCGCCGCCAAACGCCCCGAGTAACGCACATAGTTATTGGGGTTTTTGTATGGTTTTGCAGGCACTTGCACCAGTTGCGCACCGGCAAGGCGGATCATGTCCTTCTTTTCCTGACTTTGGGTTTCAGGAATGACGATGACGGTCTTGAACCCCATCGAGGCGCCCACCAGCGCCAGCCCGATGCCGGTATTGCCCGCCGTGCCTTCAACAATCGTGCCACCGGGGCGCAATTCGCCCGAGGCGATTGCAGCGCGGATGATGCTCAGCGCCGCGCGGTCCTTGACCGATTGGCCGGGATTCATGAATTCGGCCTTGCCCAGAATCGTGCAGCCGGTTTCCTCGGAAGCCCGGCGCAGCTTGATCAGCGGCGTATTTCCAATGGCCGCGGCCAGATCGCTGTAAACCTGCATGTCAGTCCCTTTCATCCGTGCTTTGCGCGGCGCGCTTGGCCCACCAATACGGTGTTGCTAGCCCAGCTTCAAGCAACACTACCTTGTTCACCGGCCCAGAGCCTGCGCAGCCGCGCGCGGTTCGCCGCCAGCCATTGCAGGCTTAACAGCAGCGGCGCGTTATTCGCCTCGCCGCTGGCAATGGTGGCATGGGCTGCCTCAAACGGCACCACAAGCGCGCGAATATCCTCCTGCTCGGCCTCCAACCCGAAATAGCCGCCCGCCTTGCCCAGATCGACCTGCGCCACGAAGCCGGTAATATATTCCGCCACCGCACCGGGCGATGTGTAATAGCCAAACATCCGCTCCATTTCACCAAGAACAAGCCCCGCCTCCTCAACCGCCTCGCGCCGGGCGGTTGCCTCGGGGCTTTCATCGGCATCCATACGCCCGGCAATCGCCTCAAGGCACCAGGGGTTCGGGTCTTGCCGCGCAAAGGGGCCGGGGCGGAATTGTTCGACCAGCAGCACAGAATCGCGCACCGCATCATAGGGCAGCACGGTAACGGCATCGCCGCTGGCAAACACCGCGCGGCGCAGCGGCCCGCTCATCTCGCCGTTGAATTTGCGCAATCGAAGCTCGAATTCCTCCATTGCGAAATACCCCAGATAGGGGCGCTGCATGGCGATGGTTTCCACCTCGTCCTTATGGGTTTTGCGCAAAACCGCTGGCGCATTCGTGGCCCGCCCGGCAATGCGCGCCAGCGCGCGCACGCGCATTCCCGCCCAGAACGGCTCCAGCCTGTCAGCCGGAATCCGCCCATATTGCGCCATGAACTCGGCCCCCGCCTCCAGAAACAGCGGCTTCTGGCGCTGGCCCCAATGGGCAAAATCCCATTCGCCATCGGTTGCAAACAGGCCGGGCGGGCAGAAATAAACCTGCGCCTGCACCACCCGCGCACCGGCGCGCACGGCAAGGCTGCGCAGCTCATAGCCAAAGCCAAGCTCGAAATAATTCAGCCGTTCAACAGCTTCATCACTCAGGTTTTCTGCCAATAAACCATGCGCTTGCGCGCCGATCTTCGCGTGAATTATCGGAAAGGTCTCGCCCGCGACCGCCATTGCCACATGGTCATCCAGCACGGCCGGCGTCAGCGTGGCGCGTTCCGGGCCCAAAACCATTGCCAGCACATCGGCATCGCGCAATGTGCCGTAAAAAAACAGGTTCCGCACGAAATGTTACCCTTCATGTCAGCGCAAGCCGCCCGGTTTGATCTGGCGGCGAATTGCATTATATATCGCCCATAGGCGCTGGCCGGATTGTGGCAGAGCGCAGAATAAATGGGTAGTGCAATGGTGTTTTCGCGGCGTGATTTTCTGAAAACCGGCGGGGCGGCTGGCGCGCTTGCCCTGAGCAGCCCGACCGCGATCTGGGCGGCCGCCAGCGCGCGGCGCGATTTCGTGATCAAGATCGGGCGTCGCGAAATTGGGGCCAGCACGGTCAGCCTGCGCCGGCAGGGCAGCAGCATCGTCGCCGATGTCAGCGCCAATCTCGATATTTCCATCCTTGGCCTGCTCAATTTCAGCTATGATTTGCAGGCGCGCGAAACCTGGCAGGGTGGCCGTTTGCAGAACCTCGAAGCCACCACCAATAACGATGGCAGTGCAGAATTCGCCAATGCCAGCGCCACAAATGGCGGTGTGCAGGTGAACGGCTCGCGCTATTCGGGGCTTGTGCCGGGCAACCCCGCGACCTCCAGCTTTTTTGCGGCCGATTTTCTCACCCGCCCGGTGTGGATTTCCACGCAAGATGGCCGGCCTTTGAACATCCGCGCCGGCAATGCCGGCCCGATGACGCTTGAAACCGCCGCCGGCCCCACCAATGTCACCCGTTACACCGTGCGCGGCGATATGGAGATAGACCTGTTTTATACCGAGCGCGGCGAATGGGTCGGCAGCCAGCGCAGCCTTGCCGGCCAGCGCGTCAGCTTTCTGGCGCGTCCGGGTGCAGGGTCGTTGATGTCGGTCTGGCTGGGCTAGGCCCGCTGATAGGTGTTCTGCACCACGCCAATCTGCCGCCCCGCAAAGCCCGCGGCACATGAGGCAAGGTAGAAATTCCACATCCGGCGGAACCGCTCGTCAAAGCCAAGCTGGCGGATGCCCTCCCATTTGGCGTTGAACTCGGCCATCCATAGCCGCAATGTGCGCGAATAGCTTGGTGCAAAGTCAAAGCTTTTCACCGCCTGCAACCCTGCCTGCGCGGTTTGCTGCGCCAGCGCGTGCGGCGAGGGGAGCATCCCGCCGGGGAAGATGTATTTCTGAATGAAATCAACATGTTTGCGGTAATGGTCAAACAGATCATCGCGGATGGTGATAATTTGCAGCGCCGCGCGCGCGCCGTGTTTGAGCCGCTCTTTCACGGTGTCGAAATAGGCGGGCCAATAGGGTTCGCCCACGGCCTCGAACATTTCGATCGAGGCAATGCCATCATATTGCCCGCGCGCATCGCGATAGTCGCGCAACACAATCTCCACCCGGTCATTCAGCCCCAGTCGCTGCATTCGCGCGGCGGCAAAATCATGCTGGGCGCGCGAAATCGTCAGCCCTGTCACCTTCGCGCCACGCTCGCGCGCCGCATATTCCGCAAAGCCGCCCCAGCCGCAGCCAATTTCCAGCAAGTTATCGCCCTGGCGCAGATTCAGCCCGTCGCAAATGGCGGCATATTTGGCGCGCTGCGCATCGGCAAGGCTGTCTTGCGGCGTGGCGAACAGCGCGCTGGAATAGGTCATGCTCTCATCCAGCCACTGGCTGTAAAATTCATTCCCCAAATCATAGTGATGCGCGATATTGCGCTGCGCCTGGCTGCGCGAATTGCCGCGCAGCCAGTGGCGCAACCGCTCATAGCTGCGCACCAGCCCCACGCCGCGCATCTGGCCGGCAAAAGCCTCGTTGCTGGGCATCAGCACATCGAGCAGGCGCAGCAGATCCGGGCTGTCCCAGTCGCCATCCATATAGCTTTCTGACACGCCCAATTGCCCGTCGCGCGCGATGCGCGCAAACATCGAACCACGGCGCACGATGATCTCGCCCATATCGCCCGCTGCCTGGCCTTCGGCACGAAACACGCGGCCATCGGGCAGGGTAAAGCGCACCGCGCCCTGTTTCAGCCCGCCCAGCATGGCGAACATGGTTGCAAAATAGCGCGGCAGGTTGCGCTGCCCCTGGGTTGTGGTGATCTCGTTCATATCCGCCCCCTGATTTGGGGCGAGTGTAAGCACTGAAACCGGTTTCTGCCAAGCCCCGCCGCACAGATCAGGCTCAGGCGTTCACATCAACCACCACGCGGCCCCGCACCTGCCCTTGCAGAATTTCGGCGCCAAGCCTGGGCAGGTCGCCCAGAGTTGCCGGCACGATCATCGCTTCGAGCTTGTCCATCGGCAGGTCCGTCGCTATGCGCCTCCAGGCCGCCAGGCGGTTGTCATAGGGTTGCATCACGCTATCTATGCCCAAAAGGTTCACGCCGCGCAGCAGGAAGGGAATGACCGTGGCGGGCAGGGCCGCCCCCCCGGCAAGGCCCACCGCCGCAACGCTCGCGCCATATTTCATCTGCCCCAGCACGCGCGCCAGCATCGCCCCGCCAACGGCGTCTACACAGCCGGCCCATGTTTCACCCTCCAGCGGGCGCTTGGTGGTTTCGTTCAGCTCCGCACGCGCCACAATCCGGGCCGCCCCGAGCCCGCGCAGATACTCAGCCGTTTCGGGCCGTCCGGTCACACCCGCCACCTCATAGCCCAGATTGGCCAGAATCGCCGTCGCGACCGAGCCGACACCGCCCGCAGCCCCGGTCACAAGCACCGGCCCGCGCCCCGGTTTCAGCCCATGCGCTTCCAGCGCCATCACCGCCAGCATGGCCGTAAACCCGGCCGTGCCCACCGCCATTGCCTGCTTGGCGCTCAGCCCGTCGGGCAGGGGCACCAGCCAGTCGGCCTTTACCCGCGCGCGCTGGCTGTAACCGCCCCAATGCGCCTCGCCCACGCGCCAGCCGGTCAGCACGACCTTGTCGCCGGGCTTATAGCGCGCATCGGAACTGGTCTCGACCGTGCCTGCAAAATCAATGCCCGGAATATGGGGGTAGTTGCGCACCAGCCCGCCGCCGGGGCCAATGCACAAACCGTCTTTGTAATTCACCGTGGAATATTCCACCGCCACCGTCACCTCGGCCTCGGGCAGGTCGCTCAACGCCATCTCCACAACCGCAGCCGATGTCTTGCCATCGTCGTTCTTGTCTACCCGCAGGGCCCTAAAGCTCATTGTCATCTCCTTGTCTCAGGCACTTAGCCGCGCCCGCAATTGAAATTTCTGGATCTTTCCGGTGCTGGTTTTCGGCAATTCCTCGAACCGCACGGCTTTGGGGCATTTGAACCCGGCAAGGCGCTCGCGGCAAAAGGCGATGATCTCGGCCTCGGTCGCGCTTGCCCCTTCGCGCAGCTCGACAAAGGCGCAGGGCACCTCGCCCCATTTGGCATCCTCCATCGCCACAACGGCGGCCAAAGCCACGGCGGGGTGGCGGAACAGCACGCCCTCCACCTCGACCGAGGATATATTCTCGCCGCCCGAAATGATCACATCCTTCAGCCGGTCGCGGATTTTCACCTGCCCGCCGGGGAATTTCACCGCCGCATCGCCCGACCAGAACCAGCCGTCCTTGAACGCCGCGCCCGTTGCCGCCGCATCCTTGTAATAGCCCGACATGACGACATTGCCGCGCATCACGATCTCGCCCTGTGTCTCGCCATCCTCGGGCACGGGCGCGCCGGTTTCGCGGTCCACCACATCCACGGCCTCCAGCATCGGAAAGCCCACACCCTGGCGCGCCGCCATTTCGGCCTGCTGCTCGGCGGGCAGATCGGCCCAGTCCTCGCGCGCAATGCACTGGGTGACATGGCCATAGGTTTCGGTCAGCCCGTAAACATGCATCACCGCAAAGCCCAGCGCGCGCATCTTTTCCAGCACGGCGGCGGGGGGTGGTGCGCCGGCGGTAAAGGCGTTGACCACATGGTCGAACCCGCCCTTCACATCCTTGGGCGCATCGGCCAGCATTTGCAGAATGATCGGCGCGGCACCGAAATGCGTAACCTTGTGGGCGCGGATCGCCTCATACATTTTCACCGCCGTGGTATCGCGCACAAACACCATGCGCGCGCCCATGATCGGCATGGCCCAGGGGTGGTTCCAGCCGTTGCAATGGAACATCGGCACGATCGACATATAGGTCGGGCGTTGCGGCAGGCTCCAGCCCGCCGCCGTGCCCAGCGCCATCAGGTAAGCGCCGCGATGGTGGTAAACCACGCCCTTCGGCCTTCCCGACGTGCCGGATGTATAATTCAGCGCAATCGCCTGCCATTCATCTTCCACCGGCACGCCCGCAAACCCCGCATCGCCCGCCGCCACAAGCGCCTCGTAATCATCGCCGCCAAAGCCCGGCCCCTGCCCGGCCTGGTCATCGATAATATCGACCACCGGAATATCGCGCCCCAGCAGCGCGAGCGCCGCGCGCAATAGCGGCGCAAAGGCGCTGTCGCACAAAACCAGCTTGCTATCGGCATGGCCCAGCATATAGGCGATGGTGTCGGCCTCCAGCCGTGTATTGATGCTGTGCAGCACCGCCCCCGCCAGCGGCACGGCATAATGGCATTCAAACATTTGCGGAATATTCGGGCAGATCACCGAAACCGTGTCGCCAAGCCCAATGCCACGGGCGCGCAGGCTATCGGCCAGCGCGGATATGCGCGCCTGCACCTGCCGCCACGTCGCGCGGTAGCTGCCATAAATCACCGCATCATCATCGGGGAATACCTGTGCCGCCCGCGCCAGAAACGACAGTGGCGTCAGCGGCACGTAATTCGCACGGCATGGCTTCAGGGCTTCATAATCGGCGCGCATTCGCTTTCCCCCTCTAGCTTGGCATCCAGGGCAGGTCGGTCGGGCCTTGCGCCTGGCCTGCCGCGGTCAGCATAGCAGAAATCTGCCCGCGATGATGCGTTTGATGGTTGAACAGATGCACGACCAGAACCGACATCGGCTTGCGCATTTCTGCCTTTGACAGGCCGGAATACCAGGTCAGATCGGCATCGATATCGCCCTGCTCCAGCCTGCCCGCCCAGGCTTCTATGCGCGCATCCATCGCCAGACGCGCCTGCTGCCAGCCCTCGAATTCGCCAAACATTTCGGGGCTTTGCGCAATGCTCACGGCAGGCGGCTCAACCCCCTGGAAGCGCGACATCCAGATCGTGTCGCCCCACAGCACATGGCTGGCCGTGCGCAGGATGCTCCCGAAAAACGCCCCGCGCGCGGCCCTGAGCGCCGCCTCATCCAGCTCTGCCATCGCCGCAGCCATCTGCCCGTTCTGCCAGCTGTTATAGCGCGCCATCATGCGTGCAAATTCCGGTGTGATCATCGCGGCCCCCATATCGCCATTTCCGCCTAGTTGAAGGGTTTTTCCTGCACCACGCAACCGCGTTTCCCGCCGGGCGTATGCACCACAAGCGTGGTGCCCGCATCCCAATGGGTCATGCGCACCATGCCAAGGGCAACATTCGTGCCAAAATCGGGCGCGTATGCCGCCGAACTCACCCGGCCCACCTGCTCGCCCGCAGGCGTGCAAAGCGGCCAGTAGCGGTCACACAGCCCCAGCCTGTCGCCCTCGATGGCCAACGAGCGGATCTGCTGCACCGGGCCTTCCTTGGCCACGCGCAACAGCGCATCGCGCCCGATACAGCCAATCGCGCTTTGCGTATCACAAAACCGCCCCAGCCCGCATTCATGCGGGGTGTTGTCATCGGTCATGTCATTGCCATAGCTCAGCAAGCCGCTCTCGATCCGCTCGATCAGGTTGGGGCAGCCGGCATGAACATCCAGATCGCGCCCCGCCTCCATCAGCGCGTTCCACAGCGGCATTCCCATATCGGAGCCGTTCACATAAATCTCGAACCCGCCCTGCTTGGAATAGCCCGAGCGCGCCACAACCATGTCGCGGCCCTGAAAATCGAAATGCGCGAAACGAAAGAAGCGGATATCCTTCACCGCATCCCCAAAGACCCGCGCCATCAGCGCCTCGGCCCTTGGCCCCTGCACGGCCAGCGGCGAGATGTCCGGCTCGTCCACCAGCACATCCAGCCGGTAGCCAAAGGCCAGCCCCTTCACCCAGTAAAGCAGGTCACTATCGGCAATGGAAATCCACCACCGGTCGTCGGCCAGCTTCACGGCAACCGGGTCATTCAGCATCCCGCCGGTTTCATCGACAATCGGCACATAATAGCACTGCCCGGCCACCATGCGGCGCAAATCGCGCGGGGTGAGCATCTGCATCAGCTTGCCGGCATCGGGGCCACGAATTTCCACCTGCCGCTCGCAGGCTACATCCCAAACCTGCACCGCCTGTTTCAGATGGTGGTAATCTTCCTCGACCGAGCGGAACACCGTGGGCAAAAGCATGTGGTTATAGACCGTATAGGCCTTGACCCCCGCCGCCTCGACCCCGCTTGAGAATGGCGTGCGCCGCAACCGGCGCGAGGGTGAAAGCAGCGGCGCGCTCACTTTGGCCCCTTCCAGTCTATCTGGCAGATCTCGGCCGAACGCCCGTCAAAATCCCACACGCGGCCATAGGCGCGCACGCGGCTTTTCAGGGCATGGGCCACGGTAATATCCGGCCCCATCCAGTATTCGGTGTTGGAAATCACAATATCATTGCCGCCAGCCCCGGCCACGGGTTCAATCGCGCCGACAATCTTTTTGCCCACGGTCAGATGCCGGGTTTTACCCTCGGTGCGATACTCCACCGCCGCGCGTTCAGCACCCAAGAACTCGCTCACCAGCATTTTGAACAGGCCGGTCGTGCCGCGTGCCGCGCCGCTGAAAATATGCACCAGACCGTCATAGGCCGCATCCGATGCCCGCTCGTCAATATAGGCCGCCGCCTTCCAGTTGCCGCGCCCCATATTGCCGGGAATATCCATCAGCAGGCCCACATTCAGCCCCGCGAGGCTGGCATCGCCATAGGCGCCCGCGTCAATGCGAATGCCCACCCAGGCCTGGCAATAGCCTTCGGTCGGCGGGTGCTTGCCAAGGCTTACAACGCAGGGGCAGAACACCGTGCAGTTGCAGTTCAAGATCAGCTCGCCCCTGATGCTCCACGGCACCGTGCCCAGTTGCGCTCCATCAGCCATTTCAATCCTCCCCGATTATCCAGAAATTGCGGTAAATGCGGCTGCGCCCAGCAGGGCCAGCCCCAGCGGTTTTGTTACATGGCGGCCGATTTGCGGCAGTTTTTCCAGAACCATCAGCAAAGTGGCCAGCCCCATCAGCGCAAGGCTCATCGCGCCGCCGATCAGCCCCAAAGCCATCAGCGCCCAGCAACAGCCAAGGCAGAGCGTGCCCAGTTTCAGCCCCATCCGCGCCGAGCCCCAGAAACCGTCGCGCCAGTTGCCCATGTAAAAGGTCAGCGGTGCGCGGCATTTTGCAAGGCAGCCCGCCTTGGCCGAACTGAACTGGTAAAGCCCCGCCAGCCCCAGCAAAAGCGGCATTGCCCAGCGCGCCGCGCCGCCACCAAGCCCGGCCAGCCCGACCTGTGCGCCAGCCGCGACAGCGGCAAAGCCCAGCCAAACGGCCAAAAACCCGCCAAGCAGCGCATAAAACCCGCCGCGCGGCACCGCCCCGGTATGGCGCAGATCGTCATAGGTTTTCAGCGCGGGCAGGAAGGTTGGCGCCATCATTGCCGCACCCATCAGCGCCCACATGGCCAGTGCTGCGCCATAGCCCGCTTGCGCGGCATTCAGGCTCTGGAGCATCTGCCCGAATTGCCCCCCGTGCTGCGCCCCGAATTGCCCCCCGTGTTGCCCCCCGCGCAACTGCACAAACAGCCCCAGCCAGGCCGCCAGAATCAGCCCGTAAAACAGCAGCCAGCGCAAGGCGGGCAGGTTTGGCAGGCGTTTGCGGGCAATGGTTTGCATGGGCGGGCCGGGCTGGTTTCTCAGCGCCCACATCAGCGCGCATCTCTGCAATTGTCAAATAAATAATTGTCTGACATATTGATCGCGACAGGAGAATGCGATGATCGACTATACAACCATCAACCGTGACGGGCTTTCAAAGCAGATCTCCGACACATTGCGCGAGGCGATTGTCAGCGGCACCCTGTCGCCCGATGCGCGCCTGCCCTCGGAAACCGAACTGGCCGAGCGGTTTTCAGTCTCCCGCCCCACGGTGCGCGAGGCGCTCAAACGGCTTGCGGCGCAGAATCTGATTCGCACGCAGCGCGGTGCCGCGGGCGGGGCGTTTGTGAATAAAATCGACTGGGCCGAGGCCTATGATCAGGCCATTACCACCGCCACGCTGCTCATTTCCATGCACGCCGTCAGCTTTGAAACCGTGGCCGAGGCGCGGTTTGCGCTGGAACGTGCCTGCCTGCCGCTGGCAGTAGAGCGTGCCAATGCCGGAACGCTGGCCACGCTGCGCCGCGAACTTGCGCGCCAGCAATCCGCCGCCCTGACGGATGAAAGCTTCTGCGCCTCCGATGTTGCCTTCCACCGCGCGCTGGTCGATGCCGCCGCCAACCCGGTGCTGTCGTTCCAGCTTGCCGGCGCGGTTGAAGCCATGCAGCCGCTGATGAACATGATCACCTATCGCGCCCGCGACCGCGTTGAAATCACCAATTTCCACGCCGCGCTGATCGACGCGCTTGCAAACCGCAACCTGCCACAGGCCGAAGCGGCGCTGGCATCGCTTGGCCGCTACACGATCGCGCTTGGGCGCAGCGCCGCCAATCGTGGTGCCAAAACCGGCTAGACGGGCATCCCCTCTTCCACCAGCCGCGCAAAATAGCTTGCACCCACCGGCAACAGCGCGTCATTGAAATCATATTTCGGGTGGTGGACCATCGCGCTGTCGCCATTGCCCGCCAGAATATACGCCCCCGGCCGTGCCTCCAGCATATAGGCGAAATCCTCGCCGCCCATGATCAGCGGTGCCGCGCGGTCAACGCCCGGCGTTATCCCTTCGGCCACCCGCGCGGCAAATTCGGTCTGCGCCGCGCTATTGGCCATAACAGGGTAAGAGCGGCGGTAATCGAGCAGTATGCGCCCGCCCATCGCCGCGCCGATTCCGGCACAAATCTCGCCCATCCGCGCCTCGGCCATGTCGCGCAGGTCCGGCTTCAATGTGCGCACCGTGCCCTTGAGATGCACGGTTTCGGGGATCACGTTATAAGCCTTGCTCCCCGTCTCGAAACTGGTGACAGACACTACCAGCGCCTCGACCGGGTCGGCATTGCGGCTGGCTATGGTTTGCAGCGCCAGCACCAGCTGGCTGGCCATCACGGTCGGGTCCACGCCATCGTTTGGCTTGGCGGCATGTGCGCCCTTGCCGGTGACATGAATGTCAAACACATCGGTGGCCGCAAAAAACGGCCCCGGACGAATGGCAAATTCCCCCAGCGGAATGCCCGGCCAGTTGTGCATCCCATAAACCTCCTGAATGCCGAACCGCTCCATCATCCCGTCATCCACCATCGCCTTGCCGCCCGCGCCGCCCTCTTCGGCGGGCTGGAATATCACCACGGCCGTGCCGTCGAACCGCCGCGTTTCGCACAGGTATTTTGCTGCCCCCAGCAGCATGGATGTATGCCCGTCATGCCCGCAGGCGTGCATTTTTCCCGGCACCCTGGAGGCATGGGCCAGCCCCGTCGCCTCGCTCATCGGCAGCGCATCCATATCGGCGCGCAGCCCCATCACCCGCCCCGCGCCGCGCTGCTTGCCGTGGATCACCCCCACAACACCCGTGCGCCCGACGCCCTCGACCACCGCGTCACAGCCAAAGGCGCGCAGCCGTTCGGCCACCAGCCCGGCCGTGCGCTGCACCTCGTAAAGCAATTCGGGGTTTTCGTGAAAATCATGCCGCCACGCGGTCATTTCGGCCTGCATGTCGGCAATGGAGTTGATGATGGGCATGGCTGTCCTGATGCTGGTTTTCGCCCCATATTCGGGGCCATTGCCCAAGTCTGGGCGCAGCGCGCGGCAAGGTCAAGCCGCCACCTGGCCCCGCACCACCTGGCCCCGCACCACCTGGCCCCGCACCGCCTAGTCCAGCACCGCCGCCGCAAGTATCGGCCCCGTGCCATCGGCCTGCACGATCACAACCCAGTTCTCGTTGCCAAGCGCATCAAGGCTCAGGGTCAGCGGGCCGCGTCCATCCCATTCGGCGGCAAGGTTCCAGTCGCGCACGATGTTCACATAGGTCACCTTGCGCCCGGCATTGTCGCCGCTTTCAATATCAACCGTAATTTCCGGCGTGTAGCGCACCAGAAACACCGCCGCCGGGCGCGCACCTTCAAGCGGCGTGATCAGCACCGAGGCGCGCGCGCCCTGGCGTGTGGCCTCGATCATGGCCATTGGCGCGCGCCGCTGCGCCTCGGAAATTTCGCGCATCACCCGGTCCGGCCGGTTGCCGGCCATGTAATTGCCGCCCTGAATTACAATTTGCGGCGTATACACCGTGCGCTGCCGCCAGGTTTGCGCATATTGGCTTTGGCGGTGCGAAAAGGCGGCGCGGGCAAATTCGTCGCGCCAACCCAGATAATCCCAATAATCGACATGCAGCGCCAGCGCGATCACCCCGCGCTGCTCGGCCAATTGCTGCAACAGCGCATCGGCGGGCGGGCAGGATGAGCAGCCCTGGCTGGTAAAAAGCTCTACCACCACCGGGTTTTCGGCTGCGGTCTGGGCATGGAGCTGCATGGCATTCAGGCTGGCCAATAGGGCCGAAAGGATCAGGGTAAGGCGCATCGTCACATCCGATTTGATTACCCGAGTCATAAGACAGTTTGTGGCGGCATACCAGTCAACCCTTTGCGAGCGGGCGTGAAGGGAGGGGCATTGCCGCGCGCCGGGGCGGCATTTGCACCATCCGCACCATTTCCGCTATGGCGGTTGGCGCAACTGTTGCGTTATGCTCGCAGGCGCAACACATACCATGCAGGCCCATGTTCCGCGACATCTCCTTTCCGGCAGTCTATATCGGGCTGCTCGCCGCTTTTGTCGGCTATTCCGCATCTTTCGCCATTGTCCTTGCCGGACTTACAGCTATGGGTGCCACCGAGTCTCAGGCGGCAACGGGGCTGTTTTTCGCAACCATCGGCATGGGGGTTTGCAGCATCTGGCTACCGGCCATCACGCGCATTCCGGCGGCGGTGGCATGGTCAACGCCGGGGGCTGCCTTTCTGGCCGCCACCGCCGTTTTGCCGGGCGGCTTTGCCGAGGCGGCCGGCGCGCTGATTTACAGCGCGGGCCTGATCGTGCTGACAGGGCTGATCCCGGCAATCGGCCGCAGCGTCGCCGCGATTCCAAAGCCGATCGCCAATGCCCTGCTTGCAGGTGTGCTGTTCAAACTCTGCCTTGCCCCGGCACTGGCCTTGGGTGAAATTCCGCTTCTGGTGCTGCCGGTGCTGGGCGCATGGCTGCTTGGCCTGACATGGCACCGGCTGGCGGCCATGCCGTTTGCTGTCATCGCCTTTTTGCTTGTGCTGGTTTTCATCGTCGAACTGCCTTCGGGCCTTGGCCCATCCGCCCCCACGCAATGGCTTCCGGCCCTTGCCCCCGTGGCGCCGATCTTCACGCTGCAATCCTTCTTTTCCATCGCCTTGCCGCTTTATCTGGTCACGATGGCGGGGCAGAACATTCCCGGCTTTTCGGTGCTGGAATTGAACGGCTACAGCGTGAACCGGCCACCAATGCTGCGTGTGACCGGCATTGTCAGCCTTGCGATTGCACCGTTTGGCGCCATCCCCGTGAACATGTCGGCAATCACAGCGGCAATGATGGCGGGCGAAGATGCGGGGCAGAATCGTGCAACCCGCTACTGGGCGGCAATGACATCCGGCATCGCCTATGTCCTGCTCGGCTTTGCCGCCGGTTTTGTTACAACCCTTGCCAGCATTGCCCCCATCGCGCTGATAACCGCCGTGGCGGGGCTTGCGCTTGTGCCTGCGCTTGTCGGCGCGATCTCGGCCGCCTTCAGGGACACGGCCCAGCTCGAAGCCCCCGCGCTGACCTTCCTGATCGCCGCAAGCGGCATGACCCTATTCGACATCAGCGGCGCCTTCTGGGGCGTGATTGTCGGTGCGGTCATCTGGCGCGCCAAATCCTGGGCCGCTGCGGCTCGGGCACCGGGCCAATAGCCAGCGCAATCCGGCCCCATCCGATGGCGCATCAAATTCCTTAACGCCCCAATTTAAGCAGGCTTGTTTGCCCCTGAAATGCACAAAACCGTGCATTTCTGCACGGTTTTGCGGTTATATTGTAACTTTAACGCGGGAGATTTACCCCCCGCGTTAACCTTTGCCTAGCTCTTGGCAAGGTCGCGCAGCACGTAATGCAGCACGCCGCCATGTTTCACATAGTCGATTTCGATCTCGGTATCGATCCGGCATTTGAGCGTGATATCCACCGTCGAGCCATCGGCGCGCCTGATGGTGCAGGGCACTTCGGCCAGCGGCTTCAGATCGCCGGAAAGGCCTGTAATATCAACGGTTTCATCGCCTTTCAGCCCCAGCGATTTGCGGCTGTCGCCATTCATGAATTCGAATGGAATGACCCCCATGCCCACAAGGTTGGAGCGGTGGATACGCTCGAAGCTTTCGGCAATCACCGCCTTGACGCCCAAAAGGCTGGTGCCCTTGGCCGCCCAGTCGCGCGACGAGCCCGCGCCATACTCGATTCCGCCGAACACAACCAGCGGAGTCCCCGCCTCGATATGCGCCATCGCCGCGTCGAAAATCGAGGCCTGTTCGCCATCGGGGCCCTTGGTATAGCCGCCCTCGACACCGTCTAACATCTCGTTTTTAATACGAATATTGGCGAAAGTGCCGCGCATCATCACCTCGTGGTTGCCACGGCGCGAGCCATAAGAGTTGAACTCGCGCACCGGCACCTGACGGTCGACAAGGTAGCGGCCTGCGGGCGAGCTATCCTTGAAGGAGCCCGCGGGCGAAATATGGTCGGTCGTGACCATATCGCCCAATATTGCCAAGGGCTTGGCGCCCAGGATGTCGGTGATCACGCCCGGCTCCTTGGACATGTTCTGGAAGTAGGGCGGGTTTTGCACATAGGTCGACGTTGCCGGCCAGTCATAGGTTAGACTGTCGGTTGTCTCAACGCTTTGCCACTTGTCATCGCCCTTGAAAACATTGGCATATTTTGACTGGAAGGCCGCGCGGGTCACGGTTTTTTCAACCAGTTCCGCAATCTCGGCATTCGACGGCCACAGGTCTTTCAAATAGACCGGGTTGCCATCCTGGTCATTGCCAAGGCTGGCGGTGGTGATGTCGACATTCATGTCACCCACCAGCGCATAGGCAACCACAAGCGGCGGCGAGGCCAGATAGTTGGCGCGCACATCCGGGCTGATCCGCCCTTCAAAGTTGCGGTTGCCCGACAGGACCGAGGCGGCGATCAGGTCATAATCATTGACCGCCTTGGAGATGGCCGGGTCGAGCGGGCCGGAATTGCCGATGCAGGTGGTGCAGCCATAGCCGACAAGGTTGAAGCCGATGGCATCCAGATCTTCCTGAAGGCCGGCGGCTTCCAGATATTCCGAAACCACCTGGCTGCCCGGCGCCAGCGAGGTTTTCACCCAGGGCTTGCGGTTCAGCCCTTTTTCGCGGGCCTTGCGCGCCACAAGTCCGGCCCCGATCATCACATAGGGGTTGGAGGTGTTGGTGCAGGAGGTGATGGAGGCAATGACGATAGAACCGTCGTGCAGCTGGTAATTGCCGTCTGCGGTTTGCACATAGCCGCGCTTGTGGTCGCCCTTGTCGCCGGGAATATCGCAAGGTTCGGGCTGGCCGCCCTCGCCTTCCCAACGCACTTTCTGCTTTTCATTGGCCGGCTTGGCGCTGCGCTGGCCGGTGACATAGTCACCAAAGGTGGCCGCAGCCGCATCGAGCGCCACAAAATCCTGCGGGCGTTTCGGGCCGGAAATGGCGGGCACAACCGTGCCCATATCCAGTTCCAGCGTCGAGGTGTAAATCGGGTTGTAATTGGCATCGCGCCACATGCCGTTGGCCTTGGCATAGGCTTCGACCAGCGCGATCCGGTCTTCATCACGGCCCGTGTTGCGCAGATAGCGCAGCGTCTCGGTATCAATCGGGAAAAAGCCGCATGTGGCGCCGTATTCGGGGGCCATATTGGCAATGGTCGCACGGTCGGCCAGCGGCAAACGGTCGAGCCCGTCGCCATAGAATTCGACAAATTTGCTGACCACGCCATGTTTGCGCAGCAGTTCAACCACCTTCAAGACGAGGTCGGTTGCCGTGGTGCCTTCGACCATTTCGCCGGTAAGCTTGAAGCCCACGACTTCGGGGATGAGCATGGACACCGGCTGGCCAAGCATGGCGGCCTCGGCCTCGATACCGCCCACGCCCCAACCCAGAACGGCAAGGCCGTTGACCATTGTTGTATGGCTGTCGGTGCCGACAAGCGTGTCGGGATAGGCGATTTCGGTGCCGTGCTGGTCCTTGTCGGTCCAGACGGTCTGCGCCAGATATTCAAGGTTGACCTGATGGCAAATGCCGGTGCCCGGCGGCACGACGCGGAAGTTGTTGAACGCGCTCTGGCCCCATTTCAGGAACTGGTAACGCTCCATATTCCGCTCGTATTCACGGTCGACGTTCATCTGGAAGGCGCGCGGATTGCCGAATTCATCGATCATCACCGAATGGTCGATCACAAGGTCAACCGGGTTGAGCGGGTTGATTTTTTCAGCATCGCCGCCAAGGCCGATAATGCCGTCGCGCATGGCGGCAAGGTCGACCACGGCGGGCACGCCGGTGAAATCCTGCATCAGCACACGGGCGGGGCGATAGGCGATTTCGCGCGGGTTCTTGCCGCCGTTTTGCGCCCATGCGGCAAAGGCGCGGATGTCATCCTGCGTGACAGTCTTGCCATCTTCAAAGCGCAGCATGTTTTCCAGCACCACTTTCAGCGCGGCGGGCAGGCGCGAAAAATCGCCAAGCCCGGCCTCTTGTGCGGCGGGAATGGAGTAATAGGCGATATTGGCGCTACCGGCGGCCAGGCTGCGGCGGGTCTTGGCGCTATCAGTTCCAACGGTGACGGTCATATTGGCCTCCTCGGCGGGTGGGGAATTGGCGGGTGCCTGCCTCTTGCCCTAGTTTTTGGTCTGGATCAAGGGTGGCGGCAGTTCTTTGTGTGCAATTGTATACATTGTATTGCGCGCGGCGTCAAGCGCGCACCCTTCCCCCGAATGCGCAAATCCGCTAAGCCGAGGCCATGATGCTGAATGTCAGAGATTTATCCTGCAACAGGGGGGGGCGCGCGGTTCTGGCGGGGCTTGGCTTTTCTCTTGGCTCCGGGCAGGCCTTGTTGCTGCGCGGGCCGAACGGGGTTGGAAAATCAACCCTGCTGCGCGCGCTGGCGGGGCTGGTGCCCTGCAAAGGCGATGTGCATTTGGGCACGATCGCACTTGGCGATAGTGTCTGGGCTGAGCAGGTTGTCTATGCCGGGCATCTGGATGCCATAAAGCCGCAATTGAGCGTTGCCGAGAACCTGCGCTTTTGGGCGGGGGTGTTTGGCGGCGATGCTGATGCCACGCTTGACGCCTTTGATCTGGCACCACTGGCAGGGCGGTTGGCTGGCGATTGTTCGGCCGGGCAAAAACGGCGGATCGGGCTTGCGCGGCTGGTCTTGGCCAAGCGCAAGCTGTGGCTGCTGGACGAGCCGAGCGTGGCGCTGGACAGCGGTGCCACGGCCCTGCTCTGCCGCCAGATCAACGCGCATTGTGCAAGCGGCGGCTTGGCGATCATTGCCACGCATATGCCGCTGGCGCTGAACACTGCCGAAACGCTGGTGCTGAGCGCGCCCACGGCCAGAATGGCCGACCCGTTCCTGGACGGGGCTTTCGCATGAGGGCGCTGTTGCTGCGCGATTTGCGGCTGGCCTTGCGCAGCGGCGGCGGCGCGGGGCTGGGGCTGGCGTTCTTCCTGATCGTGGTGATGCTCGTGCCCTTTGGCATTGGGCCGGATACGGCGCTGCTGGCGCGGGTTGCGCCGGGGGTTTTGTGGGTGGCGGCGCTGCTGGCCTGTTTGCTGAGCCTCGACCGGCTGTTTCAGGCCGATGCGGAAGATGGCAGCCTTGATATCATTGCGCTTTCGCCCCTGCCGCTGGAGGCGGCGGTGCTGGTCAAGGCGCTGGCGCATTGGCTGACGACGGGCCTGCCGCTGGTTGTGGCCGCACCCGTGCTGGCGGTTACGCTGAACCTGCCGAGCGGGGGCTATGGCTGGCTGGTGGCAAGCCTGCTGGCGGGCACACCGGCGCTTTCCGCCCTTGGGGCCTTTGCCGCCAGCCTGACCGTGGGGCTGCGGCGCGGCGGGCTGTTGCTGTCGCTTCTGGTGCTGCCGCTTTACATTCCAACGCTGATATTCGGGGCGCGCTGCGCGGCCAATGCCGCCAGCGGCCAGCCCGCCCTGCCCGCCTTTCTGATATTGGCGGGGATAAGCCTTGCCACGCTGGCGCTTGCCCCTTTTGCCGCCGCCGCCGCACTGCGCAGCCAGCTTCGCTAGCTGGCTGACCAACCTGTGACCTTATGGCAATTGCACCGCCCTGCCCGGCGCGTTACCTATGGCGCATGTCATTCTGGGAATTCGCAAATCCGGCCCGATTCATGCGCCTTTCGGCGCGGCTTTTGCCGTGGTTTGGCGGCCTCACGCTGGTTGCACTTGGCGGCGGGCTGCTCTGGGGCTTTTTCCTGACACCGGATGCCGATCTGTTCGGCTCGACCGTCAAGATCATCTATCTCCATGTGCCCAGCGCGTTTCTGGCGGTGAATATCTACTTCATGATGTTCGTCACCTCGCTGATCTGGCTGATCCGCCGGCACCATGTATCGGCGCTTGCCGCGAAATCTGCGGCACCGATTGGTGCGGCGATGACGCTGATTGCGCTGATCACCGGCGCGCTGTGGGGCCAGCCGATGTGGGGCACCTGGTGGGTATGGGACCCGCGGCTGACCTCGTTTCTGATCATGTTCGTCTTTTACCTTGGCTATATCGCGCTTTGGGCGGCGATTGACGAGCCGGACAAGGCGGCGGACCTGACCTCGATTCTGGCGCTTGTCGGCACGGTCTTTGCGGTTCTGAGCCGCTATGCGGTGAATTTCTGGTCGCAGGGGCTGCACCAGGGCGCGAGCCTGTCGATGGATCGCGCGCAAAATGTCGCAAACGTGTATTGGTTCCCGCTGGTGCTGACCATCGTGGGGTTTTTCGCGCTGTTCATCTGGCTGCTGCTGATCGGCACGCGCAGCGAAATTCGTGCCCGCCGGTTGCGCGCACTTGAAATGCAGGGGGCTCGCTGATGTTTCCAGATCTGGGAAAATACGCCGATACGGTGCTGTTCTCATATGCGGCCGCCCTGTTGATTCTGGCCGTGCTGGTGCTGGCCTATACACGCCGCAATGCGCGCATCCGCCGCGCGCTTGTGGCCGCTGAAACACGGCGGGAGGCTGCTTGAATGGCTAAGATTTCACCACTTGTCCTGATTCCGCCGCTGGCTTTCGCAGCCCTTGGCGCCCTGTTCTTTTTCGGGCTGAACCGCGACGACCCCAGCCAGTTGCCAAGCGCCTATATTGGCCAGGCGGTGCCGGAAATGACGCTGGAGCAGCTTGGCGCAAACACCATGCTGACCCGGCAAGCCCTTACAGCGCCGGGCGTCAAGCTGGTGAATTTCTGGGCAAGCTGGTGCGGGCCGTGCCGGGTGGAACATCCAAGGCTGGTGGAACTCGCCGCAGCGGGCATTCCCGTTTACGGGATCAACTACAAAGACCAGCCCGAACAGGGGCTTGCCTTTCTGGCAGAGCTTGGCAACCCCTATGAGGCTGTCGGGGCCGATTCATCGGGGCGCACGGGGATAGACTGGGGCATTTACGGCGTGCCGGAAACCTTTGTGATCGACAGCCAGGGCCGCGTTGTCGCCCGCCATGCCGGCCCGCTGACACGCGATATCGTGAACCGCATCATCATGCCGGCGATTGAAGCCGCCGAATAGCTATTCGGTCGGCTTGTCGCCCTCTTCCACGGCATATTTGGTGAACAGGCTCATCTGGGTCATGATGAACACAAAGCTGGCCAGCGGCAGGCCGAAGGTTTTGAAATTGACCCAGATATCGGTGTCAAAGCTGCGCCAGATCACCTCGTTCGCCACGGCCAGCGCCAGAAAGAACAGCGCGAAGCGTTTGGTGAAGATCATCCAGCCCTCGGGCTGAAGCGGCAGATTGTCGCCCATCAGATATTCCAGATAGCTTTGGCCGCGCAGCAGGCCAAAGCCAAGGATTCCACCAAAGGCCAGATAGAGGATGGTTGGCTTCATCTTGATGAAGGTCGCATCTTGCAGCCACAGCGTGAGCCCGCCGAAAATGACCACGATGACCGCCGTGATGACCGCCATTTTGGGCAGATGGCGCGCCACGACCCAGCTATAGACAAGGCTGGCCAGCGTGACCGGCACAAACACCGCCGTGGCAAAGATGATTTGCGCAAGCTGGCGGGCCTCGTCGCCAAGGCCCGCTTCGGTTGGGGCAAAGCGGTAGGCAAGGAAGAACACCAGCACCGGGCCGAGTTCGACCGCCATTTTGCGCCACCCGCCCAGTTGTTTCGGGTCTTGCGGTTTACGCTCCATCTTCAGCCTCCAAATTCCACAATGATCGCGCCCAGCGCGATGCCTGCCATGAGTAATCCGCGCGTCCAGCCCACGGTTTCTTTCAATACCAGCCAGCCGATCAGCGCGGCAATGACGGTGGATGTTTCGCGCAAGACTGCCGCCTCGCCCACCTTGTCAAGCCGTGTTGCCATCATGACCGAGCCGAATGAGATATAGGCGATCAGCCCGCCAATGAAACCCCGTTTGAGCAAAGCGCCGAGATTCGGCCGGTTGCTCATGGCACGAAAGCGGCGCAGGGCTAGCAGCGGAAAGATCAGCCCGTCGAGAAAAAAGAACCAGGCCAGAAAGGTGAACGGATTGGCCGTGGCGCGGATGCCGTAGGCATCGTAAGTGGTGTAGATGGCCACGAAAATGCCCGTGGCAAAGGCCAGCGCAATGGCGGCGCGCAGCCGGGCCGGGTCGATATTCACGCGCGTCAGGTTGAAGGCCGCCAGCCCGAAAATGCCGCCCGACAGCGCCAGCACGCCCAGCCATTGCAAGGCGCTGAAATGCTCGCCAAACACGATGCCTGCCGCAATAACGGTGATCAGCGGGCCGGTGCCGCGCACAACGGGGTAAACCACGGTATAGGCGCCGCGCTCGTAGGCCATTGCCTGCAAGAGCTTGTAGCCGATATGAATGACCATCATGCCGGCAAAGATCGGCCACATATGCGGCTCGGGCCAGGGCACGACGAACAGCGCGAAAGGTGCGGCCATAAGCGCGTAATTCGCATCTATCGCGCCACGGGTGAGCCACGGGTCGAACCGGCCCTTTTGCAGCGCGCCAAACACCGCATGTGAAAACGCCGCCAGCAAAGCAAGGCCCATCGCCAGAAGGCGGCCGGTTTCGGTGCCCTCGATGGAAAGAAGCCACTCTGTCATATGCGGGCGCTCATCACGGCGCTCATCACGGCGCTCATGAAGGCGACATCAGGACTCGGCCCCTGTCAATGCGCGCGCGAAATCGGCGGCATCAAACGGCGCAAGATCATCGATGCTTTCACCAACCCCGATGGCGTGAATGGGCAGGCCAACCTGATCGGCCAGCGCGACAAGAACGCCGCCCTTGGCGGTGCCGTCGAGCTTGGTCATGACAAGGCCGGAAACATCGGCGATGCGGGTGAATTCCTTTACCTGGCTCAGCGCGTTCTGCCCGGTGGTCGCATCCAGCACCAGCAGGGTGTTATGCGGCGCGTCGGGGTCTATCTTGCGCAGCACACGCAAGATCTTGGCCAGCTCTTCCATAAGATCGGCGCGGTTCTGCAACCGCCCTGCCGTGTCGATCATCAACAGATCGGCGCCGTCATTTCGGGCGCGCTGGAAGGCCTCATAGGCAAGGCTGGCCGGGTCGGAGCCTTCGGGGGCGGTCATGACCGGCACGCCGGCGCGATCACCCCAGACCTGCAATTGCTCAACGGCGGCGGCGCGGAAGGTATCGCCCGCCGCGATGACAACCGATTTTCCGGCGGCCTTGAACTGGCTGGCGAGCTTGCCGATGGTCGTGGTCTTGCCAGAGCCATTGACGCCGACCACCAGCACCACCTGCGGGCGTTTGGCATAGAGCGGCATGGGGCGCGCCACCGGCGCAAGGATTTTGGCAACCTCGGCGGCGAGCAGCGATTTGATTTCGGCCGCGCCAAGTTTTTTGCCAAAGCGCCCTTCGGCCAGGGCGGCGGCGACCTTCAGCGCGGTTTCAACGCCCATATCGGACTGGATGAGCAATTCCTCAAGGCTTTCGAGCATCGCATCATCCAGCACGCGCGCCGATGCATCGCGCCCCAGGGCACGGGCCAGAAAGCCGGGTTTTTGCGCCATAGGCGTGGGCAGGGGGGCTGCGGCTTCGGCCTCCTGGGGCAGGGTTTCGGCGGGGGCGTCGGCAATAATCGCCTCCAACCCCTCGTCAAGCCTGGAGGAGGATTTGAACAGGCGGGTTTTGAGCGTGTTGAAAAATGACATCGCAAAAGGCTCCTAGCGTTCAGTCCACCTAATACGCATTGCGCCGCAATGGAAGGGGGGCCGGGCTAAACGAGGTTGCCCAAACCCACCGCCAGCAACAATTGGGCCGAGTAATACAGCACCCAGACAATGCGCGGCATTCCCGCCGCGCGCGACGCTTCGGGGGTGAGCAGGAAGGTTTCCGCCGCCAGAACCGCATCGGAGATGATGAACAGGGCCGCGCCCAGCAGCACCACCATGCCCGCCAGGCTGACGGCGCCGCCAATCGCCACGGCGCCCATCGCGCCGATTATCAGCGCATAGGCGGCAACGGGAAGGCGCAGCGCGCCCGCGCGTGGCCAGAGTTGGCGCAACATGCTGATGAGCAGCAGGACGAGGGCGGCGAGCGCGCCATATTGCCAAAGCGCGCCAAAGCCCCACGCATAGCCGAGAATGGCAAGGATATAGGCCAGATGCGCCAGCGCAAAGGCCAACATGCCTGCCAGAAAGGCGCGCGGGCCGGGGCGCGACAGCGCGTAGTCGCCAAGGGCCGAGGCGGCGAGGCCAAGCACCAGCGGCCAGGGCGCCCCCGCCAGCGCCACGCCCAGCGACAGCAGCGCCACGCTGCCGGTTTTGGTCAGGCTGCGCGCCAAGCCCGGCGGCTGGCCCGCAAAAGCAAGCAGATAAACGGCCGCCAGCACCATGCCAAGGCTGGCGGGGGCGATCAGCAGCAGGGTTTCATCCATACGGGGCTAAATCTCGTCAGGGAAATGCTGCATGGTCAGGCGAATGGGGTTGGGCGCGGCCTGGCCAAGGCCGCAAATGCTGGCATCGGCCATTGCGGTGCAAAGCTCTTCCAGCAAGGGCTGGTCCCATGTATCGGCCTGCATCAGCTTCACGGCCTTTTCGCAACCCACGCGGCAGGGGGTGCATTGCCCGCAGCTCTCATCTTCAAAAAACCGCAGCATGTTCAGCGCGGCGGCCTTGGCAGAGTCCTGATCCGACAGCACAACCACCGCCGCCGAGCCGATGAAGCTGCCATGCGGTTGCAGCGTGTCAAAATCGAGCGGGATGTCGGCCATGCTTGCCGGCAAAAGGCCCGAAGATGGCCCGCCGGGCTGATAGGCCTTGAAGCGATGGCCCGCCAGCATTCCACCCGCGGCCGCAATGATATCGGTGATGGTCGAGCCCGCGGGCAGAAGATGCACACCGGGCTTTTGCACCCGGCCTGAAACCGAATAGCTGCGCAAACCCTTGCGGCCATTCTTTTCGGTGGCGTTCAGCACCTGCGCACCTTCACGGCAGATCCGCGCCACCCAGTGCAGGGTTTCGACGTTATGCACCAGTGTGGGCCGGTTGAAAATGCCGACCTGTGCCACATAGGGCGGGCGGTGGCGCGGCAGTCCGCGCTTGCCTTCAATGCTTTCGATCATCGCGGATTCTTCGCCGCAGATATAGGCGCCAGCCCCGCGCCGAAGGTCGATATAGCCGGGTTTGACAATGCCCGCCACTTCCAAAGCGGCAATCTCGCGGCGCAGAATTTCCAGCACGGCGGGGTATTCATCGCGCATATAGATGAAGACCTTCGCCGCGTCGACCGCCCAGGCGGCTATCAGCATTCCTTCAAGAAAAACATGCGGTTGGCGTTCGAGGTAAAAGCGATCCTTGAAGGTGCCCGGCTCGCCCTCATCGCCATTTACGGCCATATAGCGCGGGGCGGCGGCACCGCGCACAAAGCTCCATTTCCTGCCCGAAGGAAAGCCCGCACCGCCAAGGCCGCGTAAGCCGGCATCAAGCAGGGTTTGCTGGATTTCATCGACATTGCCGCTGGCGCGCAAATCGCGCAGCACGGCATAGCCGCCCTGATCGGCATAATCGGCAAAGGGCTGATAGGGCGGAATATGGGCGTGGGTATCATCCGCCGCAATCGCCGCAGCCACCTTTTCGGGCGTGGCATGGTCGATATGGTTATGGCCGATTTCCAGCACAGGCGCCGTATCGCAGCGCCCCATGCAGGGCGCACGCAGCACGCGCACGGCGCTGGCATCAAGCCCGGATTCCAGCGCGGCTTTTAGCGCCTGCGCGCCCGCAAGTTCGCATGACAGCGAATCGCATACGCGGATGGTCAGCGCGGGGGGCGGCGTTTGCCCCTCTTTCACCACATCGAAATGCGCATAAAACGTGGCCACTTCGTAAACCTCGGCCTGCGCAAGGCGCATTTCCTCGGCCAAGGCGCGCAGATGGGCGGCGGAAATATGCCCATATTCATCTTGAACGAGGTGCAGATACTCGATCAGCATATCGCGCTGGCGCGGGCGTTCGCCCAGCAGGGCGCGGATATTTTCATGCGCCGCATCATCGAGCTGGCGGCCCTTGGGGGTGTGCCGCCCCTTGCCTGGCGCCTTTTTCCACACGCCTTTACGTTCGTCCAATGCCATAATCCCTCTTGCGCCGCTGCTTTCCGGTTGCGCGGCCACCTTAACAGGCACAATCGCGGCGCAAAGGTAAAATGCGACGAATTGAAGCCTAAACCGCCCGCATTGTTTTTATCCTGTCAGGTATTAGATTCGACCGGGTGAGATGATTCTTTTTGAAAGCAGTTTGATGATAAAACCGATGATGGCCGCGCTGGCCCTGTTTGCGCCGCTTGGCCTGCAAGCCCAGAGCCAGGAGATTTGGGCCGATCGCTATGACAAGGGCATTCCCATCGGCCCCGAGGCGTTTGGCGCCATGACGGAAGGCCGCGCGATGACCTATTCCAACGGGTTTCAGGATGTCTATGTCGAATATTATCCGCCCGGCACGAATGCGGTGATCTTGCGCTATGTCGGCGCCCCCGAAAACGAATGCCAGACCGGCATCTGGCGCCCCGAAGGCGAGCTGATCTGCTTTGACTGGGATAATGGTGGCTCGGTCTGTTCAGGCTGGGTTGAACATGACGGGGTGATCATTTCGCAACTGTTCGAGGATGGGCTGCCGCTTGGCGGATTCGAGCCGATCTCGCAATTCAGCGAAACGCCCATAAGCTGCACATTGGGCATGGTCAGCTACGAGCCGGCGCAATGAGGCTGGTTTTGCCGCTGATACTTCTGGCCGGCAGTGCATGGGCCGAAGACTGGTCGGACCTGGCCGCGCTGCAAAGCCGCGTTACATCCGCCCCGATGCTGAGCGAAAGCGAATGGCGTGAAATGGTTGAAGGCCGCACTGTAACCTACACAATAGACAACGAATTTTTCGCGCGCGAGTTTTATGTGACCGGCACAAACCGCGTGGTGATTGCCGTGAATAACGGCATTTGCCTGAACGGCATTTGGTATATGGATGGCCCCGCCTTCTGCTTTGAATGGGAAGGGGCGGCGCCAAGCTGCTTTACCCATCATCGGTTGCAGGAGGGTGTCTATATCAACGGGCTGGATGAAAGCGACGGTATTGAAATTCAGTTCGTGGCCGATGTGCGGCGCACGGTTGTGCAATGCGGCGACGAGCTGTTGAGCAGCCTGCCGCAAAGCCCCACGCAGCCCCTGCTGCCGGTGGCCCGATGAGGTGGGCTGTTTTTATGGCCGCGCTGTTTTGTGCCGGGGCCGTGCAGGCGCAAACCGCGATCATGCCCGATGAATTTGGCGCCGCTGCCGAAGGACAAACCTATTGGTATTCGGAAAACGGGTATCATTACGGTGCGGAGCAATATTTCGAAGATCAGACGGTGATCTGGCAAGACCGCGATGGCAATTGTCTGCGCGGAAGCTGGTATGCGGCGGGGCCGCAAATGTGCTTTGTCTATGATAATGACCCCGAGCCGGATTGCTGGACAATGTCCAGAACCGACGATGGCCGCGTGATGATCGAAAGCACTCGGTTGCCCGATGACCCGGCCGTGCCGCCTTTGGTGCTGGAATTGATTCGCCGCACCCCCCTGCCCATTGCCTGCACCGGGCCGCTACTGGGTGTCTGAACAGGCGCGCATTGCGGCGCTCTTGGCCAGTGGCGCCCTGCCCGGCGGGCTTGTGCTGGAACGCGGGCTGACCGCGCGGCGCGGGCAATCGGTGTTTGCTGCACGGTTTGACGGCGCTGCGGCAATCATCAAATCCTATGCGGGTGAAAGTGCCAGCACACGCGCTGCAAATGCCGCCAAGGCATTGAGCGCGGCGGCTGAACGCATGACCGACCCCGCATTTTCCGTGCCAAGCCTGCTTTGGGCCGCGCCTGAACACGGGCTTGTGGTGATGGCACGGCAAAGCGGCACCCCGATGAGCGCGCTTTTCGCCGCGGAACCCGCCCTGCCCGAGCGCAACCGCCTGCTGGGTTTGGCCGCAGAATGGTTGCTGGCCTTTTGCGAAGGGCAGGATACGGCCCCGCATTTCTATCCGATGGGCTGGATCGACCGCGCGGTAAAAGGGCATGATCTTGCCGCCCTGCCCGCCGAGGCCGCGCGTTTGCACGGCGCGCTGCGCGCCCAGATGGCGCATGTGCGCGGCCTTGCCTTTCAGCGCGGCGGCTTGCATGGCGATTTTGTGCCAGACAATCTGCTTGTGCAGGGCGAAACGGTGTGCGGCATAGACATTCAGGGCAGTTTTACCCTGCCCTTGCTGCGCGAAGTGGCAACATTTCTTGTCTGGCTGACCTTCAAAACACCACAAGGCGCGCTTGTCTGCGGCATTGGCCAGCAGGATGAGGCAACCCTGTGCGCCGCGCTGGATGCAGGCCCCGAAGCGCGGCCGATTCTGCACTTCTTCATTGGCGAACAATTGCTGCGCCGCCGTCTGGATGTGGGGGCCAGCCCCTGCCCCACGGTGCTGGCCATCATGATCGACAACTATCTGGCCGCCTTTGCCACGCCCTAGCGTGCTGGTTTGCGCATGATCGCGAACATCGCCTTGCCGCGCCCCGGCTGCCAGTGGCTATGGTCTTCAAACCCGGCGCGCCGCATGTCATTCAGCAGGGATTCGGGCGAGAAATAGCGCACAAGCGGCGCTTTGCCGAACAGGCGCATCAGCGGAATCGCCGTGCGAATCGGCAGGTTCCATTTGCTGATACAGGCGGTGGATGACACGAAATAGCCGCCGGGCCTGAGCATGGTGAAAATGCGCGCCAGGGCCGCGTTATGATCGGGCAACAGGTGCAACAGGCTCATCGCCAGCACGATATCGGCGCTTTCCGGGGCCACATTGGCGGTTTCGATGGCCGCGCATTCCAGCGTGACGTTCTTCACCCCCGCCTGCGCAACCTTGTCGGCGGCAAGGTCAAGCATGGCCTGGGACAGGTCCACCGCCTGCACATGCGCCACATGCGGGGCATGGGCAATGGCCGTGCCGCCGGTGCCGCAGCCAAATTCAACCATATGCATGTCGGGGCGCAGAAGCGCCTGCGTTTCTGCCAGCTTGCGCGCATAGATCTCGGGGTCAGAGATTTTCATGGCGGCATAGCGCGGGGCGGCCCTGTTCCAGAACGTTGCGCTGCTCATTGGCAATCCTATGACTGTTGAACCGCCACATGACATAGGCAGCAAACAGGCGCGCCGCAAGCCAAGCGCCTAGATTTGCACCAGCTTGCGCAATGAATGCGCCTTGTAAGTGCCGAGAATCGAAAGTGAATTGGTGAAATAGCGCAGCTCTTCCAGCGCGCGGGCAACCGGCGCATCATCGGGGTGGCCCTCGATATCGGCATAGAACTGCGTGGCGGTGAAACTGCCGTTCAGCATGTAGCTTTCAAGCTTCACCATATTCACACCATTGGTGGCAAACCCGCCCATCGCCTTATACAGGGCGGCCGGAATGTTGCGCACCTGAAAGACGATCGTTGT